>JAJFVH010000102.1 GCA_021371875.1 Bacteroidales bacterium
GGAACAGTTCACAGCGACGAAGCGATAACGGTGGATTATGATGGGGGGCGGTTGGTGTATAAGAATTAAACCTCCCTCCGACTCCCTCCAAAGGAGGGAGAGACAGCGTATAATACGTTTTAGTGTATTATTAGACTTGTATATTTCGGATTCTAATGTAACGCAACAAACATTTTTATTGAGGGTTTCACTTTAAGTGAAGCCCTCAATTTTTTATATATTCGGGGCGCGACTTTGAGTCGCACTCCGAATTTAGGGTAAGGGTTTCACGCCAAGTGGAGCCCTTATTTTTGTAGTTATACCGTCACTTTGAAATAAATCGATACAGGAATAGTCAGTGGGGGTGATGATGAATTTGAAAAATTCCCGAATAGGATTCTAAGCATAATCCCGAAGGGATTGAATGTGATTAACCACAGATGCAATCTGTGGAGTATACAACAATACACGCACCCAAACCCCGATAGGGGTTGAATATCATTATTGAGGTATTTCGGCACTATATCATTGAACACCTTCGGTGTTCAGCCGAATTTGCATCTATTCATTTTCCATGCATTCCATACATGGTTAATCACATTCAACTGCTACGCAGTAATCAATCATACAATCGTTTCTAATGTATATTAGAAATAAAATTCTATGTATTTTCATCAATATTCTTAATCGAATCCCGAAGGGATGGAATTTGATTAACCACGGGTGAAACCCGTGGAATATACGAAATAACACGCACCCAAACCCCGACAGGGGTTAAATATCATTATTGAGGTATTTCGGCACTATATCATTGAACACCTTCGGTGTTCAGCCGAATTTGCATCTATTCATTTTCCATGCATTGCATACATGGCTAATCACATTCAACTGCTACGCAGTTATGATATTTTTTGTAACATTCTTGAAATTATAGTGATTAAGACTATTAAAATAAATTAGAATAAGTATATTTGCAATTGTAAATACTTCCACTTATATATAACTCTTTAAATTAATTTATTCATGATATCCAAACACACTATAGCCAACAGTTACAATTGTTCGCAGTCGGTGTTTGGTGTTTTTCTACATGAATTGCAATAACGAATTATAAATAAATACGACTATGAGCACGTACACACAATCACTTTATCAAATTGTTTTTAGCACAAAGGACAGAGAAAAAACGCTTATCAAGGATAATAGAGAAGATTTATTTCGATATATCTGGGGAGTTTTGAAAAACAAAGATTGTCACTTGTACCGTATTGGAGGGGTTGAAGACCATATTCATATTGTTACACATATACACCCTTCCATTGCCGTATCCTCGTTGGTGAAAGATATAAAACTGGCGAGTTCGGATTACATAAAAACACAGAATTTGTTTCCAGATTTCAAAGCGTGGCAAGTTGGTTATGCTTCATTTACATATTCATTTAGCGACAAAGACAAACTTATTGAATATGTAAAAAATCAGGAAACGCATCATCATAAAAAAACGTTTAGAGAAGAATTAATTGAGTTGCTTAACGAGCATCAAGTGGAGTTTGACGAGAAGTATTTGTTGTAAGGTCTTCAATCCCTTCGGGATTGAATGTGATTAGCCATCGGGTGAAACCCATGGATTTAAGAACAACAAAACTATCTATAACCCCGACAGGGGTTGAATATCATTATTGAGGTATTTCAGCACTATATTATTGAACCCATTCTGGGTTCTGGCGAATTTGCATCAATTCATTCTCCATGCATTGCATACATGGTTATTCACATTCAACTGCTTCGCAGTTTTTTTATATTTTTGCAGCTATATATTTGCATAAAACCTCTAAATCCAATAATTATGTCATCAGCCCATCGTACCATCAAAGCCATTCTGTATCCTAATCCCATGAAAAATGCCAAGGGTAAATATTTGGCATACACCACTAAATACAGCAGCTACGACGTTCAGGGAATTTGCGAATCGTTATGCAGTAAGCCGGGAGCAGGAGTGAATCCTGAAACAATAGCATATCATGTAAAGCTTTTTTTAGATGAAATGATGGAAAAGATTGAAGACGGCAATAAAATCAATACCGGATATTTCACTGCGCAGGCCCATGTAAAGGGTTCGTTCGATTCATTGGCCGACGATTTTGATGAAAAAAGACACAGTGTGGATATTGTGTTCAGTGCAGGTCAGCTTGCACATAAAGCAAAGAAAAATTTAAAGGTTGAGATGCTGAGAACAAAGCCATTGAGCCTCAGAATATGGACAATTACCGACTTACAAACCAAACAACACACCGACAAACTTGTTACAAACCGCGTATTGGTGATTCGTGGCGATAAAATAAAGATAACCGGCGACAACCCTACCGTTGGACTGTATCTTCGGCATAACGAAACCGGCAATGAAATTCATTTTCCCCCATCGGCATTATTTGCCAACGGTGATACAAAAACAGAGCTGATTGTTCCCGAATTAGCCGCCGGAAGCTATCAACTAAAGGTAACTACACAATACTCCGGCAATGGCAAACCTTTAGTCAAACCACGCAGCTATACGTACGAGCATACCCTATACGCTGAATAGTGAATGCAGGGAAGCTCGACAGGTACCTGTCGGGCTGCTTTACACATACCTATCGAGCACCTTGACAGGTACCTGTCGAGATAAGTATGATTATGCTGATAGCAGGAAGCGTATTAGTTAGTGTGGTAACTGTAATATACCAACACTAACATAAGCATAAATTACCGGTAATCAATCCAACTGCTGTCCCAGTTCCCGTACCTTAAGCAGGTGTTTCTTCCGAAAAGCTTCGGTAGAGTTCTTCAAAGGTGCAATATAAGTTACTTTTACAGGGTTCACTCCGCAAAATTGTAAAATCCCCCTTTTAATTTGGTTGATAGCCGGTTTGCCCATAAACAAACTATTGAACCACGATGGGCTATCGGCAGTGATAATCAGTCGGGCAGATTTACCTTTCAGCAGTTTGTCGGGCAATGGTTTTCCTTCCACCGGCTGAAATGTAATGCCGGGTAAAAATGTACGGTCAATAAATCCCTTCATAATGGCCGGACAACTGTACCACCACATAGGAAAAAACCAGGCTATATGGTCGGCGGCTTTCAATTTTTCAATCGCGTCCAACAAATCAGGTTCAAGCTCAGTTCGTTGCTGATAGCCGTGAGTCAGATTAGGATTGAACTGCAGGTCCGCAATATTGATGATACTTATTTCAGCATTATTGTTTTTTGTAGCACCATCGATGTAGGATGCCGATAAAGCATAGTTATAGCTACTCTTTTCAGGATGTCCGTTAACAATAAGAATTTTCTTCATATTTGTATTTTTGATCAATAAATTTATATACCAACTGTTTTAATCCACAATCTTTAAGTTCACTCCTTCCCGTTCCAACAAAGCTATTGACTTGGAACAAATATTTCGGGTACATATAAGCGTAATTCCCAATGCAGGATTTACGCTTTTTATTTGTGTGGCAATGGCTGCAATTTTCAATGCATCTTTTTGAATGATACGGCTTTTGATCACCTTATAAATGCCTATGTGATTGTTTTCAAGCTCTTTGAGTTGAATCTTTGACGATAATCCGTAATAGGTTGGGGTTGTTTCCATTGGTTTTGTAATTGAATGCAAAGATATATTTTTTTAATCATTTTAAACGAGAGTGTCACTTAGAGTGACGCCTTCGCTTCAATTGATACCCTCGCTACAGAAAAATTCGTATCTTTGAATCATCATTTAGAATTCAGAATATGCTCACTTTTCTCCGCACGAACTCCACACATCAGGATTTTATCACCTTAGTTCATCAATTAGATGTTGAATTAGCTACAATTGATGGTGATGAACACGATTTTTATGCACAGTACAATAAAATTGATAAAATAAATCATGTCATTGTTGCCTACGAAAATGAGTTACCCATAGCTTGCGGTGCTATAAAACAATTCAGCGGAAACGCCATGGAAGTAAAACGGATGTACACTTTAGCGCTATACAGAGGCAAAGGAGTTGCGTCACAAGTTCTGACTGAATTGGAGAAATGGGCTGCGGAGATGAATTATTCGCATTGTATGTTGGAAACCGGCGTTCGTCAGCCGGATGCCATTCGGTTGTACAAAAAAAACGGATACCTCCCGATTCCTAATTACGGACAGTACGCAGGAGTGGAAAACAGCTGGTGTTTTGAGAAAAAATTGCATCAGGTGAAATCACCTGAGGCTGTCTGCTAATTCAGAAACACCGTTGTGGTAGTTGCAAACTTCACTTACAACACATTTATCGCATTTGGGATGGGTGGGGCGACAGATTTCACGTCCCAGAAAAGAAACTGCCATACCAATATCTCCCCATTTCTCTTTGGGCACAATGGCCATAATTTGCTTCTCTATTTTTTCGGGCTGCGTTCCTGTGGCAATACCAATGCGAGGCGCAACGCGTACCACGTGCAAATCCACAATTACACCTTCGGCCACACCGCCCGATTCGCGCATAATTACATTGGCCGACTTGCGTCCAATGCCCGGCAACTTAGTAAGTTCGGGCATTGTTGTCGGTATATTATCATCATCGCCAACTAATTGCGCCAGTTTCACCAACCATGCCGCTTTATTTCCGAAATTTCGCACCGAACTGATCAATTGGTGTAAATCTTCGGCTGTAGCCTGAGCAAGTGTATTCATCGACGGGTAAGCTTCAAACACCTTCGGAGCCAGTTCATTGATATGTTTATCCGAATCCTGCGCCGAAAGAATAACCATCACCATTAACTGATAACGCGATTTATAATCAAGCGGATGTTTACGTTTTGCATACTGACTCATCAGTGCTTCC
The DNA here is from genome assembly GCA_021371875.1 of Bacteroidales bacterium. GTDB lineage: Bacteria > Bacteroidota > Bacteroidia > Bacteroidales > Paludibacteraceae > Paludibacter. The sequence continues at coordinate 4,832 of JAJFVH010000102.1, forward strand.
AGATACGGAGTTCTATCGTTCATCATAGTACGAAATAGTTTTGTGGTGATATGTATTCTTTTTACAAATATATCAATAGTTTTTCAAACCATTTTCAATAAATGCTATTTAAAAAAAGAACCTTGTTATTTATACAACCAAATTCTCTCATAATTGTTATATTCTCAAATCAACAGAATTATGTCAAAAACCATTCTACATACGGCTGAATCGCGCGGGACAACCAATCTGGGCTGGCTGCACAGTCGTCATAACTTCAGTTTTGGCGATTATTACGATCCTGAAAGGATTCACTTTGGCGTATTACGAGTGATTAACGATGATATGATTGCTCCGGGGCAAGGGTATGGGATGCATCCTCATAGCAATATGGAAATCATTACGATTCCACTCGAAGGAGAGTTGGAATATAAAGATGACATGAACAACGGATATGTAATCGGGAAAGGTGATATTCAGGTGCTGGGTGCGGGAACCGGTGTTTTTCATAGTGAAGTCAATCGAAACAAAGACAGGTCGGTCAGTTTTTTGCAGATTTGGATTGTTCCGAAAGTTCAAAAGGCCAAACCACATTACGAACAGACATCTTACAAAACAAACATCAACGAGTTAACAGAGATTCTTTCGCCCGACCTTCACAAACAACATCTTTGGCTTTTTCAGGATATGTGGTTTTATATAGGAAAAATACAGGCAGGACAATCGTTGGACTATCTGCTTAAACAACCTGATTTAAATGGCGTTTACATTTTTGTAATTCAGGGAGAGATGGTCGTTAACGAACAATTACTTAAACAAAGAGATGGCTACGGGCTTTGGGAAATTTCCGCGATTCAGTTTACCGCTAAAATCGAGTGTGAGTTTCTGGTTATGGAAGTGCCTATGAAGGTTTGATTTCTCAACGGTAAACCAGCCTATTTTGCACATCTACAAGCAGGGTTTATAAACGTATTGAAAACAAGGAAAATACTTTCCGGATCAAAATCAGCTATTTTTTATACGTCCAGGCTGGATTTTCATATTTATTCTTCTGTAAAAACCTGATTCTTTCATTTTCAACTTCAGAAAAGGAATTGATCTCACAGGGAGCATATTTCATAAGCAGTTTCTCTATAACCAGATGAAAAAAAACAGAAGACTCCTTATTTTCCTGTAAAGAATTTTTCAAATTCTTTACCACGCTCGGCACTGAAGCAATTCCTTTTACGCTTTCATCTTTCTCCTTTACAGTAAGTGATTTTTGGAGTTTATCCAAATCGGTATCGTACAGCAAAGTGCCGTGATGCAATTCGCGGTTTTTACTGACATGCGAAGCTGTGCCTGAAACCTTGAATCCGCCCTGTAACCATAAATCCTTGCGTTTCCCTATCTCCACCGGGACATTCAGCAATTTCAACACCTCGACTACCGGCAATAAAAAATCGGCGCTCAGCGGCGATTTTTCTTCTGTTCTATTCGTAATAAAGCAATAATTCAAGTTTCCTAAATCGTGATAAACAGCTCCCCCACCCGACATACGACGCACTACCAGAATATCGTTTTCAGTACAAAAATCCAGATTTACTTCATTCCGTATCACCTGATTCGAACCGATAATCACACTTGGTTCATTCACATACAGAAACAAAATATCATCCCGGCGTTCCGAAAAAAGATATTCTTCAGCAGCCAGATTGAAAGCGGGCAAATTTGAGAGGGAATGGATGATAGTCATTAATTGACCATTTAGTTGATTCATTGGTTGATTTCCGCTTTTTCCGTGTATTCGACTTGCTAAAATACAAATATCGTTTCTTTCAATATCTCGCTTACGGTCGGGTGCGGAAAAACCACTTTTTGCAATTCGTCGATAGTCATTTTTTGTCCGATAGCCATGCAAGCCCCGTAAATCATTTCGCTGCAGGGATTTCCAAGTATATGAACGCCGATTATTTCACCCTGTTTTTCATCGGTCAGTACTTTGCAAAGTCCGTTCCCGCCTTCGTTTTCGGCTACGAAACGTCCTGCATAAACCATCGACAGTTTAGCCACTTTACAGGCTATTCCTTTTGCCTGGGCCGATTCTTCGGTTTCGCCCACACCGGCAACTTCGGGATTAGTATAAACCACGCCGGGAATGGCATTGTAACGCATGGTGTCGGGACGACCGGTAAGGTTATTCACCACCACTTCTCCTTCTCTGCTCGCTGTGTGAGCCAATAACGAAAATCCGGTTACATCGCCTGCTGCAAACACATTCGGCACACTGGTTCGCATTTTTTCATCAACCTTGATACCTCCACGGTTCATTTCCACTTTCAGATTTTCCAATCCAAATCCTTTGGTCACGGCACGACGACCTACACTAATAAGAATTTTATCACCTTCTACCGATTCGGTTTTTCCTTCGTTTTCAAATATGACCTTATTCCCATCAATCTGTACCACTTTGGCATTCAGGTGAAACTCAACTCCTTTTTTACCATAAATATCGCGAAGCATAGCCGAGATTTCAATATCCAAGCCTCCCAGTATTTCAGGGAGCATTTCCACTACGGTTACTTTCGTTCCAAGGCTGTTGTAGAAACTTGCAAATTCCATCCCGATAACGCCGCCACCAACAATTACCAGCGATGTTGGTTGTACTTTCAGATCCAGAATTTCACGGTTGGTAAGGATAATCCCGCCGGCTTCGGACAGTCCGGGAATAGGTGGTACCAACGCTTCGGAACCGGTACAAATAAGCAGATTTGTACCAAAATACGTTTCGCCGTTGCAAGTTACTTCGATGCCTTCCGCACTGCGTCCCTGGATCATGGCTTCACCTTTGACAACAGTCACCTGATGCATTTTCATTTTATTTTCGACCCCTGCCACCAATTTACGAACCACTTTATTCTTGCGGGCAACAATTTTTCCAAAATCGAAACGGATATTGTCGCCATAAACGCCGTATTTATCACCATGCAAAGCGTTTTCATACATTTTTGCACTGTAAAGCAATGTTTTGGTAGGAATACAACCTTCGTTGAGACAAACGCCGCCCATATTTTTTTTCTCAAACAACAATACATTCAGTCCTTTGTGCCCTGCACGTTCTGCAGCCACATATCCGGCAGGACCACCCCCAATGATAATTAAAT
>JAJFVH010000108.1 GCA_021371875.1 Bacteroidales bacterium
TTAATCACAGAATGTTTCATCAGAGAATATCCGCTTAATCGCTAAAAATCCGCGTTCTATTCTTTTTATAAAATACGACATTATATTCTGACCATTACTTAAATAGAACGGATATAGGGAAAAAGGATTTAACAATCAAATTCTTCAATTACCTGCCAAACCCGTTTTTTAATTTCTTCGGGCGTCGGGTTCAGTTCTTCGGTAGTGAATGTTCCGTTTTCAATGTCAATCCGTTCGAAAACCATCAGGTATAAAGCAAATATAATCTCAAGGCTCAGTTGACTTCTCGGTTCAAGTAGCGATTTGATTTCCTGCATGATTTCGTAGGTTTTTTGACGATACTTGTCTGCTACAACATATAACTCACGTATCATTTGGCGGAAACCTGTCGTTATTTTACTTCCATGTGCCATGGCAAGTAATTTCTCGCGGTTAAGCCCATACTTAGCTATTAAATCGTCGGGAAAATAATTCAGGTTGTGCGTGTGGTCTTTCACAAAATCGCGGATAATATGCACCAGATAGCTGAATACGGCGCAGGGAGTCGCCGCACGTTTTACATCAAATGCCGGTTCCACGTACTGTCCGTTTGCTTGTGTGAGTCCGCACAAGTGCACGAAAATGGAAGCAGGCGCCACCGAAGCTCCGGCTGCATAATTTAGAAAAGCCTGCAGGGTAGCGAATCCATCGTGGTAAATATCATAAACCATCGACCGGGCAAAGGCTTCGAGCGGCCATACTGGGATGTGGAATTTACGAATCGTCTCCATCAGTTTAGCATGTGCCGGATTATTTTCGGAAGCATTTAAAACAGTAGTAATCCATGTAGTAACTTCAGTTTCGAAACGGGCTTGCTCGTTGGATGCAATGGTTTTATGCTCCGATTTGTAATCATCGATCAGGTCGTCGATAGCCCGCATAAATTTGTAACAGGTTTTGGCCGCTTCGTACCTTTCCGTTTCCCAGAAATGAGCAGCTATCAGGATGTTCGGATGATCGATTATTTTTTCAAAATCGATGGAATGAAAAATGTCCGGATAAAGAGTTCTGTTCGGTTGAAGTGATGATTTCATGTGTGATTTTATTAAAAAAACAACCCCCAACCCTCTAAAGGGAGCTTTAAAAGTTTCTCAGTTAACTAAATTTATTCAATTTTTATGCTCGGCAAAAGACCCCTTTAGAGGGTTGGATGTCTATCTTTTAATATTCTTTCGCTGGTCAGTTTTGCCGAAAGCAAAACCAACGGAATCCCATTCCCTGGATGTGTACTTCCGCCTGCAAAATACAGGTTTTTATATTTACGGTGGCGGTTGTGCGGACGGAAATAGCCCATTTGGAAAATGGTATGGTTCAGGCTTCCGAAAACCGAACCGTTAGTAACATTACAGTAACTTTCCCATGTTTTTGGCGAATAACATACTTCAAATTTAATGTGTTCTTCAATATCGTCCATCCCCGCTTCTTTCAACCGGCAAATAACCCCCTCGCGGGCAGTTTGTTTTAATTTTTGCCAGTCCTGTTCGTACCGGTCGTCGATATGCGCCACAGGAACAATAACGGATAGCGTATCCTGGCCTTCAGGAGCAGCCGACAAATCGGTTCGGGCCGGTGCATGGATGTAAAAACTCGGATGGTCCGACAACGATTTTTCCTTGAATATTTTATCGAATCCTTGCTTAAAGGGTTCGTTCAGGAAAATACTGTGATGGTCGAGTTGCGGATAAACTTTATCCATTCCCCAATGAAAAACAATGGCCGAGCAGGAATATTTCCGGCCTTTAAAATGGCTTCCTGCCCTTTTGCCAGGTAAAAGTTGTTTGTAAACGTAAGGTAAATCGGCATTGGCAATTACCATGTCTGCCCGGATCATGGTACCGTCTTCCAGCAGCACTCCTTCTGTTTTCGACCCGTTCGCCACAATTTGAACAACCGGTTTTTTAAACCGGAATTGAACTCCCAACTCTGTGGCAGTTGAAACCAGCTTCTCCACTATGCGGTGCATGCCTCCCTTAGGAAATAATGCACCTTCAACAATTTCGGCACTCGGAAGCATCGAAAAAAATGCCGGTTGCGTGTATGGATTTTGACCTACATAAATATTCTGAAACGTAAATGCCATACGGAGATGCGGGTCTTTAAAAAATCCGCGGACGTAACGGGTGTGCTTCATCCATGTTTTCAGTTTGATAAGTAAACAGATACTTTTCAGGTTCATAAACTGAAATAAATGGTAAAAATTTTTATCCAGCAGGCCATCCATCGAGAGTTCGAAAAATTCGTAACCTTCTTTCACGTAGCGGTTATATTGTTCGAAACTTCCGGGTTCAATGGCTTCTATTTGCGACTTCATCTTCTCGCGGTCGCGGGTAAATGCGAAGTCTTTTCCATCGTCAAAAAACAATTTGTAGACTGGCTCCAGCGAACTGGTCTCCAACTCATTTTCCAAATTGAGCCCCAATGCTGAAAAGACTCTCCGGTATAACGAAGGCATAAGTAAAATGGTGGCTCCCAAGTCGAATCGATGTCCATCCTGAATCATTTGCCCGCAACGCCCGCCGGCATTGGCATTTTTTTCGTACACTTCAACGGCAAAACCTTTTTGCGCCAGAAAAACAGCTGTGGCTATTCCGCCGACACCGGCTCCGATGATGACCGCTTTCTTTTGGTTTATCATAAATATGAATTATATCCAACCCTATAAAGGTTTTAAATATTTGCTTTGTTTTTTTTGCAAACTTACATAAAAATGATGAATTTATAAGCAGGTCAAATAAAAATCAAGACACCGCAAATTAATGTCGCAGGGATATTTTTTAAGTATAATAATTATCGTTTCCAGAATGCAGGTGTAAAAAGCAAAAAAACAGTATAAAGTTCCAAACGTCCGGCAAGCATCATCAATGACAGGAACCATTTGCTGAATTCGGGTATGTCGTGAAAGTTCCCGGCAGGACCTACCAGTCCGAGTCCCGGCCCTACTCCGCCTAAACAGGTGATCATACCGCCTACCGATTCCAAAAATCCCATGCCTGAAATAGCCAATACTAAAATTCCGAATCCTGCAACAACGAGATACAGCAACGTAAACGCCAATACGCGCGTCACAATATCTTCGCGCACCAGATGACCGTTATAACGAACCGGAATGACAGCGTTGGGATGAATCAACCGTTTAAATTCATGATAACATGCTTTGGCTGAAATCACCACGCGAATCATTTTTATGCCTCCACTGGTAGACCCGGCTGAAGCTCCGGTAAGCATAACTATAAGCAAAATCACCCAGGTTAGCGGTTTCCAGTTCATATAATCGGCAGTACAAAATCCGGTGGTGGTCATCAGCGACGAAACGGTGAACAGTGCATCGCGCCAAGCCTGTTCGAGGGTGGCAAAACTTTGTATTTTCGAAAAATCAATGAGTGATAAGGCTACAATCAATGCAAATGAAAAAAGTAAAATCAGATAATATCGCAGTTCTTCGTTTTCTTTTATTTTCTGTAATTTATTTTTAAATCCGAAATAATACAAACTGAAGTTTACACCCGCCAAAATCATGAAAAGGATGATAATATACTGAATGTAGGGTGAATTCCAATAAGCGATGCTGGCTTGTTTGGTGGAAAAACCACCGGTTGCAATGGTTGCAAACGATTGACAAACCGAATCGAACCAGCTCATGCCACCTGCGCGAAGTAAAATAGTTTCGGAAGTTGTAAGTATTATGTAGATAAGGAACAAACGCTTGGCGGTTTCGTTTATCTTCGGATGAATTTTATCTTTGGTTGGCCCGGTGGTTTCTGCGGCAAAAAGTTGCGTTCCACTGGTACTAAAGACAGGTAAAATCGCCAGCGAGATAACAATAATCCCCAATCCTCCGATCCAGTGTGTCAGGCTTCGCCAAAACAACATACCATGCGAAAGTTCCTCGATATTATTTAAAATAGAAGCCCCCGTAGTAGTAAAGCCCGAAATGGTTTCGAAAAATGCATCGGTAAACGAAGGAATGCTACCGCTCATCCAAAAAGGCAATAAACCGATCAGAGAGAAAATAATCCATGTAAAGGTAACGATAACCGAACCCTCACGCTTCCCGATCGAAGCGGAAGGATTGCGTCCAAAGAACAACGCAGTTCCGGCAAACGCCAAGCTAATTGCTGATGAGATCAGAAAATAAATTGCATCATTTTCGCCATAAATAAGCGGGATAAGACACACAAACAACAAAACGACGCTTTCGACGAAGATTAAGCTCCCCATTATTCGTAATACGAGCTTGTAATTGAATTCTTTTGTCATTTTCAATTGAAATAATTTTCCATCTTACGAATGGCTGATGATACGCAAAACACGACTACATGGTCATGAGGCATGATAACTGTACTACCGTTTACAATACTTCCCACCCCATTTCGAACAAAGCCGCCAATATTGACCTGGTCGGGTAAACGAAGGTCTTTTATTTTCGAGCGGGTAATTTTCGATCCGGGTTTGGCCACGAATTCCACTACTTCAGCATCGGCCGATGAAAGACTGCGAACATTCAGTACGTCGGCATCGAGTGTTAATTGATAAATATAACTGGCGGCAATCATCTTTTTGTTAATAACTGTGCCAATATCCATACTCTCGGCCAACATAATATAGTCGTTATTTTCCACTTCAGCTATCGTTTTTTTAACTCCAAGCCGTTTTGCCGCCAGGCAGGCTAAAATATTGGCTTCGGAATTGGCAGTTACAGCTACGAATGCATCCATTTCCTCAATGCCTTCTTCTTTCAATATTTCAATATTGCGCCCATCACAATTGATAATCATGGAGTTTCCCAATTTCTCGGCCAACGAATAGCTTTTTTCCTTGTCTCTTTCCAGTACCTTTGCATGTATGTGGGTTGGCAAATACTGAATGGTTTTTTGCGCAATCCGGCTTCCGCCCATTACCATGATATTCCGGATCGGGAAATCTTCTTTTCCGGCCTGTTCGCGAACAAACTTCAGGTTTTCGGATGTTGTGATAAAATAAACTATATCGTTCTCAAGTATCTGATCCGAACCTATGGGAATAATGGTTTTATTGTTTCGTTTAATGGAGACTACACGGTATTTACCATGATCGAAAAAACCTGTACTAAATTGTTTGTTTACAATCACAGCATTCGATCTGACTTTAATTCCTAATAAAATCAATGCATCGTCGCAGAAACTCAGATTTTGCCGCAACCAGCTTGTACTGAGCGATTCTACAATTTCCTTAGCGGCAAGCATTTCGGGATAAATCAGATACTGTACACCTAATTTCTCGAAAAACTCCTTGTTTTTCGGCAGTAAATACTCGTAATTATCAATACGCGCTAAAGTGCGTTTAGCACCCAAATTGGTGGCAAGCATACAGGCAGTCATGTTAACACTTTCGGATGGCGTAACTGCAATAAACAAATCTGCTTGATCAATGCCTGCCTCTTTCAAATCATTGATTGATGTGGGCGAACCGGTATCGGTCAATAAATCGTAACTGGATTCAATATCTTTTAACTTCAAAGGATCTTCATCGAACAATAAAATGTCAAAATTCTCACGGGCGAGTAATTTTGCTAAATGTGTGCCTACTTCGCCGGCACCGGCAATAATAATTTTCATTTGTTTTTATACCTATTTTAATGATCTTGAAAAGGTTGAAAAGTCTGGAGTAACTCTGTAAATAAATTGATTGAGTCCGGCAGAACTGATTTAATTATTCAGAAAACACAGTTCGTCAAGTCAAGTCAACTCAACTAACTCGAAACAAAAAATCATTTAATTTACATCTTTATTTGTTTTCTATTAAAATACCGGTCGTAATTTCATATCGTGTTTCAATGACAGTTTTATCTTCTTGTTTAAACCTGTCAGATTTTAAAAATCTGACAGGTTTAAAAATGTAAGATACAAAATGAACAAAAAAACTGTAATTTCGCTTATTCAATTCAACCAACTCGATTCCCTCAGCCAATCACTTCTTTCAACGACTCAGCAATACCTTTCACATCCAGACCCAACATGGCATATAATTCTTCGGGCGTACCATGCTCAACAAAAGTATCACGAATTCCAAGTCGTTTTACGTTTACCATATAATTATTTTCAGCCATAAATTCGAGCACAGCGCTACCAAATCCTCCGGTTATGACTCCATCCTCAATAGTAACAATTTTACGGAATTTTCTCCCTATTTCGTGCAATAATTCGGTATCGAGCGGTTTCAAAAAGCGTATATCGTAATGAGCTATCGAAATTTTGTTGTCTTTTTCAACTTTTTCAATCGCTTTTGATGCATTAGCAGCCATTGTACCAATGGTAATTACCGCCATATCTTCTCCGTTTTTAAGACGTTCGCCTTTGCCTATTATAACTGTCTGCATGGGTTGCCGCCAATCCACAATAGTTCCTTTTCCACGCGGGTATCGAATTACAAACGGACCTTGTTTAAAATTCTGCGCAGTAAACATGAGGTTTCGTAACTCAATTTCATTCCGGGGTGCGGCAATAGTCATATTCGGGATGCAACGCATGTAAGCCAAATCGAAAGTGCCATGATGCGTAGCTCCATCCGCACCAACAATCCCCGCCCTGTCGAGGCAAAAAATAACAGGAAGTTCCTGCAGGGCAACATCATGAATCACATTATCGTAAGCCCGTTGCATAAACGAAGAATAAATATTGCAAAACGGAATCATACCTTCTTTGGCAAGTCCCGCCGAAAACGTAACTGCATGAGCTTCGGCTATTCCCACATCGAAAACCCGATTCGGGAGTTTATTTTGCATAATGGTCATCGAACATCCCGAAGGCATGGCGGGCGTAATAGCCACTATTTTATCATTTTGTTTTGCCAGTTCAAGCAGCGTCTCTCCGAACACATCCTGGAAAAGCGGCGGTGTGGGAACGGCTGATGAAGAATCGTCCTTTTCGCCTGTTTCAACACAAAATTTTCCCGGTGCATGCCATCCTGTTTCCGAACTCTCGGCAGGTTCGTAACCTTTTCCTTTTTTGGTAATGCAGTGCAACACTTTCGGTCCTTTAAAATCCTTGATATCCGATAAAATCTTCACCAGATTTTCCACGTCATGCCCATCCACAGGCCCAAAATACCGGATATTAAGTCCCTCAAAAAGATTATGTTGTTTCGACAATGCTGCTTTTACAGTGTTATTAAAACTTATAATTCTGTCTTTACCCCTGTCACTTATTACTCCTAAATCTTTCAATATATTATAAACCCGAAAACGCAAACGGTTATAAGTCTGCGAAGTGGTAATATCAATCAGGTATTGCGTAAAGCCACCGTGAATCGGGTCGATAGCCATTTGATTATCGTTCAGGATAATCAGCAGGTTATTTTTGTCCATCGACGTGTTGTTCAGTCCCTCGAAAGCCAAACCGCCGGTCATGGCGCCATCTCCGATTACAGCCACCACTTGCCTGTTAGGTTCATTCTTCATCAGCGAAGCTACCGACATCCCGAGGGCTGCCGAAATGGAAGTGGAAGAATGACCTACACCAAAAGCATCGTACTCGCTCTCTTTAGGGGTCGGAAAACCGCAAAGTCCTTTAAACTGGCGGTTTGTGTGAAACTGATCACGCCTGCCCGTAAGTATTTTGTGCCCGTAAGCTTGATGCCCTACATCCCACACTATACGATCGTAGGGAGTATTGAAAACATAATGCAAAGCAACTGTAAGTTCCACTACACCAAGGCTTGAACCCAAATGTCCCGGATTCTTTGACACCTCATCGATAATAAACCGGCGAAGTTCATCACAAACATTTGAAAGCTCGTTTTGAGGAACTGCTTTTAAATCAATGGGGGAATCAATATTATATAAGTATTTGTAAGAATCTTTTGTCATTTTCATGGTAAAATTGCGTGCAAAAATAATTAAAAAAAATCAATGTTATTCATTATGTTGTTGCTTATAATTCAACATTTGAATAATAATTTGAGAATGAAGGCAAACAATCGTTTTTTTGCTGGTTTTGTCTGAGTATTACATGTTTGTTTCAATAATAACAAACGACAATCGAAATTGCTCAATCATTCTGTTTAAACTAAGAGAACTCTATGGGATGACGGAATTCCGATTCCGTCGAAATTACTCAATCATTTTGTTTAAACTATATTTTTCGCGTTTTTGCAAAGTTATTTCTTTCAATTTGAATAAAAATATCAATAAAATCTTCCAAACTATTTGTTGGTTTCAAAAATTGATTTATCTTTGCAGCCGAAATACTGATACAAAAATGATTACTCAAAGTGTTTATACTATTCTCGTGAACGTCGTGCTTCTTTTGGTCAAAAATCAGAGGTGAGGGGTTACGTTGTATAAACTGTATATGTATTATAAAAGCATTAAAACCTTTCTCACCATAACGGAGAAAGGTTTTTTCTTTTGCCACTAAATCATTCCAAAAGAGACTTTTGGGAAGGCAAAACAATAATTAATAAAAAACACTAACTAAAATTTCTCCCTCGCTGAGTCTCGCCTCTCGCCTCTCGCCTGAAGTCGAGACAGGTGAAGTCGAGACAGGTAAAGTTGAGACGCAGCGAGGGAGGATTGAGGAGATTAAACATGGAATTAAGAAGTTTGACAAGTACAGGCGGTCGCCGAATGGCAGGTGCACGTTCGCTTTGGAGAGCGAATGGAATGAAAAACGAACAAATGGGGAAACCATTGATTGCCATTGTAAATTCATTTACTCAATTTGTTCCGGGTCATGTTCATTTACACGAAATAGGTCAGAAAGTAAAAGCTGAAATAGAAAAACTCGGTTGCTTTGCCGCTGAATTCAACACTATTGCCATCGACGATGGAATTGCCATGGGACACGATGGAATGTTGTATTCATTACCTTCGCGCGATTTGATTGCCGATAGTGTTGAATATATGGTTAACGCACATAAAGCCGATGCCATGGTATGTATCAGCAATTGCGATAAAATAACGCCGGGTATGCTCATGGCTGCCATGCGGTTGAATATCCCTACCGTTTTTGTTTCGGGCGGACCTATGGAAGCAGGAGAACTGGATGGAAAACAACTCGATCTGGTTGATGCCATGGTACAGGCTGCCGACGATAATATTTCAGACGAACAGATTACGAAAGTTGAAAATGCCGCTTGTCCTACCTGCGGTTCTTGTTCGGGAATGTTCACCGCCAATTCGATGAATTGCCTGAACGAAGCCATTGGGCTGGCGCTTCCCGGAAACGGAACCATAGTGGCAACACACGCCAACCGTTACCAGCTTTTCATGGATGCGGCCAAATTGATTGTTGAAAATTCATACAAATATTATCGCGATGGAGATGAAACAGTGCTGCCTCGTACCATTGCCACGCGCGATGCTTTTCTCAATGCCATGAGGCTGGACATTGCCATGGGTGGCTCAACCAATACGGTTTTACATATCCTTGCCATTGCCCGCGAAGCTGAAGTTGAACTCACCATGGATGATATGGATCAACTTTCACGTAAAACTCCTTGTTTATGCAAAGTTGCACCTAACTCACAAAAATATCATATTCAGGACGTAAATCGTGCCGGAGGAATTCTTGGCATTCTTGCCGAGTTGAATCGGGGCGGTTTGCTCAATCCGGCTGTTCACCGAGTCGATGGCTTGACTTTGGGCGAAGCATTAGCCAAATACGACATTACTTCTGCTCAACTTTCCGAACAAATTGAAAATCTATACAAAAGCGCACCGGGTCATCGTTTCAATTTGGTTATGGGATCGCAAAGCTCTCAATACAAAGAACTTGATACCGACAGGATGAATGGATGTATCCGCGATATGGAACATGCTTACACGATGGATGGCGGCCTGGGAATTCTGAAAGGAAACATTGCACAGGATGGATGCGTTATAAAAACCGCCGGTGTTGACGAAAGTATATGGAAATTCTCGGGGCCAGCTAAAGTATTTACTTCTCAGGATACTGCCTGCACAGGTATTTTAAACGGAAACGTTGTTGCAGGAGATGTGGTGGTGATTACATACGAAGGTCCGAAAGGCGGCCCGGGAATGCAGGAAATGCTATACCCGACTTCTTATATAAAATCACGCCATCTCGGAAAAGAATGCGCGCTCATCACCGATGGTCGTTTTTCGGGTGGAACTTCAGGTTTGTCTATCGGGCATATCTCGCCGGAAGCAGCATCGGGAGGAAATATCGGACTGATTCAAGATGGCGATATCATCGAAATTGATATACCGAATCGCTCTATTAATATCAAACTGAGCGATGAAGAACTGAACGCGCGCAGAAAAACCGAACTGGCAAGAGGCAAAGATGCATTTAAACCGAAAGACCGCAACCGAGTCGTCTCGAAAGCCCTGAAAGCCTACGCTTCCATGGTCAGTTCGGCCGATAAAGGGGCAGTGAGAATAATAGAATAAAGCCCCCGAAATCCCCCAAGGGGGACTTGTAAAAACAATAAAATAAAAAGTATAATAATTTAAAATAAAAGTTTCCTTAAAGTCCCCTTTGGGGGATTTAGGGGGCTGGAATTACTTATGAAAATAACAGGAGCAAAAGCATTAATAGAATCGATGATACACGAAGGTGTTGACACGATTTTCGGGTATCCGGGTGGCGCGATAATGCCCACTTTCGATGCACTTTACGATTATGACGATAAAATAAATCATATCTTAACACGCCACGAACAAGGCGCAACTCATGCGGCACAAGGCTATGCCCGCGTTTCAGGAAAAGTGGGCGTTTGCCTGGTAACTTCAGGTCCTGCTGCAACCAATGCGGTGACCGGCATTAGCGACGCCATGCTCGACAGTACGCCTTTGGTAGTTATCACCGGGCAAGTTGGAGCAGCTTTGCTTGGTACTGACGCTTTCCAGGAAATTGATGTGGTCGGTATCACGCAACCTATTACCAAGTGGGCCTATCAGATACGCAGAGCTGAAGATATTGCCTGGGCTGTGGCGCGCGCTTTTTATATTGCACGCAGTGGCCGTCCGGGCCCGGTAGTATTGGATATTGCAAAAAATGCACAATTTCAGGAATTTGAATTTGAATATAAGCCCTGCACTTTTATTCGCAGTTATATTCCTATTCCCGAAGTAGATGCATCTCAAATTGAAGAAGCTGCCAAACTGATTAATTCGGCTAAAAAACCTTACGCTTTGGTTGGACAAGGCGTGGTACTGGCCAATGCCGAAGCGGAATTAAAAGAGTTTCTCGAAAAAGCCGATATTCCCGCGGCATGGACTTTGCTCGGCGCATCAGCCATGCCAACCGACTTCCCATTGAACAAGGGTTTTCTTGGCATGCACGGGAATGTATCTCCCAACATGAAAACCAACGAATGTGATGTGCTGATTGCCATTGGCATGCGTTTCGACGACAGGGTAACCGGCGACTTGAATTCGTATGCCAAACAGGCCAAAATCATTCATTTGGATATTGATGCTTCAGAGATCAATAAAAATGTAAAAGTTGATGCACCTGTGCTGGGTTCCGCTAAAAACACTATACCGGCATTAACGGCAAAACTTCAACCGGCTAAACATGCCGAATGGATCGAATCGTTCAAAGAATACGATATTCAGGAGTTTGAAAAAGTAATTCAGCGTGAAGTGCATCCCGAATCCGGCGAGCTGACCATGGGAGAAGTAGTTCGTAAAGTATCGGAAGCAACCCACAACAATGCAATCGTTGTAACCGATGTAGGTCAAAACCAAATGATGGCAGCCCGCTATTCTAATTTCAGTCAAACGCGTAGCCTGGTAACTTCAGGCGGTTTGGGAACAATGGGATTCGGAATTCCTGCTGCCATGGGAGCCAAAATGGGTGCTCCCGATCGTACTGTTTGTATGTTCAGCGGCGATGGCGGGTTCCAAATGACCATTCAGGAACTCGGTACCATCATGCAGGAACAGATCGGCGTGAAAATGATTATTCTCAACAACCATTTCCTCGGCATGGTACGTCAGTGGCAAGAAATGTTTTTCGACGAACGTTATTCGTTTACCGAAATGCAGAATCCTGATTTTATTGCCATTGCCAAAGCTTATCGCATCGATGGAACAGAAGTTCACAAACGCGAGGAATTGGATGCAGCAATTGCCGATATGCTTAAGGATGACAAACCTTATCTGTTGGTGGTAAACGTAGAGAAAAAAGGTATGGTTTATCCAATGATTCCATCCGGAGGAAGTGTAACCAATATATTATTAGGAGAGTAACAAACCTCAGCCACCTAAATTCCCTCTCGCCTCTCGCCTGAAGTCGAGACAGGTGAAGTCGAGACACAGCAAGGGGGACTTAAAGAAAGTAATATATGACTATAAAAACAATTTAAAACAATGCTTGCCAAAAATCCCCTTACCGAGGGATTTAGCGGGCTTTTTTATATATGGAAAAAACATTATATACAATAACAGTTTTCTCGGAAAATACAGTGGGTCTGCTGGGTCAGATCACAATTATTTTCACACGCCGTGCTTTGAATATCGAAACGCTTTCGGTATCTCCATCGGCATTGAATGGGATCCATAAGTTTACAATTACACTTTTTTCGACACAGGATGTGGTCGAAAAAGTAGTGAAACAAATTGATAAACGCGTGGACATTCTGAAAGCTTATTATAATACCGACGACGATTTGGTATTTCAGGAAATTGCGCTTTACAAAGTAGCTACCGACAAATTACTTTCATTGGGAAGTATAGAATCCCTGATTCGCAAACACGATATTCATATCCTTGAAATGAACGAAGACTGTGTGGTTTTCGAGAAAACGGGACATTACACTGAGACACAACAGCTTTTCGATGAGCTTAGCCAGACAGTTGGGGTGTTGCAGTTTATCCGTTCAGGTCGTGTGGCCATCACCAAATCAAAAGTGGAACGGTTGAGCGATATGTTGGAAAGTATGAAGAAATTTGAAGTGTAATTGGAAGAAAACAGTAAATCGGTTAATTAGTAGATAAAACCGGGTTATGTCAGATTGAGTTCATCAAACTTTTAATAACTTTACACATTCTAATCACCCTTCAAACAAATTTAATGCAACTTTCAAACAAGATTTATTCATTTCGGATTCAGCCTCAGGATGTTGATTTCCAGTATCACGCAACCATGGCTGCTATGACCAACATCCTGCTGACGACAGCCGGTTACAACGCCGACGACAACGGTTTCGGCATTCGCGATTTAAACAATATCGACTGTTCCTGGGTGTTGTTACGCCTGGCAGTGGAAATGTATTGTTTCCCGAAACAATACGAAAAAATCCAGGTAGAAACCTGGGTTGAAGAAGTAGGCCGGGCAAGTACAACACGTAATTTTCTGATCAGGAATGAACAGGATGAAATGATAGGCAAAGCCAGCTCCAACTGGGCTATGATTAATATCAACACCCGACGCGCTCAGGATATGATTTCGCTCAATGGCATTCACAAACACGCAACCGGCGTGCCCATTTCGATGGAAAAACCTATCAAACTGGGACTCGTAGAAGGAAATCCGGTAGATGTCTTTAAAGTAAAATACAGCGATATCGATATCAACGGACATACTAACAGCATGCGGTACGTGGAATGGATAAGCGATTGTTTTTCACTGGATGTTTACAGACAAAAACAAATCAAACGTTTTGAAATCAATTATGTAAACGAGATACTCTTTGACGAAGAAATAAGTATCTTTGTAAACGAAACAGAAAAAAACGATTTTCGTTTCGAGATTCGCAAGGAAGGAAAAACCGCCTGCAGGGCAAGAATGGTATTGACCGAGGCTTCCTAAATCCTTGCTTGTTTCTCGTCTTTCGCCCCTCGCCTCTCGCCTCTCGCCTGAAGTCGAGACAGGTGAAGTCGAGACAGGTAAAGTCGAAACACTGCAAAGGAAACTTTAAGAAAATAAAGAATAAATTCATATATAATTAACAATTAAAAAGACCTCCATAATCTCCCCTCGGGGATTAGGGGGCTACTACGAAAATGGCAAATTATTTCAGTTCACTTCCACATCGCCTGAAAGTTCAGGAATTGGGAAAATGTGATTTTATGCAAAGCAGCGAATTCGCTGATGGAGTTAAAAAACTGACAGGTAAAAAAATCGTTATCATTGGTTGCGGCGCCCAGGGCTTGGCCCAGGGGCAAAATATGCGCGACAGCGGTTTGAACGTAGCTTATGCCTTGCGTCAGGAAGCAATTGATCAAAAACGCGAGTCATACAAAAAAGCTACCGAAAACGGCTTTGAAGTAGGTACTTTCGAAGAAATGATTCCTACCGCCGATCTGGTATCAAACCTGGCTCCCGACAAACAACACACCGGAGTTGTAAACAGACTTATGCCTTTAATGAAACAAGGCGCTTGTCTTTCGTACGGACATGGTTTTAATATTGTTGAAGAAGGCACTCAAATTCGTAAAGACATTACCGTAGTAATGATCGCTCCAAAATCGCCGGCTTCGGAAGTACGCGCTGAATACCTTCGTGGTTTCGGCGTTCCCACTCTGATTGCCGTTCACCCCGAAAACGATCCGAACGGCGATGGCCTCGAAATTGCCAAAGCCTATTGCGTGGGAACCGGCGGACATAAAGCCGGAGTTTTGCTTTCGTCATTTGTTGCCGAAGTAAAATCGGACCTGATGGGCGAACAAACCATTCTCTGCGGCTTATTGCAAACAGGCTCTATTCTTTCGTTCAACAAAATGGTTGAAAAAGGAATTGATCCGGCTTATGCTTCGAAACTTGTTCAATACGGTTGGGAAGTAATTACCGAAGCCCTTAAAATCGGTGGTATTACCAATATGATGGATCGGTTGTCGAACCCAGCTAAAATTGAAGCCTATAAATTAGCCGACGAATTGAAAAAAATCATGACTCCGTTGTTTAAAAAACACATGGACGATATTTTATCTGGCGAATTTTCACGTATAATGATGGAAGATTGGGCTGCCGGCGACAAAAATTTGTTGACATGGCGTGCCGAAACAGGCGAAACCGCTTTTGAAAAAACACCTGCCGGCAATATGGAAATCAGCGAACAAGAATATTTCGATAACGCAACCTTGATGGTGGCATTTATTAAGTCGGGAGTTGAGTTAGCTTACGAAACAATGGTAAGCGCCGGCATTAAACCGGAATCGGCTTACTACGAATCGCTACACGAAACACCACTGATTGCCAACACCATTGCCCGCAAAAAACTGTTCGAAATGAACCGGGTTATTTCCGATACGGCCGAATACGGTTGCTATCTCTTCGACCATGCCTGCAAACCACTGTTGGCCGACTTTATGAAAAAAATAGATACCAACGTTATAGGTAAAAACTTCAATGCAGGAAAAGATGGACATGTCGACAACTTTGAACTGGTAAAAATCAATGCGGCATTACGCAGCCATTCTATTGAAGTGGTTGGCGCCGAACTGCGTGCTGCCATGACCGCCATGAAAAAAGTGGTATAATCATATTTTACAGTGGATGAAAGAGCTTGTTCAGCAAAGCAAGCTCTTTTTTTTCTCTGCCTACATTAAAAACCAAAAATGAAAGCGGCCACGAAATGAATCGAAGCCGCTTCAAATGTTTTAGAATGGAATAATTTTAATTATAATTTATTCAAAAACAGTTTCCTGTAACAGAATGAATTTGAAGAAGGTACATATCCGACCTTTATTATTTCTTTTATATCCTCGATAACAATTCCTCAAATGTGGCCAATCCCTGTTCTCCGGATTTCATATTTTTCAACATCACCTTGCCTTCGTTCATTTCCGTTTCGCCGACAATGGCCACAAACGGAATAGATTTACTATCGGCATAGCTCATTTGTTTTTTCATCTTCGCCGGTTCGGGATAAATTTCGGCATTGATTCCTTTGGCGCGCAATGCAGCCAGCCAGGGCAAACAATACATCAATTCCTTTTCTCCAAAACTTACAAACAAGATTTTGGTTTGTTCTATCGACGTTTCAGGGTATAAATCCAACTGATTCAGCACATCGTATATCCGGTCGGCACCAAACGAAATACCCACGCCCGAAACGCCGTCCATGCCAAATACGCCGGTCAGATTATCATAACGACCACCACCGGTAATGCTTCCCATTTCCACATCCAACGCTTTTACTTCGAAAATGGCACCCGTGTAATAGTTTAGTCCGCGTGCCAGAGTCAAATCCAGGTCGATTTGAGTTTCCACGTTCATTGTTTTGCACAATCCGAATATCGTTTCGAGTTCAGTAACCCCTTTCAGTCCAATTTCGGAAGAAGCCAGGACGGTTGTCAGTTGTTCCAGTTTGGCGGAGTTCGTTCCGCTGAGTGTCAAGATGGGCTGCAATTTAGCAATAGCTTCTTCCGAAATTCCTTTCGAGGCAATTTCTTCATTTACTTTTTCCAGTCCGATTTTGTCCATTTTATCAATGGCAACCGTTATATCGGTGATTTTTTCGGCTTCACCAATGATTTCTGCAATGCCGGAAAGAATCTTGCGATTATTTATTTTAATGACAACATTGATTTTCAAGCGGCGGTAGACTTCATCCACCATCTGAATCAGTTCCAGTTCATTGAGTAACGAATCGCTTCCCACCACATCCACATCGCATTGGTAAAATTCACGGTATCGACCACGTTGCGGCCGGTCGGCACGCCAAACGGGTTGAATCTGGTAACGTTTGAACGGAAACGAAATCTCATTCTGATGTTGCACCACAAAACGGGCAAAAGGTACCGTCAAGTCGTATCGTAATCCTTTTTCCGAAATTTTATTCGTCAGTTTCACACTGTTTTTCCCAATCAATTCTTCGTCGGTTAATTCCGAAAGATAATCCCCTGAATTCAAAATTTTAAACAACAGTTTGTCACCTTCTTCACCATATTTTCCCATCAGAGTGGACAAGTTTTCCATGGCCGGTGTTTCAATCTGCTGAAAACCATAGAGACGGAAAACGTCTTTTATGGTATTGAATATGTAGTTGCGATTCGCCATTTCCTGCGGCGTAAAATCGCGTGTTCCTTTTGGAATGGAAGGTTTTTGCATAATGTAGCCTCCAATCCCCTTAAAGGGGATTTAAAAATTTATATTAGTGTGTTATTTTAATTTATTGTTTAGAGAAAAAGTCTTTAAGTCACCCTTTAGGGGGATTTAGGGGGCTTATTTCTTCAATTATTAAATCTGTTGCTCCGGTATTATTCTTTACGTATTCTCCTGCCATTTTACCGTCCTGGTTTTCTGTCAAAAGTCTATCAAATTGGGCTTCAAGCACGATATAATTCGAAATTGAAAAGGCTCCACCAACTGCAATCAACTCGCGTGCTTCCCGAAATTTCTGATAATTCGGTCCAAACACGACAGGAATGCCATACACCGCAGCTTCGAGCGTATTATGAATTCCGACTCCAAATCCGCCACCGATATACGCCACATCTGCATAACGATAAATGGACGAAAGAATACCAATAACATCCACCACCAGACAATTAACCGTCCGGATATTGGTTTCGTTAGCCTGGGTATAACGTATGTAATTATTCCCCAGCAACTTTATAATACCTGACAAGTGCGCTTCATGAATTTCGTGCGGCACCAGAATTAACTTTACATCCGGATGCAACTTCGAATAACGAACCAATAATTCTTCATCCTTTGGCCAGGTACTTCCGGCTACGATTACCGGTTTATCCTGTACAAATGCCTGAATAACCGGCAATTCCTTAGCTTGTTTCGCTAAATCAGCCACCCTGTCGAAACGGGTATCTCCCACAACCGAAGCATTTGAAAAGCCATATTTTGAAAGTAATTCAAGTGAATTCCGGTCTTGGACAAAAATGTGACTGAATGATTTCAGCAAGTTACGATACCAAATACCGTATCCTTTAAAAAATAGCTGCGATGGCCGAAAAACAGCCGAAATAGAATAAAACGGAATGTTTGCAGCCTTTAAGGCTAACAAGTAATTAGGCCAAAATTCATATTTGATAAAAAACGCTTTCGAAAGATTCACCATTTTCACAAACTTTTTCGCAGCCCGGGGTGTATCCAAAGGTAAATACGAAACGACATCGGCACCGGCATAATTCTTCCGAATCTCATAACCCGAAGGGGAGAAAAAGGTCAGCAGGATTTTGGTTTCAGGTTTGTCTTTTTTCAACTGTTCCATCACCGGATGACCTTGTTCAAATTCGCCCAACGAAGCCGCGTGAAACCAGACGTAAAAGGCATCCGGGGACACTTTCTCCTTCAAAACGGTAAAAGCCTCGCGTTGTCCAATACGAAGTTTGTGCGCTTTTGCATTGAAAAGCGAAGCAATTAAAATGGCGAATTTGTAAAAATATATACCTACGCAATAGATTGCTGAACTCATAACCAAGCATTCAATTTAAATCAGCACACACACATTCGGAATTTGTAAAAATCCACGTTATTTGCGTTCTGTTTAACCAGTTATCCCACGTAAACCGAATTTAATTAAAAAAGGCATCTCAAAATAGCTTTTGAAACGCCTTTTTTAAAAGTTTTTTTGAAAGCCAGAATTACTTTCTGATACCTAACTCTTTGATGATTGCACGATAACGCATAATGTCTTTTTCTTTTAAATAATCAAGAAGACGACGACGTTTTCCTACCAACATTACAAGAGCGCGTTCTGTACTATAATCCTTTTTGTTTGACTTCAAGTGTTCAGTCAAATGGTTGATACGGTACGAAAACAATGCTATCTGGCCTTCAGATGAGCCGGTATCAGTGTTAGACTTTCCGTATTTACCAAAGATTTCCTGCTTTTTTTCAGCTGTTAAATACATGATAATTGTTTAAAAATGATTGTTTAAAATACAAACTTAGCCTTGTTCTCTTCACAAAACTACATATTTGATTTTGAGCTTGCAAAGATATAAATTTTATTTCAATTAATCGTCCTGCTTTGTAATTTTATTTTCAATATCATTACGGCAACAAATTGTTAAGCAGCTAATAGTTACCGGATGACTATCGATTACATAAGCCCTCTGAATTCAAATCAGCCATTCAATGGATTCCGCTGTACAATCAATCCTTTAATTTCACAGCCCTGAGAATTTCCCTCTTCCCGGGAGGTCCCGGAAGCCTTTCAACATTGAATCCGGCCGCCTGCATAGCCCGGCGGACAGCTCCTTTGGCACAGTAAGTGGTCAGGATAGCGCCGGAATGGCAATATTTGCAGATTTTTTCAAATTGCTCCTGCGACCACATTTCGGGCTGCTTTTCGGGCGAAAACGCATCAAAATAAATTACGTCGTACGCTTTCGGAAATTCAACAGTTGTAAAGTCCGCTTTTATTTTTTCCAGGCTAAAAAACGGACTTATCTGCACTTCCGTATTCCACGCCGAGGTTTGTATTGATTCAAAATACTTTTTCATTTCGGGGGAATATTGATCGGCATAATTCAGCAACAAAGCTTTTTCCACTTTTACCGGATACAATTCCAATGCCGTGTACTGAATTTGAATCCCGCTCCTCTCCGCCTCTATTAAAGTCAGAAAAGCATTTAGTCCTGTACCAAAACCGATTTCGAGAACCTTGATTTCCTGTTTCAGGCAGTGTTTTAATCCGGCTTCAATAAAAATATGTGTTGATTCCTGCATTGCTCCATGCGAAGAATGATAACATTCATCAACCCCGGGAACGAATAATGTATGTGAACCGTCTTCGGTCAAAATCAATTCAGAGTCCATGTTGCAAAAGTACAGAAAAGCCTTAAACAAAACAACCGCTGTTCTGGATAGAGCACCGGTCGTTGTGTTTTATTGGCACATTAGCATATTGACTAATTGGCACATTAATAATTCTGTTTTTCCACTTCAAAGTAAGCTTGCGGATGCGCGCAGGTCGGGCAAGCTTTCGGAGCTTCTTTGCCATAGTGAATATGACCGCATTCCCGGCATTGCCAATAGGTTTCTTCTTCACGAACAAAAACGGTATTGGTTTCAACACGTGCCTGCAATTTGCGGTAGCGTTTTTCGTGTTGTGCTTCAACGGCTGCAATTTTACGCCAGGTAGCGGCAATATTGGCAAATCCCTCGGCTTCGGCCACGTCGGCAAAATGAGGATACAAATCCGACCATTCTTCATTTTCACCATCGGCTGCAGCTTTTAAATTTTCTGCGGTGGTAGTAATAACCCCGGCAGGATATGAAGCGGTGATCTCGACCATACCACCTTCCAGATAGCTGAAAAACTTCTTGGCATGTTGTTTCTCCTGTTCGGCTGTTTCAAGGAAAATAGCGGAAATTTGCTCAAAACCTTCTGTTTTGGCAACTTTAGCAAAATACGTGTAACGCATACGAGCCTGGCTTTCGCCGGCAAAAGACTTAAGTAAATTCTTTTCGGTTTCTGTTCCTTTAATACTTTTCATTTTGATGAAGTTTTAAGTGATTTGAATTATATCGAATAATTAAAAATGTCAATCCACAAAGATAGAAAAAAGGCTTGAAAAAAAGCCGTATCTTTGCTGAAAATTTTAAGTTTATGATCAGTTACCTACAGGTGGAAAATCTCACCAAATCGTTTGGCGATAATCTGCTTTTTGAAAATATATCCTTTGGCATAGCCGACAACCAACGTGTGGCACTTATTGCCAAAAACGGAACCGGGAAAACCACTTTACTTAACATTCTTGCCGGAAATGAAGATTATCAGGGTGGAACCATTTCGTTCCGGCGCGATTTACGCATTGGTTATCTGGATCAAAATCCTGATTTTCCGAAAGAGTTATCGGTGATTGATGCTTGTTTGCGTTCGGATAATGATGCGGTGCGAACGATTGCCGCTTACGAGCATTGCATGATGTCCGCGAACCAGGAAGGATTGGATGAAATTTTGAGCCAAATGGATATCCACAAAGCCTGGGATTACGAAACGCGTATTAAGCAAATTCTGGGCAAACTGAAAATTACCAACTTTGAACAACTTATCGGCGAACTTTCCGGAGGACAGTTGAAACGGGTGGCGCTGGCCAATGTGCTGATTGCCGAACCGGATTTGCTGATACTGGATGAACCCACTAACCACCTCGATCTGGAAATGGTGGAATGGCTCGAAGATTTCCTGAAACGATCCACCATGGCTTTGTTGATGGTGACCCACGACCGTTATTTCCTCGACCGGGTATGCACCAATATTCTGGAAATCGACCATCAGGCTATGTTCCAATACAGTGGAAATTACTCCTATTATCTGGAAAAACGGCAGGAGCGCATCGAAAACTGGAACTCTGAAAGCGAACGAACTGTCAATTTATACAAAAAAGAATTGGAATGGATGCGCCGTCAGCCGCAGGCACGCGCCCATAAAGCCAAATCGCGTCAGGAGAGCTTTTATGAAATTGAAGAACGTGCGAAACTCCGCCGTAATAATGATAAAGTGCAGCTCGACGTGAAAGCAAGTTACTTGGGTTCCAAAATTTTCGAAGCAAAATACATCACCAAGAGTTATGGCGATTTGAAAATTCTGGACAATTTTTACTACAATTTCGCCCGCTATGAAAAGATGGGCATCGTGGGTAAAAACGGAACGGGGAAATCCACCTTTTTGAAAATGCTGCTGGGTGAAGTAAAACCCGACAGCGGTTCGTTCGACATTGGCGAAACGGTGGTGTTCGGTTATTACAGTCAGGACGGATTGGCATTCGACGAACAAATGAAGGTAATCGATGTGGTGCAGGACATTGCCGAAGAAGTAAACCTGGGCAATGGCAAGAAGATGTCGGCTTCGCAATTTTTGCAGCATTTCCTGTTTACACCCGAAACGCAATACAACTACGTGTATAAACTGAGCGGCGGGGAAAAACGCCGCTTGCATCTCTGCACGGTGCTGATGCGTAATCCGAACTTTCTGGTGCTCGACGAACCGACTAACGACCTCGATATAGTGACCCTGAATATACTGGAAGAATACCTGCAATCATTCAAAGGATGCGTGATTGTAGTAAGCCACGACCGGTACTTTATGGATAAGGTAGTGGATCATTTGCTGGTATTTAAAGGCGATGCAGAATTAAAAGACTTCCCGGGCAATTACACCGATTATCGCGAATGGAACGAACTCATGGAAGAGCAGGAGCGGGAGGAGAAAAAGAGCAAAGAACAAAGAGCAAAGACAAAAGAGAACCTCACCCCTCTCCCCTCTCCCCGGGTAGAGGGAAACAGTAAACGGAAACTGACTTTTAAAGAAAAGCAGGAATTTGAA
>JAJFVH010000111.1 GCA_021371875.1 Bacteroidales bacterium
TTAGCGTTTCATCACCCTGTCTATGTTTCGTTTATCCTCTTTCTCTTTCAGACTTTGCCGTTTATCGTAATTTTTCTTACCTCGGGCCAATCCTATTTCGAGTTTTGCCAATCCTTTTTCGTTTATAAACAATTTAGTAGGAATAATCGTAAATCCGGTTTCTTTTGTTCCACGCATTAATTTCCGTAATTCACGTTTGGTAAGTAATAATTTGCGGTCGCGACGCACGTCATGATTATTATACGTGCCAAAAAAGTAAGTAGCTATGTGCATATTTTTAACCCATAATTCATCACTTATAAATGTGCAATAAGTGTCTGATAATCCCGCTTTCCCATCGCGAATCGATTTTATTTCCGTTCCGTAGAGTTGGATTCCGGCCACAAAGCGTTCCATAATCTCATAATCGAAAGTGGCACGTTTGTTTCGGATCAGTATGTTTGAGTTTTTGAACATATTTTTTATTAAATACTTTTGCTAAAAAGCCGGCAACATAAAAAGTACGATTTTGTTGATTATAGCGGGCGTAAAGATAATGGATAAACTGATTAAAAGCATTATTTTCCCCCGTTCATCTTCGTTAATATTAAAAATTACACGACATCCGTCCCAAACTATGTAAATAGTATAGATATTCAGTATCCGGAGAAAAAACAAACTCGGTATGATGGTGGTAACAATTTTAATCACAAAAACAACTGCAAATGAATAGGCAACTATTTTTTCGATATTGATCTTTGAAAATAATTCCGGAAGATTTTTCTTAAAATATGAATTAGTGATTGTTTTGGTAAAAAAATAAGCGCCGAAAAGGGATAACAAATTTACAAAAGCATGTATAAATCCGGTTTCAACGTGCTTGTTCTCGGCATAAATCGTTTCAAACACAAAAACAACCAAGGTACAAAGAGCAACCCAAGGAACAACAAACTTCGTGAAGGATTCGTTCTCCTTGTTGCTTTCGTTTGAAATTCCCACCCAGGTAGGCGTCGTGGACATCATAAGACCCCACGAATAACTGAAAATATTGACTAATTTTTTTTTCATTGATAATTCGGGCGACAAAAGTACATATATTTTTCATTTCATGCTATATAGATAAAAAAATAGTCTGAAAATTTATTTATTTGCCTTACTTATCGCATCATTTTTGTCCGGAATTTCAAAAAAGCCAACTTTACATTTAAAAATATAACTATATTTGTTGTCATTTTAAAAAAGCCGGTATATGGATGCTGAAATTAAACTGTCGATAACAGGATTGGTATATAATCAGACTGTAATAGGTACTTACGGACTCGTTTTAAGCGAAGAACCAGGCAACCGCCGTTTTTCGGTTATGATTGGAGAACCGGAGGCCCAGTCTATTGCATTGAAACTGAATAACAAGAAGTCTCCCCGTCCTTTAACGCATGATTTAATTCATAATTTATTGAACGTATTCGGCTCTAAGCTCGAAAAAGTATTGATATACAATATGATAAACGACGTTTTTTATTCCGAACTACATATTAAAACCGGAGAGAATACAATTATCCTTGATGCACGGACTTCGGATGCGGTAGCATTAGCCGTTCGTTCCGATTCGCCAATTTTCATAAAATCCGAGATACTCGATATTGTTGGTACTGTAATCGAACCGCAACCGGAACAAACGAATGATGATAAAGATGAAATAAATATCGATGCGGAAGAACTTACAACGGAGGAATTAGATTTATTATCGCTTCATGATCTCGAAGAATTATTGAATATGGCTGTGCAAGAAGAAAAATACGAATTGGCCGTCAATATAAGGGATGCCATTAAACGGAAAGTAAAGTAGAGATATTTAACCAATTAATAGCAGCCCCCTAAATCCCTCTCGCCAAGTGGCGAGAGGACTTTAAGACCAAGTCTAATATATTTAGTAAAATTGGATATAACTTCACAAGTTAGTTAAGAGCTTGATTTAGAACTTAATTTTATCCCGCTTTTGTCCAAACAAACTCAAACTCTCAAACTTTTAAACAAAAAAACACAACTTTAAATATAAAATATCATGGGATTAAAGTTTCGTCTTATAGTCATGAGTTTCCTGCAATACGCAATATGGGGAGCATGGTTAATTTCACTTGGGGCATATTTGGGTGGAAATCTAAAATTTGAGGGATTTCAAATCGGTAGTTTTTTTGCTACAATGGGCATTGCTTCCTTGTTTATGCCAGCCATACTGGGAATAATTGCAGATCGTTGGATACCGGCTCAAAAATTATTGGGAATTTGCCATATTTTAGCTGCGGGTTTTCTTGTGTTTGCAGCACCTCAAACCGAGTACGGCTCGTTGTATCCCCTGATTTTATTAAGTGTAATGTTTTATATGCCGACCATCGCCTTATCGAATTCGGTTGCTTACAATGCGCTGACTAAAGGCGGAATGAGCACCGTTAAAGATTTTCCACCGATTCGGGTTTGGGGTACCGTGGGTTTCATTGTATCCATGATTGCGGTGGATTTATTGGGTTTTGCAAGTTCGGCAAATCAATTGTACATGTCGGCTGCAATAGGTTTTGTTTTAGGCATCTATTCATTCACATTGCCTAACTGCGATATAAAAACTGATTCAAGCAAGAAATCGTGGATCGATCATTTAGGATTAAGGGCGTTTACTCTTTTCAAACAAAAAAAGATGGCCATTTTTTTCCTTTTTTCGATGATGCTGGGTATGTCTCTTCAAATTACAAACGCTTTTGCAAATGACTATCTGACAAACTTCTTTGGGAGTAATCCGGTCTATAAAGGTACATTCGGCGTCGAACACGCCAATATTCTCATATCGTTGTCGCAGGCATCCGAAACTTTATGTATTCTTTTAATTCCGTTTGTTCTTAAAAAATTCGGAATAAAGAAAGTGATGTTAATCAGTATGGTTGCCTGGGTATTACGCTTTGGATTACTTGGATTAGGAAACCCTGGTGGTGGCGTTTGGATGTTAGTCCTTTCCATGATTGTTTATGGGGTTGCTTTCGATTTTTTCAATATTTCAGGTTCATTGTTTGTTGAAAATGAGACTGATTCATCAATCCGTTCGAGTGCACAAGGAGTGTTTATGATTATGACAAACGGGTTTGGCGCTTTTATAGGCTCTTATGTTGCAGGCTGGGTGGTCGATTTTGCAGGTTGGCCAAATTCCTGGTTCATTTTTGCCGGCTATTCTTTACTGGTTGCTGCTGCTTTTGCACTTGTGTTCAAGTACAAACATGACCCGACCAAATTTGAGAAAGTATCCAATTGATATTGTGATAAAATAAAAATGCGAAGTGAAATTTCACTTCGCATTTTTATTTTAAGCCCCTATTGGGAGATTTAAGAGTCAATCAAAATGGCGTTTCATCATTCCGTCCCCCCGGAAACGGATTGGCCGGAGGAATTGCCATTTGACCATCGCCATAAAAATTGGCACCAGTCGTATCGTTCATTTTCGAAGAAATAGTTTGATAACCGGAGGCATAAGGATTATCGTCATCGGTCACATCGTCCTTATTCAAAAACTTGGCGTAAGTATTTTTAAATTTCAACTGAACATCGGCTGTAGCGCCGTTACGGTGTTTAGCCACAATAATTTCGGCTATTCCGATCAAGGAATTTCCTTGCGAGTCTTCGGTTATTTTATAATATTCGGGACGATGAATAAAACAAACCATATCGGCATCCTGCTCAATGGCACCCGACTCGCGTAAGTCCGACAACTGCGGACGCTTGCCTTCAATACCCGTGCGTCCTTCTACCCCACGGTTCAATTGCGACAGCGCGATAATTGGAATGTCAAGTTCTTTTGCCAAGCCTTTGAGCGAACGTGAAATAGTGC
Organism: Bacteroidales bacterium; assembly: GCA_021371875.1. Taxonomy (GTDB): domain Bacteria; phylum Bacteroidota; class Bacteroidia; order Bacteroidales; family Paludibacteraceae; genus Paludibacter. The sequence goes on from JAJFVH010000111.1 coordinate 3,848, forward strand.
TTACTTCCTGCTCGCGACTGCCAAAACTCATTCCACTGGCGTTCATCAACTGAAGGTAGTCAATGATTATACACTTAATTTTATGCTCTTTCACAAGTCGCCGCGCTTTACTCCTTAATTCGAAAATAGACAAACTCGGCGTATCATCAATATAAATCGGAGCATCGAGCAGGAGATTTATATCCCGGTCAAATTTTTCCCATTCATATTTATCCAGTTGCCCGTTTTTAATTTTTTCTCCTTCGAGCTGGCAAACATTCATTATCAAACGATTTACCAACTGGACATTCGACATTTCTAACGAGAAAACGGCCACCGGCGAATTATAATCCACGGCCATATTTTTAGCCATCGAAAGGACAAATGCCGTTTTACCCATTGCGGGACGCGCCGCAATGATAATCAGGTCGGAACGTTGCCAGCCTGATGTAATTTTATCCAGGGAGTGAAATCCGCTCGGCACGCCGCTTGCGCCTTGTTTGGTTGCAGCCAGCAACATGCGGTTGCGGGCTTCCTCAATAACCGGGTTGATTTGCGTTACATCTTTTTTGAGATTGCGTTGCGAAACTTCAAAAAGCATCCCTTCGGCTTCCTGCATCAAATCATCAACGTCTGTCTTGTCGTCAAAGGCTTTCGTTTGAATTTCAGAGGAAACACGTATAAGTTCGCGTGCCAGAAACTTCTGGACAATAATCCGGGCATGATATTCCAAATGCGCAGCCGACGAAACTTTGGCTGTCAACAAAGTTATGTAATACGGCCCTCCGATTTCGTCGATTGTTCCGCTTTTACGCAATTGCTCCGTCACCGTATGCATGTCGATCGGTTCCTGATGCAGGGCCAAAGTCATGATGGCATCAAAGATTTTTTGATGCACCACTTTGTAAAAACACTCGGGTTTCAGAATTTCCGAAATAAGCGAATAGGCATCTTTTTCTATCATAATGGCGCCTAACACAGCTTCTTCGAGTTCAAGAGCCTGTGGTGGCATTTTACCGTATTCATTAGCCTGAATAGGCGCAGGAGTCATCGGATTTTTGGAATAATTACGTTTTTCAGCCATCGAATTATGAAGTTATCTGTAAATTTTATGCTACGATCTTATTTTGTGAAGTTCAAAAGTACAAAAGTTTTGTGGTTTATTCATCAGAAATGTTTCAACAAACTGTTGAAAACTTTTAGGAGCTTTTGTGTCCTAAGGCCTTCGGGATTTTTCTGTCTATGATTATCCGCAAAAGCACCTAAAACTTCAAAAAAGAGGGTTCGGTGCGCTGCACCTTATCATCTCTATGATGAATGCTAACTACAAATGGCAGCGGCACTACGTACCTAAATAACTGAATACTATACTGTATATACATTTAAGGGACAGAGTCCCGTTGCTATATGTAGAAAATAATCAAACCCCAAAACAAAGGTGCAGATGGTACATTCCGGCTTGACGGAAGCACCGAACCCTGAATTAGGCTAAATTGCGGATAATCATTTTCTATTTTGTGAAATTTTGATTACTTTTGATTTGAATTTTACAAAGCCTGTTTCCGGAACGGAATCATGTACCGGAGGCGCTGAAAAATGCGTGGAAGGCTTGCTCCTGACCATTTCCTGAGCCGTCCAATAATATTATCGGACACTGTCCAACATTATTCAACCAACCAATTACAAAATAAATACATGAAACCCCCATGACCGAGATTAAAAATCAGGACACACAAGGAGATGATTATAAAATAACAAAACTCAAAGTACCTGTATTATTCCCCCTTTAGGGGGTTAGGGGGCAGATATATAAATTATAAACAGATGAAACACCCA
>JAJFVH010000131.1 GCA_021371875.1 Bacteroidales bacterium
ACAGTTATGCCGTAGGCATGTAATACCGGTAGAAAGACATTTCCACACACGTATAGCACCCCGTATGGGGTGCTATAAACGAAGGTGGGCGAATAATTCTACCGATATTAAATCCTTAACGGGATTACAGGTCGGAATACGGATAATCATATATATTTATTATGTTTCCTGAATTTCTTATAGATTACTTTAAAATACAGTTTTCAGGAAAGTTTTTGATATTTTAACCTGATTTTTATAATAAAAACTATCTGATTTTTAAAGGGTTTATAGCCCTCTCCTTTCGCTCACAACCAACAATGCCTGCTCTCGCAGGTCGAAAGGCAATTGAATTCGACGCATTTGCAAGCTCCTAAGCCAGGCGGCTACATCGCTTTCTTTGAGTGTAAAAAACACATCTGATAGTTGTTTTACCTGAGAATCGGAGAGTTTTTCAGGTTGAATATCAGCCAAAAAATCTAACTCTTCATCATCGAAATATTCAATTTTATCATCTAAAATTAACAATGACTCGCGATCGCAAACTTCGTGAGCGCCACAGCATTCTCCGTCATTGTTTATTTTAATTTCGGTTTCTTCTGTTTTGTTGCGGCGATTCAAATAAGTTAAGCCCATCAGAATGAGCGCAAACAAAACTAAAATGATAATAAGTACCCACATAATTTATATTCCGTTATTATCTTAATACAACATAATTTTCGGCACAAAGTTAACTGTTTGTGTTCAGAATTGCGTATTTTTGTGAGTTAAAAACACAATAGAATCACGTTTTTTAAGTTTGTATTTTGACTTGTAAAGTATTATTAAGAAAAACATTAATTCCCTTTTTTTTTGAAATTAAAATATCAACATATTGTTGTTCTCACGCTATTAATAGCTTTGTTCAGTGCATGTTCGGCAAAAAAAAATACCTGGTCGACCCGTACTTATCAAGCTGTAAATACGCGTTTTAACGTATACTTCAATGGCACAGCCGCCTTTGAAGAAGGAATGCGAAATATCTCGAATGCCAACAAAGAGGATTATTCGGCAATCATTCCCATGTATCCGATCAGCAAACATGACAATGCAAATTCGGCTATATCGAATATGGACAGAACCATCGAAAAATGCCGGAAAGCCATTAAACTTCACTCCATCAAGCAAAAACCGGAGCGTAATGTAAAAAAATGGAGCGATCCTGCATATCAGTTATGGTATAAACAGGAAGAATTTAATCCCGTCCTGAAAGATGCCTGGCTGTTGTTGGCTAAAGCAGAATTTCACAAAGCAGATTTTATTGGGTCTGTGGGAACTTTTACTTACGTTGCCCGTCATTTCGCCAATGATAAAGACATGGTTGCCCGTTGCCAACTCTGGATAGCCCGCGCTTATGGCGAAATGGGCTGGATATATGAGGCGGAACAGGTTCTTTCTAAAGTGAAACAGGACGACTTGAAACCTCAAAATGCAGGGTTATTTGCTTCGGTAAATGCCGATTTACTGCTTAAAAAACGTCAGTATAAAGATGCCATCCCTTTTCTGGAGATCGCCTTAAAAAAAGAAACCGATAAAGGTCAAAAACAACGTTTTAATTTTTTACTGGCCCAACTTTATAAAAAAACAGGAAATAATAAGGAGGCTTATGATGCATTCACGCGTGTTATCAAGTTAAATCCTTCTTTCGAGATGGATTTTAATGCCCGGATTTACAGGGCTGAGCTCGAGAATATGAATGTCGGATCGGTTCGTAAGGAACTGAACAAAATGCTCAAAAATCAAAATAACAAGGATTATCTTGATCAAATATATTTTGCTTTGGGTAAAACTTATCTTCAAAACAAAGATACGGCAAAAGCCATAGATTTTTTTAATCGGTCGGTCGAGAAAAGCACGCGTAACGGTTTTGATAAAGCTTTAACATTAATCACTTTAGGCGATTTATTCTATCAAAAAAAAGCATATATAAAAGCACAACCCTGCTATGATGAGGCATCGAAAATAATCACGGTTGACCATGAAGATTATGCACGTGTGTCGAAACTTGCCGAGACGCTGAGCGAGTTGGTAGTTCAACATGAAATAGTTGTATTGCAGGACAGTTTGCAATATTTATCAACACTATCCGAGAGCAAAAAGCTCGAAATAGTGAATAAGTTAATTGACAAATTGATCGCAGACGAAAAAGCGGCGGCCGAATTGGAAAAATCAAAATCAGAACAACAAAATCAAATAGATGATTTTGATTTAATAACTCCTATTGGAGCATCAGTTACCGGATCAGGCGATTGGTATTTTTACAATTCTACTTTAATTAAATCAGGGCAAACCGATTTCCAAAAAAAGTGGGGAAGACGCAAACTGGAGGACAACTGGCGGCGCATCAATAAAACTTCAACACTTTTTGCCGACGAAAACACCTCCGCCGGACTTTCACAGTCGGCAGAAAGCATGGGTGATACAACCAGCCTGAATGTTTCTATTGTTACGGACAACAAAACACCGGAGTTTTATCTCCGGCAAATTCCGGTTACGCCTGCCCAGCTTGCAAAATCCAATGCCGAAATTGCAACAGCTCTTTTCAATATGGGTACGATTTATAAAGAAAAAGTGGAAGATTTCCCAATGGCAATTAAAACTTTTGACGAATTTGCACGCCGTTTCCCGTCCGATAAAAGGAAAGTAGAAACTTACTTCCAAAGCTACATGCTCGAAACGAAGAATGGAAATCCAGTTCAGGCTGAAATTTACCGGAATAAACTGATACAAGAATTTTCCGATTCAAAATATGCGGAAGTGCTTTCGCAACCCGATTATCCTGAACGCATGGCACGTATGTATCGCGAGCAGGATTCGCTTTACAACGTAACTTACATCGCTTATAATGCAAGTGATTTCAGGACGGTGAAGAAAAATGTCGAATACATTCAACAAAATTATCCATTGTCTGACTTAATGCCCAAATTCTTGTTTTTAAATGCATTAAGTATCGGAAAAACGGATAGTCCCGAAATTTTCGAAAAAGCATTGAATGCCGTGGTCGAAAAATTTCCCGAAAGTGACGTGAGCGCCATGTCGAAAGACATCCTGGCTTTGATAAAACAGGGAAGGAAAGCTAAAACCGGGACATCGCACGGAACTTTGCTGTCCCGTCGCGAGGAAGTGTTAAAAGAAGAAGCTGCCCAGCAAACCGGAGGTCAATTCTCTCCCGAAAAAGCAACGAGACACAGGCTTTTGATTGTTACCGGAGCGGATAAAGAACTGATGAATAAGTTGCTTTACAATATCGCCGCTTATAATTTCACACGGTTTATGGTAAAAGATTTTGACTTGGTGACAGCAAAATTAGATAGTACGCAAAACACATTATCAGTAACAAATTTCGAATCGTACGACGAAACAGAATGGTATGTAAATTCCATCGAAAACGACGCCTCTTTATCAGCTTTATTGAACGAAATAAATGCCCGAAAAGTAATTATTTCGGAGCAAAACTATGGATTGATAAGGACTCTGTTCGGATTAGACGAATACCTGGCTTATCAGACAAAATATTTATCCGGAAAAACATCCGTTGCTGGAAAAGCATTGGTAAATGCAACCAAACCTGTATCTTTGTCGATAAAAAAAGATGTAGCCGCAAAACAAACAACGCCGGCAGTTGCAACTCCATTGCCAGCAACGCCTCAAACGGAGAAAGAGCCCGTAAGAACCAATGAATCGATGGATGAAGCAACGGCAAAAAATACAACTCCTGCCATGACCCCTGCCACAGTTCAGCCGAAAGAAGAAAATGTTCCGTTATTCAAAAATCTTTTTGCATACAAGCCTAACGATCCGCATTACGTGTCGGTTACGGTGCTTTCAGGCACATTCGATTTTGATAAATTAAAGGCTGCATTCGATACTTATAATGCTCAGAACTATGGCATGTTGAACCTGAAAATCAACAAAGAAACAGTGGGAAAAATGCAGGTAATCATCATCGGTTCATTTGCCGATGCCAATTTGGCTAAGTCTTATCTTATCCGTATGGTAAAAGAACGTTCGTTATTTGATAACCTGAAAGGAACTGATTATCGTAACCTACTCGGCACTCAAAAGAACCTGAACGTCGTGATGCAACAAAATGCCATGAATACTTATTTTGAATTCATGCAGGAATATTATTTAAAATAAAAACCCCTAAATTCCCTCTGCCTCTCGACTAAAGTCGAGACACAGCAGGGGCACTGAAACTTATGAAAAAAGACCGCATACTCTGGGCTGATGACGAAATAGATTTACTTCGTGCTTATGTGTTTTTTCTCGAAGAAAAAGGCTACGAAGTAGTGACCGCCAATAACGGGAAAGATGCTGTAGATCTTTGTCGGAAAGAAACCTTCGACATTATTTTTCTCGACGAAAACATGCCGGGCTTGAGTGGTTTGGAAACTTTGGCGTTAATAAAAGATATTGACCCTAATGTGCCGATGGTAATGATTACTAAAAACGAAGAGGAAAATATCATGAATATGGCCATCGGGAATAAAATTGCCGATTATCTTACAAAACCGGTAAACCCGAGTCAAATTTTGCTGACACTCAAGAAAAATATTCATCAAAAAGAAATTGTTACCGAACATACAACTTCTACATACCGCTTCGAATTCGGACGTATCGGGATGCAAATAAATGATTCTTTGACTTACGAAGATTGGGTGGAAGTGTATAAGAAATTGGTTTATTGGGAGTTAGAGCTTGAAGAGACAGACAATGGCATGGACGAAATGCTGCGGATGCAAAAAACGGAAGCCAACAATACTTTTTGTAAATTCGTAAAGCGTAATTACATGTCCTGGTTCGAACAACCGGATAAAAGCCCTTTGTTAAGCCCTGATTTATTTAAGACCAAGGTCTTCCCTTTATTGGATAAAGGAGAAAAGGTGTTTTTCGTACTCGTTGATAATTTTCGTTACGACCAGTGGAAGATTATTCGTGAATTGATGAGCGAGTTTTATACTTTTACCGACGAAAGCATGTATTGCAGTATATTGCCGACGGCTACACAGTATGCCCGAAATGCTATTTTCTCCGGATTGATGCCGCTCAAAATTCAACAGATGTTTCCACAACTCTGGGTCGACGAGGAAGAGGAAGAGGGTAAAAATCTGAACGAAAAAGACTTGATACAAACACAACTTCAACGTTTCAGGAAAAATTACAGTTTCTCGTACCACAAAGTAAATGAATCATCGTTTTGCGAAAAACTGATTGAGCAATTGCCACGACTGGACAACAATCAGTTAAATGTGATTGTGTTGAATTTTATCGACATGCTTTCGCATGCCCGCACCGAGTCGAAAATGATGCGCGAACTTGCCAATGACGAACAGGCTTATCGTTCCCTTACGTTGTCGTGGTTTAAACACTCGCCCACTTACGAGTTGATGAAAGCTATTTCGCGTCGCGGCTATAAGCTGATTTTTACCACCGATCACGGGACAATTCAGGTAACAAATCCGTTAAAAGTAATCGGAGATAAAAACACCAATGTAAATTTGAGATATAAGGTGGGTAAAAATTTGAGTTACAACAAAAAAGAAGTTTTTGAAATAACTCAGCCGGCAAAAGTCGGTTTGCCAAGTCCGAATGTAAGTTCAGCCTATATTTTTGCCGGTAACGATGACTTCTTCGCTTATCCGAACAATTACAATCATTATGTGAGCTACTATAAAAACACTTTCCAGCATGGTGGAATTTCGTTGGAAGAAATGCTGATTCCGTTGATTGTGATGGAGCCGAAGTAATTTACTATTTCTCAATTTACCATTTACTATTTATGAAAACTTATACAAACGTAAAAGACCTTGGCAACTTGCAGGAAGCGGTTCGTGAGGCATTGGAAATCAAGAAAAACCGTTTTGCCTACAAACATATCGGCGAAAATAAAACCTTGCTGATGGTGTTTTTCAATTCCAGCCTGCGTACCCGTTTGAGCACTCAAAAAGCAGGAATGAATCTGGGAATGAACACTATGGTGCTTGACATCAACTCCGGCGCATGGAAACTCGAAACCGAGCGGGGAGTGATTATGGATGGCGATAAACCCGAACATATTCTGGAAGCCATTCCGGTAATGGCGAGCTACTGCGATGTGATCGGCGTTCGTGCTTTTGCACAATTCGAAAACAAAGAATTCGATTATCAGGAAACCATTATCAATCAGTTTATAAAATATTCAGGAAAACCGGTTTTCAGCATGGAAGGAGCAACCTCGCATCCGTTGCAGGCTTTTGCCGACTTGATTACGATAGAAGAATATAAAAAAACAGCTCGTCCTAAAGTAGTATTAACCTGGGCGCCGCATCCCAAAGCCTTGCCACAGGCTGTTCCAAATTCGTTTGCCGATTTTATGAACGAAGCCAATGTCGATTTTGTGATTACTCATCCCAAAGGCTACGAACTGGCCGAAGAATTTGTACGTGGCGCTCGTGTGGAATACGACCAAATGAAAGCCTTCGAAGGCGCCGACTTTATCTACGCTAAAAACTGGGCAGCTTATCAGGATCCGAATTACGGGAAAATCCTGAGCACCGATCGTGGCTGGACGGTAAGTGAGCGTCAAATGTCCGTTACAAACAATGCCCGTTTTATGCATTGCTTACCGGTTCGCCGCAATATGATTGTGACCGACGAAGTGATCGAAAGTCCGCAATCCATAGTAATTCCCGAAGCTGCCAATCGTGAAATCTCGGCACAAGTGGTTATTATGCGGCTATTAACAGCCCCCTAAATCCCCCGAAGGGGAGACTTTGTAATGCATCAAATGGTATAAAATAATAAATTTTCCAATGCCCTATATATTGGGAAGTCCCCCTTTGGGGGATTTAGGGGGCTGAAATTATCATTATGAATTTAGAACAAGTTATTGCGTCGATACGCAACGTGCCGGATTTTCCGAAACCGGGAATTATGTTTAAAGATATAACCACGGCAATGAAAGATGCCGAAGTGTTAAGGTTTATCGTGGATAATCTTTACGAATACTACAAAGATAAAGGTATCACCAAAGTTGTTGGTGTTGAAAGCCGTGGTTTTGTATTGGGAAGTATCCTGGCTTACAAACTTGGCGCCGGTTTTGTTTTGCTTCGTAAACCAGGGAAATTGCCTGCCGAGACTTTTAAAGTGGATTACGAACTTGAATACGGAACTGATTCGCTCGAGATTCACAAAGATGCTATCGATGAAACAGATGTTGTACTTTTGCACGACGACTTATTGGCAACCGGAGGAAGCGCTGGCGCAGCTCTGAAATTAATCGCGAAATTTAATCCCGTATCGGTTTATGTAAGCTTCCTGATTGAACTTGAATTCCTGAATGGTCGTCCACGTCTCGAAGGAGCGGAGGATATTCATGCATTAATTAAATTTTAAACTTCGCTCTTGCCCTCTCCAAGGGAGAAGGAGCGTAAGATTTAAAAAAATCAGCAAAACTAAAGAATAACTATTTCAAATAGTAATTATTGGAATTTGGAAATGAAAGATACATTCGATAAAAGCTCTGTTCCCTCTCCTTCCCGAAAACGGGACAAGTCTCCGAGGGTTAGGGAGAGGTTAACCCTCGTAAAAGTTGGCGGCAAAATTGTGGAAGAACCACAAAGCCTGAAACAGTTGTTATCCGATTTCTCGAAAATAGAAGGATATAAAGTATTGGTGCATGGTGGCGGACGCTCGGCAACGACTATGGCAGCCAGGCTCGGAATCGAAAGTAAAATGGTGGACGGACGGCGTATTACCGATGAAGAGATGCTGAAAGTGGTTACTATGGTATATGGCGGATTGGTAAACAA
>JAJFVH010000134.1 GCA_021371875.1 Bacteroidales bacterium
GTCAAATAGTTATCATTAGTGTCAGGTTCACGCTGTCCCTAATTTGAAAATCTCCTCTTCCTTGAGGGGAGAGATCGGGTAAGGGTGAAATATTTCTTCTTTGTCATTCCCCGGCTCGCAGACCGGCGTATGCCGGTTGACTGGGGAATCCAGTAATTCTTAGCTTCTTGCAATGCATAACTGGTAAAAGCTTTGCAGCGTGAATCAGCGTCAAATGTCAAGATTAAAGATTTGACCCCAAGACCCTTCAAACATAGTACAGTTTAAAATTTATAAAGAGCGTCCTGACTATCGAGATTCCTACTCACGTTAAGTGTTATGTCCTCCGAATTCATTAAGAAGGGTCTGCCCCTTGCTTTCTTCTTGCAAAATTCGGCCTGCAGCCTCTTGACGAACAAACTCGATGCGATTCTTTTCTCTTTCATCGAACATAGATATATCGATTTTCATAGCTAACAATTTTAATACCATCGTTTTTTCATTACCAAAAAGTGAATTTAGCCTTTCCTCATTAAGCGAGTATAGAAATCCTGCACCGAATGTGGAATCTTCATTGCTTAACAGTGTGACCAATTGCGGAATGACAACTTGTGGGTTTGCTTCTGCTGCTTTTAATAGGACATCAATAAGCCATTTCCAATCATTTGGATTAAAACCGCTCCCACCACCAGTTGCTTCGCTATAATAGATCATAAAATGGTGAATACTATACATGTAAGCTGGATCAAGAGCCTCGATAAGTGCTTGGCTATTGTTTTCGTAAACTTGTCTTGTTGCTTCAATGAATCCATTACGTAATATAGGTGTTTGAATTCTTGTGGATATTGAAGGATGGTCTTGATTGCGCCAATAGTAGTACAACTCATTGGCAAAACGTAAACTTACAGGTATAGCTTTCTTAATTTCACCAAGTATCCACTCATTGTGCCCGTCAATTGGTTTATCTAGAGATAGTCGCCATAGCTCAATGAACCCATGATAGTGAGCGTCTTTAGGAATTTCCCCACCATCCTTACGAATCAATTCAAATAATTCCTGAGCAAGGGCACGAATGTCATGACCATCCAACAAATTTCCAAAATATTCAAATTTTTTAACAAAACCATTTATGCGAAAAATTGCTTCTGATAGACTGAACTCTTGATATACTGTTTCGTTGTGATTCACTTTCCAGCTATTCAATGCGTGTAGTATAATTTGATCTGGAATTTCATCTGCGTAAAGTGTTTCTCTATTAAGTCTACCCCAATAGTCAGTTGGTCTATAATGAATAACGCCTTGCGGTATATTTCCTTTATAAAAATTATCTTTGACCCATCCTGTAAATAGAAAATCAATTAATGTTTTGACTAATTCACTGTTCCATGACCCTTTGACGTTTTGCCATACAGTTTCTAGTTTTTTACGATTTTCTTCTTGTTGCTTCCGGGTGCGATCAGATGTGCTTTCTGCATCAAAGTACATTAATTTTGATCTATATTCATTGATAAAGGCAAACGCTTCAGGTGCGACAGTGTAAATAACTCTTGCTGCGAGAAGATCATCAAAGTCAATTTCGCCATGCAGAGAATCCCACGAATGTAAAGAGTGACGTAAGGTTGATTTCAATGTTCTAGGATTATTTAAAAGTTTAGTAATTACTGTGATTGGATCATTTACTTCTACTCCCAGCATAGTTGCTACGTCGTATTCCTGAGAAGTATTTTTCAAACCAATATGTTCATCCCTTTCCGTTCTGGTGCGGCAGTCGATATCAATATCCGCAAATTTATCAAGGCAATAATTTCTGAAGAATTTAATGCATTCCAAGATTTCCGTTTGTGGTAATGTTGGGATGAACTCAACATGTTCGCAAACCCTTAAGAGTATGTCATATGTCATACTGGGTTGGTTAATTGCGAGTACAAAAGAAATATTGTCGAGATCCTTCAGCCTATCTAGTGCTTGATTTCAATATTAACCGTGTCATTTCGAAGGAACGAAGTGACTGAGAAATCTTTATAATCATTGAATAAGATTTCTCCCTTCGGTCGAAATGACATATCGGTAACTTTTGCAAGTATGCACTAGAAGTGACGTCAGTTCCTTCCATGTGGCCACGCTGGTTGTGTTACGGTCAATATCTTCCAGGAAAATGATCATTCTTTTGCCAGTACAGGACAGGACGGCATTAAGTTTGCGCAGGATTTCAAGAGGCTCTCTTTTTGTGTTCGATAAAACTGTCAAGGGCTTCAACCATGAAGATCCAGAATTAGAGAGAGCGATACTATAGTCAGTAGGTATGCTAGTCAATCCGAGACAATCAACAGATCGCGATAGTTTTAATATAACAGATTGCAAGATATGTTCGACGACGGCATTCTTCTGTAATCCCCACCCTTGAACCTTGCAGTGAATGATGTTATCTGCATCAACATGATTTTCATCCGTTGTGGAACTATGATTTCCATAAAGTCTTTCAGTTTTTTTCAAATAGTCTTCGATCATATTTATAACGCTGCTCTTACCACACCCATAAGAGCCAACAACTGCAATTGTTTTTAAGGGTATTGCCTGTAACATCTTGGCGATTCGCTTGGCGAAAATGGCAAGATCGAAAAGGTCATCTTCGGAAGATTGAATTGGGGTTTCTTTATTTAGCCAGTTTATAAAGGAAGGTGGATCTTGTAGAAGAGCCCGAAAACTTTTTATTGGTTTTTCATTAGCGGGGGTATGGACTGAGGGTTGTCTAAGGGAAAAGAGGGTGTCCAAAATTGAAGCAAAGATAATTCCTGGTATGAATGAAACAATTGCTAAACCGATAACCGACCAATCAAAACGGACAGCATTATAGATCAAAGATGTCATCCAATAATAGAGAATGGCACCAAAGAATGCAAAGAACCATGTGGGTGGGTAAAAACAACTCGTCCTTATCGAGTGGAAATTTTTTTTCTGGCGGGCGTACGATACCTGAATCCACCTAGGCGGATTAGAATAAACCAAAGGAAAGTCGTAATTAATAACAGAAGAATGAGGTGGGGAATTGAAAGATTGAAATATATACCTGATTGTGGAAGCCATTCAGCTAATTTTCTACTCAGTTTAGTTGTTGCAGGATATAAGAGAACGAAAATCAGAGCTGATATGATGCTCAGGACAACTAGATCTATCCATCGTTGAATTATCAAATTACATGGGCAAGACTTTTTCTTCAGTTCATTCATCAATATATCCTTTGTTAAATGAAATTGATGATAAATAGTGGCGCTTTTTGCATATGTTGTTAAGTTGTGCTAATTGGGATCAGGTCTTATAATCTAAGATTTCAGATTCCAGTTAACATTACAAATCTATTTTAGTGAAGCATGCAGAAACACGGACATCATCGATGTTCTCTGCAAAAAGTGGGACGGAGTTTAACTAACTCCTTTTTTTAATAGAATTCAAGAAAAAAGTTTTCACAGAATGTGAAAAGTGAATAGTGAATGGTGAAAGGTGAAAAGTGGAAAGAAGAGGATTAGAAGATTGGAGGTTTAGAGGTTTGGAAAA
>JAJFVH010000146.1 GCA_021371875.1 Bacteroidales bacterium
CGAAATTCATAAACCGTTGAATTATCCCGAAATCGGACCGAAAGAATCCTATGTGATTTATCACGAAGAATTAGAATCGTTGGTGAAAAATTACCCGACTATCAAACGTGCCCGCTTCTGGATGACTTTCGGACAGGAATATCTGACACATTTACGGGTTATCCAGAATATCGGAATGGCGCGTATCGACGAAGTGGAATACAACGGACAAAAAATTGTTCCTATTCAGTTTCTGAAAGCCGTGTTGCCAAATCCGGGTGATTTGGGTGAAAATTATACGGGACAAACCTCGATCGGTTGCCGTATTAAAGGATTAAAAAACGGAAAAGAAACCACTTACTACGTGTATAACAATTGTAGTCACGAAGCGGCCTACAAAGAAACCGGCGCTCAGGGTGTAAGTTACACCACCGGTGTACCTGCCATGATCGGAGCCATGATGTTCTTCAAAGGCGAATGGCGCAAAGCAGGCGTTTACAACGTGGAAGAATTTAATCCCGATCCGTTTATGGAACAATTGAATAAACAGGGATTACCCTGGCATGAATTGTTTAACATTGATTTGGAATTGTAATCGTCATGGTTATTATTTGCAGGGATATTAAGGTAAATATTGAACCTTAATCGCAAATATTAGCGTAAAGTTTGGAGTTTTAAAATGACGAGGACGTATCAAAAGCAAGAAGAACGCAAATTACGCGAACAACCGCAAATTTACACAAATCATGAATGATTATTTATCAGGATAATATTCAAATAAGAAACAGTGTGATTTGTGGAAATTTGCGTAATTTGCGTTCAAAAAACTCTTTTGATACAACCTCGTCACCAAATATATCATAGGTTTTTTCTCCACTGCCAATACCCCACAACTGCCATAATGGTATAGATTATAAACAAAATGGCTGTAGGATACAGTTCTTTGTAGAAATAAAGTCCGGCTGAAACGCCGTCCACAATAACCCATAACATCCAGTGTTCTATCATTTTACGGGCAAGCATCCAGGTTGCCACTATGCTTAATGCCGTGGTAAACGAATCGGCTTTCGGAAGAGGAGAATCGGTATAATTTGCCAAAACAAAGTAATAAAGCGAAAAAAGGGCTATGGCTACGGCAGAAATGACGATGGCTTGTTTCAGATTTGTTCTTTTTACGGGAAGCTCTTTTCCCGTATGTTGTTTTCCGGTTTTCCAACTTATCCAACCGTAAACACTTACCCCTAAATAATAAAACTGCAAGCTCATGTCGGCATAAAACTTGCTTTGAAAAAACACAACTACATACATTGCGGAACAAAGAAACCCAAAAATCCACAAACTTACCTTCTGATTTATAGATAAATACAAATAAATCAGGCTCAAAATAGACCCAATAATTTCTATCCAGTTAGTCTGTAAATAAGTAAGAATTGCATTCATGATTTGTGTCTTAAAAACAAAAAATTTTCCAAAGCCTTCCTGCAAAAGTATTACTTTAAAATCTTTTCGTAAGCTCCCGGGGTTTGAAGTATTTCAACGGCTTTTTGCAGCGATTCGTTTTCGGCATCCATAATTTGGTAATACTCATTCATCTCCCAAAGGTCACGAGCGATAAGCGCTTTAATCTGGAGTCTTATCAACGGCTTTGAAATATCAAATTGAACTGAATCAAAAGGAATTTTTTCTTTTTCGGCATCAAGTTTTATTTGGCCGAACAATTCATCGTCAACCATATAATTCTTTTTGAATTTCTCGAAACTTGGATATTTCTTTTTCAGGTCAATCCGGTTTTTATCAATAAACTGAGCCGTAACCTTGGACAGCACACCTCGACCTACAATTTGACGGTGGTAATTAGTATAACGGGTGGTATCAAAAGGCACGAAAATATCAGGCATAATACCGCCCCCACCATAAACGGTTCGTTTCAACTGTAAAGTCTGGTAACGAAGAGAATCGGGGAAATGAATACTGTCGGCATGTAAAAGCTCTCCATGATTATATCTGTTGATTATATCCTTTTCATATTTATCAACTCCATCTTTATACGGTTTTTGAATACAACGGCCTGTCGGTGTATAATAACGAGCAGTTGTCAGTCTCAACATCGAGCCATCAACCAATGGTAATTGACGCTGAACCAACCCTTTTCCAAAAGTGCGACGACCAACAATGATGGCTCTGTCCCAATCCTGCAAAGCTCCCGAAACAATTTCACTGGCCGATGCAGAATATTCATCTACCAAAACAATCAGTTTCCCGGATTCAAACCGGCCTTTGGCTGTGGCTTCCATAATACTTTTAGGCTGGTTCAACCCTTGCGTGTACACGATCAGTTTGTCTCGTCCCAAAAATTCATCGGCAAGTTGATACGCAGCAGTCAGATACCCGCCACCATTGCCCTGAAGGCTTAAAACAAGATGTTTCATCCCTGATTTTTGCAGTTTTGTAAAGGCTTTCTGAAACTCTTCGACAGTCGTGCTTCCAAAATTATTGATTTTTATATAACCGGTTTCCTTCCCTATCATATAAGCGGCATCGACACTATAAATAGGAATTTTATCGCGAATAATTTTGAATACAAACAATTCCGGTTTTCCTCTACGCAATATCTTTACCGTAACTTCGGTGCCTTTTGGCCCACGAAGTCGTGCAGTGATGTCCGAATTTTGCATTTTTACACCGGCAATTAATTCATCTCCGATATAAATAATGCGGTCGCCGGGCAAAACGCCCACTTTCTCCGCCGGACAGCCGGCAATGGTCTGAACTACAAGCAATGTGTCTTCGAGTAACTGGAATTGAATTCCCACCCCTTCAAAACTCCCTTCGAGTGGTTCATTTACACGGTCAACTTCCGATTTCGGGATGTACGACGAGTGCGGATCCAATTCTTTAAGCATTGACTCGATGGCTGTTTCAACCATTTTTTTATCGTTTATCGTATCGACATATAAGTTTGTTATGGCGCTAATGGCATTCGACAATTTTTTTTGCTGCAAGGAAGAGATTCCCTGTGCCGGCAACAAAAAGCACAGAAAGCTGAATAACAACAGAATAGAGTGTTTTTTCATGATATAATTTTAAAAGACGCAAATTTACAAAAATATAAGGAAAGAATTTATGCCAGCTTTGATTTATAAAGATTTATATCATTTCTTTAACAGACAAAAAGTTTAAGAAGCTGGCAAGCCCCGTTAAGCTCCTCAGAACGGCAGGCTTTTATTAAAGCAATATTTTTATATATTTGTTCAATCGGGAGTTGGCTTTCATCCGTTTCAATACAAAGTTTATTGATAGGAGTTATTTCAACACTTGCCGGATTGAACTTTTCTCCAAAAGACAAAGCAAATCCACTGTTTAGTAATTGTTTTGCCAATTCAGGCTTTCCCCTGAAGCCATGAATAATCCATGTCTGTTCAGGTTTATGGCGCTTCTTCATGGCAATTATCTCATTAAAACTTGCCACGCAATGAATAATTAAAGGCTTTTGTATTTTTTCGGAAAGATTAATTTGCCGTTCGAAAAAGTAGTCCTGCTCTTTAATGCTGGCTTTGCTGTTTTTGTCGAGCCCGCATTCTCCTATGGCAACCACTCTTTTATCTGCAGCGAATGATTCGAGTTTTTGCATAATCTCAGGGCTGGCCAGATGAACATCCCAAGGGTGAATGCCTATCGAACAAAATTCTTTTTTGTCCGTTTTTACAAACCCTTCAGCTTCATTTACACTAAGATTCCGAACTGCGAGGGGATTATTTGTGTCCGGACGATGCGTGTGAATATCAATATGTACAATCATGATAATAAATTATTTCACAGATGATTAACAACCAATATTTTAGAAACACAAAACAGCATTTGACAATTTTCAAATTACACAAACGCCACAAAAAAAACTTTTCACCAAACACAAAAATAGATAAAAAAATCAGATTTGCCAATCATCAGTCCGGTTTTGGCCTTTATGCCCCATCTTTACTGAAAAAGGGAAGTCTATCAGGATGATACAAAAAACGAACAAAAAATGATTCGATAATCAAAAAAATGATTATTTTTACATCCTCAAAAAATCAGACGCATTTCGGGTTAAAACAATAAAAATAATTTATGCTGTTTAATATCCCTTTAATAGAATGGATAGGTTACGTCGGCTCGGTATTAGTAGCCATATCGTTAACCATGAGTTCGATAAAAAAACTCAGATGGTACAATCTTATTGGCGCCGGCGTGTTTTCGTTTTATGGATTTGCAATTGGCGCTCTTCCGGTAGGCTTGCTCAATTTGTTTATAGTGCTGACCGACTTGTATTATTTGTATAAAATGTATTCGCAACAAGAATCATTCAAATCAATAATGGTTGATGTTAACGACCCATATCTGCAGTATTTTCTTGATTTTTTCGAACGTGAAATCAAAGAGTTCTTTCCACGTTTCGATAAATCAATTTTAAACACAGAAGATAAAAATAAAAATTCATTTGTCTTGCTTTTATTACGCAATGCCGTAGTCGTAGGTGTGTTTTTAGGCGTAAAAAACAACCAGATTCTTTATGTTCATCTCGATTTTGTAACAGCTCAGTATCGTGATTTGAAACCCGGAGACTTTATTTATCAGAAGAATGTAAAATTGATGAAAGATCAAGGCATCCGACAAATTATATGTAATACTGAAAATGCAACCCATCAAAAATATCTTCAGAAAATGGGATTCAAATTGCAAACGGCAAAAACCCAAACCGTTTTCATTAAGAATATTTAATCCTTCCTGATACAGAAGAATTGGTTTTATCTTTGGTTTTTCGGTAATAAGTATCCGTTTAATTTCCTTCTGATTCGTAAGGTTGTTAAACGGATGCCTTTTTATTTCTATAAATTGTCAATAACTTCCTGTTGAAATATTTTTCCCCTTTCTAAATTATTCCTATCTTTAGCAACAGAAAAAATCAAATTCCACCCCAAATTTAAAGCTCAATAAAACAAACACATATCTATGGGATCCTTTGTTCATCTTCACGTTCATTCACACTATTCGATACTCGATGGCATGTCCTCCATACCGGCTTTGGTAGATAAAGCATCGAAGAGCGGTATGAACGCCGTCGCGCTTACCGACCACGGAAATATGTTCGGCGTGAAGGAATTTTTCAACTACGTAAAAAAGAAAAACAGCAAAGTAGAAAAACAGATAAAAGCCATCGAAGATGAGCTGAATGCCGAAGGACTTAGCGCCGACCGAAAAGACGAATTTGAAAAACAATTAGCCGCAGCCGCAGAGCAATTATTCAAACCCATTCTCGGCTGTGAATCCTACGTGGCACGTCGCGACCGGAAGTCGAAAGAAACACAGGAAGACCGCAGCGGTTATCATTTGGTACTGCTGGCTAAAAACAAAACAGGTTATCGCAACCTGTGCAAACTGGTTTCGCTGGGATGGATGGAAGGTTTTTATTACCGTCCGCGTATCGACCACAACATACTGGAGAAATACAGCGAAGGACTGATTGCGTCATCGGCTTGTTTGGGCGGCGAAATTCACAAATACGTTGAGAAAGGCGATTTACAGGGAGCCGAAGATGCAGTACTTTGGTACAAACGTGTTTTTGGCGACGATTTTTATATCGAACTGCAACGCCACAAAACCGACAAACCCAACGCCGATTACGAAACTTACGAAAAACAACAGCGTCAAAATGCAGAGCTGATAAAACTTGCACGCAAAACAAACACAAAACTGGTAGCTACCAACGATGTCCACTTCGTTGAAGAAGAACATGGCGAAGCACACGAGCGATTGATATGCCTCAGTACAGGTAAAGACCTGGACGACCCGAGTCGTATGCGTTACACCAAGCAGGAATACCTGAAAACGCCCGAACAAATGCTGGAGATTTTTGCCGACATTCCCGAAGCGCTTGAGAATTCAGTGGAAATTGCTGACAAAGTGGAGTTTTTCGACATCGATTCAGCTCCCATGATGCCAATCTATCCTATTCCTCCCGATTTTGCAACCGAAGAACAATATCGCCGACAGTTCAGCGAAGAAATGTTACGCGAAGAATTTGGCGAGAAATTCGAGGTGTTAGGCGGCTACGACAAAGTGGTACGCGTGAAACTCGAAGCCGATTATCTGACCAAACTGGCTTATGAAGGAGCCAGACACAGATATGGCGAAGTGTTGGATGATGAGAAAACCGAACGCATTGACTTCGAGTTGAATGTAATGAAATCCATGGGTTTCCCAGGTTACTTCCTTATCGTACAGGATTTTATAAACGCGGCGCGTAATATGGGCGTTTCGGTAGGTCCGGGACGTGGATCGGCGGCAGGTTCGGTGGTGGCGTATTGTTTACGGATCACTGATATTGACCCGTTGAAGTACGACTTGCTGTTCGAACGTTTCCTCAATCCCGACCGAATTTCGATGCCCGATATCGATATTGACTTCGACGATGATGGACGCGGGCAAGTGTTGCGCTGGGTTACCGAAAAATACGGAAAAGAACGGGTGGCTCATATTATTACTTACGGAACGATGGCTACCAAGTCATCGATCAAGGACGTGGCACGTGTGCAACGGTTGCCCTTGTCGGAAGCCGACCGTTTGACCAAACTAATTCCGGATAAATTTCCAGAAGGGACTGATGGTAAAGCCCCGAAAGTAAATATATCCAACTGTCTGAAATTTGTCCCTGAGTTACAACAGGCGCGCAATTCTTCCGATCTGAATTTGTCAAATACTCTTCGTTATGCCGAAATGCTCGAAGGAACAGTTCGCCAGACGGGCGTTCATGCTTGCGGTATTATTATCGGCGCCGATGATTTGACCAATCTTGTACCGCTAAGCACGGCTGTGGACAAGGAAACAAATGAGGAAATGCTTGTAACACAGTACGAAGGTTCAGTCATTGAGGAAATCGGGCTGATAAAAATGGATTTTTTGGGACTGAAAACCCTGTCCATTATCAAAGAAGCGCTATCAAACATTAAAAAATCGAAAGGCATTGATCTCGATATCGATGCTATTCCGATTGATGATAAAAAAACTTACGAGCTTTTCAGTAAAGGTCTTACAGTCGGTACATTTCAGTTCGAGTCCGCAGGGATGCAGAAACATCTGCAAGCGCTTCAACCGACTCAATTCGAAGACCTGATTGCAATGAACGCGCTTTATCGCCCGGGCCCGATGCAATATATTCCGCAATTCGTCAACAGGAAACATGGTCGCGAAAAAATTGAATATCCTTTCCCAATCATGGAAAAACGTTTGCACGACACTTATGGCATTACGGTATACCAGGAACAGGTCATGCTTCTGAGCAGGGATTTGGCCGGCTTCACCCGCGGACAGTCCGACGAGTTGCGTAAAGCCATGGGGAAGAAACTGGTGGATAAAATGGCAGCTTTGGAGGTGAAGTTTATGGAAGGTTGCGAGAAAAACGGATTCGGGCCAAAAGCCAAGCTCGAACAAATTTGGGCAGACTGGGCCGAATTTGCCAAATATGCTTTCAATAAATCACATGCCACCTGTTATTCGTGGATTGCCTATCAAACGGCTTACCTCAAAGCTCATTTCCCTGCCGAATTTATGGCAGCCAACTTAACACGCAACAAGGATGATATTACCGAGGTCGGTAAATTCATGGACGAATGTAAAAATCTCGGTATGAGTGTAATGGGACCGGATGTGAACGAGAGTGATCTGACTTTTACCGTAAACAAAGATGGGAATATCCGCTTTGGTCTCGGAGGCGTGAAAGGAGTCGGCGAAGGTGCCGTGATAGCCATTGTTGAAGAACGGAAGAAAAACGGAAAATACAAAAGCGTTTTCG
Source organism: Bacteroidales bacterium (assembly GCA_021371875.1). GTDB lineage: Bacteria > Bacteroidota > Bacteroidia > Bacteroidales > Paludibacteraceae > Paludibacter. Next base: position 7,808 of record JAJFVH010000146.1, read on the forward strand.
ATTTCATTGAACGGGTGAACCTGACAGCTTGCAATAAACGCACCATCGAAAGTTTAGCTTTATGCGGCGCATTTGATGAGTTTTCCGATATTCGCCGTGAACAATTTTTTGTTGAAAACAGCAAAGGAGAACCTGTACTTGAATCCATTATCCGTTATGGCAGTAAATTCCAAACTGACACGGCTATGAGTAAAAACTCACTTTTTGGCGATTCTGATGCGGTTGAAATTGCTAAACCTGAAATTCCTTATGCTCCTGAATGGTCACCGCTTGAAAGGCTGAACAAGGAGCGTGATTTGATTGGAATGTATCTCTCTGCGCATCCGCTCGACGAGTTTGAACTGGAAATCAATCATATTTGCAACACAACGACTGTCGATTTAAAAGATTTGGCTTCGTTGCAGGGCAAAGCTTTGAGAATAGGAGGAATGGTTACTAATTTACGGCACGGAACATCTAAAGCCGGAAATCCTTATGGCATATTTACACTCGAAGACTATGTAGGGGCTTATGAATTTGCATTGTTTGGCAACAATTATATTGAGTTCAGCAAATACATGATAAAAGATTTGTACCTGTATATTAATGCGATAGTACAGGAAAAAGGCGCCGATTACAAGTTCAAAAAACCTTCAGATACAAATTCTCCCAAAGAGTTGGAATTGAAAATCCAGAAGATTGAACTCTTCCGCGATGTAAAAGACAAACTGATTGAAATGTTAACGCTGACTATTCCATTGCAACAAATTGATGATGAATTTGCTACTGAAATATCCGATTTAGTACTTAAAAACAAGGGGAATGTAAATGTTTATATCCATGTTGTAGACGAGTCATCGCCAAATAAAGTTAAACTTTTTTCACGTCAACATCGGTTGAAAATGAATGCTGAAGTTTATCGAAAATTGAAAAAAGCAAGAGAAGCGGGACAGCTTGAATTTCAGGTAAATCAATACCGATAGAAATTATCAATACCGATATTTTGTATTTTTGGAAAACAATTTCGGCATCTCAATGTTTTTAATATCATATTCATTTGGATAAGAGAAAAAATAAAGTGTAAATTATTAATTATAAAACAAATAAAGTTATGGCATTACAATTAACTGATGAAAACATCAAAGAATTTATAAACAGCGGGAAACCGGTAGTCATTGATTTTTGGGCTGAATGGTGCGGACCCTGTCGAATGGTTAGTCCGATCGTGGAAGAATTGGCTAAAGAATATGAGGGACAGATTGTTATAGGGAAAATGGATGTGGATGAAAATGTGGAAACGCCTAACGAATACGGCATTCGCAACATTCCGACCATTCTTTTCTTTAAAGACGGCCAGGTAGTTGACAAACAAATCGGAGCCACTCAAAAATCTGTTTTGACTGCCAAAGTTCAGGCTCTGCTTTAATAATTTTAAACCACAACAGCTGCAGTAGAAAACCCGCTTTAAAGAGAGTGATATGTTTTCTTTTGCGCCTGTTGTGGTTTTTATTTCGCTACAATTTTAAATAATAGTCTTTCGCAAGCGCAGTGAATTCTTCGCTGTATTGATGTCTTTGGGCAGTTTCAATTTCCAACTTCGAAACTTTTGTGTCCACTGGTTCAAACCCAAATTCAAGCAATAATCTTTTAGCCTCGACATTCGGTTTAGGGTGTACATAAACCATTTCGTGGCAATACAAATCGATAGCTTTCCCTAATTCAACACATTGTAACCCTTCGTTAACAGGCAAAATCAAACAAACTTTTCCTTTGGATGCAAGTAGTTTTTTTGCATTCACCATTAATTCTTTGTGCGTTAAACTGTCGATATGTCTGGCTGTGGTTCGGTTTTCGTCGGGTGTTTTCAGCGAATTGACAAAATAGGGCGGATTTGAAACTATCAAATCAAATTTTACCGATTCCCTTCGTGCAAATTCCTGTAACGAAATTTCTTCGGCTAAAATCCGTTCCTTCCACGGTGAGTTAACAATATTCTCATTGGCCTGAATAATTGCATTCGGCTCAATATCAATCGCCGTTATGGCGGCGTTTGTTCGTTGCGCCAGCATTAAGGCAATTAATCCGCTTCCGGTGCCGATATCCAGAATATTGGCTGTGTTTTTTACATGCGCCCATGCTCCCAACAAAACACCATCGATACCCACTTTCATGGCGCAACGATGGTGATAAACCGAAAATTGTTTGAAGCTGAAATAAGAATTCGGCATGGTATTATCTTCTCTTTGAATCTGAAGAACCTGATGGATTACGGGAGGATGAATTTTCAGTTGAGCCGGAGCTTCTGTTAGTTCCCTGATTACTTGAAGGTCGCGGACTTGAATTTATACCATCCGGAGTTCTCGATGTCGAGGGCTGTGAATCTAAACTTCGGGTCGAAGGAGAGCCTTGTTGGCTTCGTGTGTTTGGCGTTCTCGTTGTAGTCGACGGCTTGCGTTGTAAGTCTTCTCTCTGATATGTAGACTGCTGTGTCCTTCTTGAATCATTTCCCGAAGAGCTTGTATTATAATCTCTTCTTTCTGCCGAAGGAGTGGCTTGTCTGTTCGGTTGATGTGTTTTGTTGTTCGATTCGGGTTTAAACCCGGATGAATTTGCAGGGAAATCCCGATCGGTCGTCGGAGATTGAAACGAAGAACGTTCGTATCTTTTGTTTTGTAATTGTTTATATTGTTCGGGATTTAATACTTTTTGCAAGTCAGCATCTTTATTTTTAATACGTTTTAAAGCATCACTCCGTGAGTTTGACGTTTTTCGGGCACGGGCGTATTTAAGATTAATTTCTTGTACTTGTTGTATTTGTTCGGCTGACAGATTCAATTCCTGTTGAAGTTTTTCAGTTTGTTTGGCAGCTTCCTGTTCAGGTGTACGTTCGGGCATAGCATTATTGTCCTGACTATAAACGTTTATATTCAGCGAAATAACGGATAATGCTAACAATATGATTTTCAGGAATTTCATTTATGCAAAAAACAAATTAATGCAAACAGAATCGCAACAATGATTGTGCCAGATATGCCACAAGGCTTTAGTTTATTGTTATTAACGCACAATTAAGTACAAATATAAATATTTTTCATCACTGACCGACTAAAAAATAAAGGAAAAAACAGGGCAATAACAAAAAGCTATCACCCTGCTGTCGTATTGTTATCCGAAAATTCTACAGACATGAAAACAAATATAGAAAACACAGAAAAGAAAGTTTACGGTTCATCGTAAATTGAACATATTCAGTTGGACAACGGGATTTCATTGGTTTTACAATCAGATACAAACCCGGCAGTAGAATCTACTTGGTCGAAAACACTGACCGGAATATTTCAACAACGATCCGTTTAAAAAAACATGGGATAAAAAAATAAAATTTTGATTATTCGTATTCCGACCTGTAATCCCGTTAAGGATTTAATATCGGTAGAATTATTCGCCCACCTTCGTTTATAGCACCCCATACGGGGTGCTATACGTGTGTGGAAATGTCTTTCTACCGGTATTACATGCCTACGGCATAACTGT
>JAJFVH010000157.1 GCA_021371875.1 Bacteroidales bacterium
GATCCGGCTCAGGAAGAACAAGGGTTGAACGCGGTTTTCAACACCGATGCCACCGTGAAGTTGGTCAGAAACTATGTTGCCAAAATTCAGAACAAGCCTGTTTTGGTCGATGCCAACGCCACCGCCAAAACGCAGGCGTTATATCAACGCATGAAAAATAATCCGGGCAAAGGAATCATGCTCGGTCATCAGGACGATGCGGCTTACGGACACGATTGGTACGGCGAAAAAGGCCGCTCCGACGTAAAAGAAACTGCCGGCGATTATCCGGCAGTAAACGGGTGGGAGCTCGGACATCTGGAAATTGGAGCGGAATATAACCTTGATTCGGTTTACTTCACCGATATGAAGCGATTGATACGCGAGGTGTACGAACGGGGCGGCATCAACACCATCAGTTGGCATAGCGATAATATTGCCACCGGTAAAACCGCCTGGGATTGTGCGCAGGACACTGTCGTCGGCAGCATTTTACCCGGAGGTTCAAATCATGCAGGGTTCCTCTCCTACCTCGACCGGCTGGCTGACTTTTTCCTCGATTTAAAAGATAAAAATGGTGAATTGATTCCGGTTATTTTCCGCATGTACCACGAACATACAGGCGGTTGGTTCTGGTGGGGAGCCAAACAATGCACACCCGGACAATACAACGATTTGTACCGCATGACGGTAAGCTATCTGCGCGATACAAAGAATGTTCACAACCTTTTGTATGCTTTCTCACCGGCCGATTTGCACAGTGAAAATGATTTCCTGTCCCGTTATCCCGGTGATGAGTGGGTGGATATTATCGGCTTCGACACCTATGCATCCGGTGAAAACACAACGGCTGCATTTGAGAATTATAAACAAAAAATGACCGCAGGACTCGATATTGTTACCAACTATGCGAAACGTACCGGTAAAATTGCCATCATGGCCGAAACAGGAATGGAAAGTATAAAAGTAACTGATTATTTCACACGCATCCTGTTGCCGCTGATTGAGCCTTACGAAATAAGCTATGTCCTCCTCTGGCGGAATGCTCACGAACGTCCGCAACATTTTTACGTGCCTTATGCGGGACATCCGGCAGCCGGAGATTTTAAAAAATTCACCGATAGTCCGAAGATATTGCTTAATAAAGATATTGCTCCCTAAAATTTCCCTCTCACCTCTCGCCTCTCGCCTCTCGCCTGAAGTCGAGTCAGGTAAAGTTGAGACACAAGTAAAGTCGAGAGACAGCAAAGGGAAAAATTAAAAAAGAAAAATTAAAATAATAAAACAAAACAACATATAAACTAAGTCCTGAAATCCCACGCCAACCAGCGGAGATTCAGGGAACTTTGAGATTAAAAGCTTATGACTGAGTTTAAAGCCGCTTTGAACAGACTCAAAGCACAACACGATGAATTTCTGGGAAAGAAAAACGAGAAAGCAGCGCACGGAAATGGCATTTACGACCGTTATGTAAACCCGATTATAACTGCCGAACATGCTCCGTTACATTGGCGCTACGATTTCAATCCTGAAACCAATCCTTATCTGATGGAACGTATTGGTGTGAATGCTACCCTTAACTCCGGCGCCATGAAATGGAAGGGGAAATACATACTGGTTGTTCGCGTCGAAGGCAACGACCGCAAATCGTTTTTTGCCATAGCCGAAAGTCCCAATGGGATCGATAACTTCCGCTTTTGGGACGAGCCTGTAACGCTGCCCGAAACGGAAGAACCTGATATCAACGTATATGATATGCGCCTTACTGCCCATGAAGATGGCTGGATTTACGGCATTTTCTGCAGCGAACGCAAAGATCCGGAGGCTCCTGCAGGCGACCTGTCGGCCGCGGTGGCTGCCGCCGGAATTGTACGTACGAAAGATTTGCTCAGATGGGAACGTCTACCCGATTTGAAAACCAAAAGTCAGCAACGTAATGTGGTACTTCACCCCGAATTTGTGGATGGTAAATACGCACTCTATACCCGTCCGCAGGATGGATTTATCGATACCGGTAGTGGTGGCGGAATCGGCTGGGCATTGGTAGATGATATGACGAATGCAGAAGTAAAAGAAGAAAAAATTATCAATCACCGTTATTATCATACGATCAAGGAAATGAAAAACGGTGAAGGACCGCATCCAATCAAAACTGAAAAAGGATGGTTGCATTTGGCTCACGGAGTGCGTGGATGTGCTGCAGGATTACGTTATGTCTTGTATCTTTATCTCACCGAGTTACAGGATCCAACAAAATTGCTTGCCGAACCGGCAGGCTTCTTCATGGCACCGCAAGGCGAAGAACGTGTGGGTGATGTCTCAAATGTATTATTTAGCAACGGTTGGATTGCCGACGAAGATGGAAAAGTATTTATTTACTATGCTTCATCGGATACTCGTATGCACGTGGCCACTTCTACCATCGATAAGTTACTCGATTATTGCCTGAACACGCCTGCCGATGGTTATCGTTCGGCAAAATCAGTCGAAACGATCAAAGAACTGGTTGCAAAAAATAAAGCATTGTAGCCTCCTAAATCCCCTCTCCCCTCTCGCCTCTCGCCTAAAGTCGAGACAGGTAAAGTCGAGACACAGCAAGGAGGACTTTAAGAGTTGGATGAATTAAGTTTAATCAATTATAAAAAAACTGAATCAAATGAAGAAGCTATTTTTAAATAAACGAGACACTATCATTGTTACAGCATTCTTAGCCCCCCTTCGGGGGGTTGGGGGGCTTTTGTTTCTTTTCCTTTCGTTGTCCGTTTCTGCCCAAAAATTTGAGGGTCTGGCTCAAACGCCGCCCATGGGTTGGAACAGCTGGAACAAATTTGCCTGCGACGTAAGCGAAGACCTGATTCGCCAAACTGCCGATGCCATGGTTTCGTCAGGAATGAAAGATGCAGGATACGAATACATTGTGATCGACGATTGCTGGCAGGTGAGCCGCGACTCACTCGGTTTTATCGTCCCTGATCCCGTTCGTTTTCCATCCGGGATAAAAGCGTTGGCTGATTACATTCACTCCAAAGGATTGAAATTCGGCATTTATTCCTGTGCCGGCGACAAAACCTGTGGAGGTCGTCCTGCCGGACGCGGACACGAATACCAGGATGCTATTTCGTACGCCCAATGGGGTGTCGATTACCTGAAATACGACTGGTGCAATACCGAGAAACTGAATGCCGAAGGCGCTTACATCACCATGCGCGACGCACTTTACAGCGCCGGACGTCCGATTGTTTTCAGCCTTTGCGAATGGGGCGACAACAAACCCTGGCTCTGGGCCAAAAATGTGGGACATCTTTGGCGTACAACCGGAGATATTTACAATTGCTTCGATTGTGTCTACGATCACGGAACCTGGAAATCGTGGGGTGTTATGCAAATTCTCGATAAACAGGACGGACTGCGCCAGTATGCCGGACCTGGACATTGGAACGACCCCGACATGATGCAGGTAGGTAACGGAATGCCACTCAACGAACAACGTGCACACTTTACAATGTGGGCTATGATTAATGCTCCGTTGATTGCCGGAAACGATTTGAGAAACATGACAACCGAAACCCTGAACGTTTTGACTAACAAAGAAGTAATTGCTGTAAATCAGGATTCGTTGGGAATTCAGGGATTCAAATATGAAGTGAAAGACAGCGTGGAAATATGGATGAAACCTTTGAAAAACAATGAATGGGTCATTACCTATCTGAACCGCAGCGTTTCACCAAAAACCATCAGCCAGGATTGGAAAATATTCTCGGTAACCGATGAATTAACCGGCAGAAAACTGGATACTACTGGAAAAGAAGTGTTCATCCTTCGTGATTTATGGCTGCAAAAAGCCGTCGGAGATACACGCAAAGCGTTGAGTGCAGTTATTCCGGGTCATGATGTTTTGTGCCTGAAAGTATCAAAAAAACCTGTTAAATCACGAAAATAATCCCTCTTTAGAAACATATCAGGACTATACTTTAAAAGGTAAACCGGTAATTTTGTATTGAATTAAAAAAACGCCCTAACCCTTCAAAAGGGAAACGATAAAGTCCCTTTGAAGGGGTTTGGGGTCTAATTATTTAAAAATCACAATTAATAAAATGAATCTTCAAAAAATCAGTTTAAAAGAAAAAATCGGTTACGGTTTTGGTGATGCCGCATCTTCCATGTTCTGGAAGATTTTCGGAATGTATTCTTTGTTTTTTTATACCGATGTTTTCGGTATTACGGCAGCTGCAGCCGGAACGATGTTTCTGGTTGCTCGTTTGTGGGATTCTTTTTTCGATGTTTTTGTAGGAATAATCAGCGACCGTACTAAAAGCCGCTACGGAAAATATCGTCCATACTTATTATGGTTTGCCATTCCATTTGCCGTAATGGGCGCCATAACATTTTTTACCCCTGATTTCGGTCAAACAGCCAAATTAGTGTACGCATACATTACTTACTCATTGATGATGGTTGTGTACTCATTAATTAATGTGCCGTATGCTTCTTTGCTGGGAGTCATTTCTCCCGATCCAATAGAAAGAAATTCGCTTTCTTCTTATCGCATGTCATTCGCTTTCATTGGGAGCTTTATAACATTCATGTTGCTGCAACCTCTGATTGACTTTTTTGCTAAAACGTTTGATCCCGAAAGTGTTGCTCAAACGTCTAAGGCTGTGGAATCCACCGTTAGCACTTCACCGGTTGGTTGGGTTATGGGAGTAGGAGCGATAGGACTTATCTGCGTTATTTTGTTTTTGTTGTGTTTTAGTTGGACAAAGGAAAGGGTTACACAAATTGAAAGCGAAAAAAATGTTTCTGTCAGGCAGGATTTAAAAAATTTGTTACGCAATGCTCCATGGTGGATTTTAGTTGCAACGGGTCTGGCTTCTTTACTCTTCAATGCCGTACGCGATAGTGTTGCTATCTTCTTTTTCAGAGATTACGTGCAAGTAAACTATAAAATGGCAGGAACAGGCTGGGATCTGACGACTATTTATTTCCTTGTAGGTCAGGCAGCCAACTTAATAGGGGTAATGGCCGCGCCTTCTATCTCAGCAAAATATGGTAAGAGAAAAACGTATATGATTGCCAGTTTAATGGCCGGATTATTAAGCATAGCTTTTTATTTCATTCCGAACAATATCACCTGGATTCTGATTTTCCAATTCATGATTTCTATCTTCGCAGGATATGTTCTGCCATTGTTGTGGTCTATGTTTGCCGACATTGTGGATCATCAGGAATTGCTTACAGGACGTCGTGCAACCGGATTAATTTTCTCATCCTCTTCCATGTCCCAAAAATTGGGTTGGGCATTAGGTACGGCGCTTAGTGCATGGATTCTTGCCCTGTTCAAATATGCTCCAGAATTAGCGGTACAAAGTCCACAAACTATTTTTGGCGAACATATTTCGGTCAGCTTAATACCTGCAGTGTGCTGTTTATTGGCTTTTGTAGGCATGTATTTTTATCCGCTTTCAGATAAAAAAGTAAAGGAAAACACGGAACAACTTGAAGTAAAAAGAGCTAATTCAAAAGCTTAATAAATATTAACTACTCCTTCTCTCCGTCGGTTGACGGAGAGAAGGTTCTTTAAAATAGAAAATGCAATACGGACATTTTGATGATGAAAGACGTGAATACGTCATTACCAACCCGCGTACGCCATGGCCCTGGATTAATTACCTCGGCAATGAAGATTTTTTCAGTTTAGTTTCCAATACCGGTGGTGGATATTCTTTTTACAAAGATGCCAAGTTCCGCCGTATAACACGCTACCGGTATAACAATGTACCGATGGACAGCGGCGGAAAATACTTTTACATCAACGATGGGGAATCGGTTTGGAGTCCAGGCTGGAAACCCTGTAAAACCGAGTTGGACAGTTACGAATGTCGTCACGGGATGAATTACACCACCATCAAAGGGATGAAAAACGGCATCGAAGCCGAAGCGTTGTATTTCGTTCCTTTGAAAACATGGGCTGAAGTACAGAAACTCACTTTGCGAAATACAACAAACGAAGTCAAAACGCTTAAAATATTTTCTTTCGTTGAATGGGCTTTGTGGAATGCCGTTACGGATATGGAAAATTTCCAGCGTAATTTCTCTACCGGCGAAGTAGAAATTGAAGATTCAGTGATATACCACAAAACCGAATACAAAGAACGTCGCAATCATTACGCGTATTACTCGGTAAACGTACCCATGCAAGGCTTCGAAACCGACCGTGAAACTTTCTTCGGATTGTACAACGGATTTGATGAACCGCAGACCGTGCTCGAAGGAGCGCCCCGCAATTCCGTTGCTCACGGCTGGTCGCCCGTTGCTTCGCATTATGTGGAAGTAACTCTGCAACCGGGCGAATCGAAGGATTTGGTGTACGTGTTGGGTTATGTTGAAAACGCTGATGACGAGAAATGGGAAAGCAAAAACATAATCAATAAAGTCAAAGCGAAAGCCACCATTGCCCGTTTCGATACGGCTGCAAAGGTTGATGCTGCTTTGGCTGAATTACGAGTCTATTGGGATAACTTATTGAATGTTTTTACCATTAAAACAGGCGAAGAAAAGCTCGACCGTATGGTGAATATCTGGAACCAGTACCAATGTATGATTACCTTCTGCTTCTCGCGTTCGGCTTCGTTTTTCGAAAGCGGCATCGGGCGTGGCATGGGTTTCCGCGATTCCAACCAGGATTTAGTAGGTTTTGTGCATCAGATTCCCGAACGCGCCCGCGAACGTATCATCGACATTGCTTCCACGCAATTTCCAGACGGCGGTTGCTATCATCAATATCAACCTTTGACTAAAAAAGGGAACAACGAAATCGGTCAGGGATTTAATGATGATCCGCTGTGGCTGATCCTCGGAACCGTAAGTTATATCAAGGAATCGGGCGATTTTACTATTTTGGATGAAAAAGTTTCATTCAACGATACTCTTGGTGAAGACGAAAGTAATTTTACATCCCCTCCTTCGGAGGGGCTTGGGGAGGCTTCTCTTTTCGACCATTTAACTGTGTCATTCGACCATGTAATCAATAATCTCGGACCTCACGGACTGCCGTTGATTGGCCGTGCCGACTGGAACGACTGTCTGAACCTGAACTGTTTCTCGAATGATCCTAACGAAAGTTTCCAAACGACGGAAAATAAATCCGAAGGTTCGCAGGCGGAAAGTTTGATGATTGCCGGTATGTTTGTAATGTACGGTGCCGATTATGCCGAACTCTGCCTCAAACTGGGTAAAACTGAAGAAGCTGCACGTGCTCAGGAGCTCGTTGAACAAATGAGCGAAGCGGTGAAAAAATACGGCTGGGACGGTGAATGGTTTATCCGTGCTTACGATTACTACGGACGGAAAGTCGGTTCGAATGAAAATGAAGAAGGCAAAATTTTTATCGAATCGAACGGCTGGTGCACTATGGCAGGCATTGGACTCGAAGAAGGCCTGGTAAGCAAGGCCTTGGATGCAGTAAAAGAACGGCTCGATTGCGAACACGGTATCGTGCTCAACAACCCTGCATTCACCAAATATTATATCGAATACGGCGAAATTTCGAGCTATCCTCCAGGTTACAAGGAAAATGCAGGTATTTTCTGCCACAACAATCCCTGGATTATGATCGGCGAGACCGTTCAGGGTCGTGGGGATCGCGCATGGGAATATTTCCGTAAAATCTGTCCGTCGTACACCGAAGAAAAAAGCGAACTCCACAAAGTGGAACCTTACGTGTATGCGCAAATGATAGCCGGCAAAGATGCATTCCGCCCCGGCGAAGCCAAAAACTCATGGCTTACAGGGACAGCCGCCTGGAATTATTACGCCATTACACAATATATTCTCGGAATCCGCCCTTCGTACGATGGATTACAGATCAATCCATGTATTGCTCCCGAATGGAAAGGTTTCAGCGTGAAACGTCAGTTTCGCGGGGCAACTTACGAAATAGAGGTGAAAAATCCGAAGGGAAAAATGAAAGGCCTTTCTTCCATCAAAATTGATGGGAACCCGATTGAAGGTAATATTATTCCGTTGATGCCTGCAGGTGGAACCTACAAGGTAGAAGTGCTGATGTAACAAGCCCCCTAAATCCCCCGAAGGGGGACTCTGTGGCTTAAATCAGATATTGAAATTTAAAAATGTAACTAACTAAGTTCCCCCCCCCCTTGGGGGAATTTAAAGAGGGCTTATATGAAATATGAACTTTTAGAACTCAAACAAGAACTCAAAGAAGAGTTGACGCACAATATCCTTCCGTTCTGGATAGAAAAAATGGTAGATGAAAAAAATGGCGGTTTTTACGGACAAATCACAGGGAAAGATATGATTGTGCCCGATGCGCCTAAAGGTGGTATCCTGAATGCCCGTATTCTCTGGACTTTTTCATCGGCAACTTTACATCTTAAAAATCAGTTATACCTGGAGTATGCCAAACGAGCAAAAGTTTACATATTCGATCATTTTTTCGATAAGGAAAATGGCGGAACTTATTGGATGCTGAATGCTGACGGAACTCCTGCCGATACTAAAAAGCAAATCTACAGTCAGGCATTTTTTATATATGCTTTGGTCGAGTATTATCGTGCAACCGGAGATAATACTTGTCTTGATAAAGCCAAGGAGCTATTTCTATTGATAGAAAAACATAGTTTCGATAAAGAAAAGAATGGCTATTTCGAAGCATACAGCAAGGATTGGGTGTTGCTCGACGACTTGCGCCTGAGCGACAAAGATGCCAACGAAAAGAAAACCATGAACACACATCTCCACATTTTGGAAGCTTATACCAACTTGTACCGGATGTGGAAAGACGAAGAACTTAGAAAACAACTTAAAAACCTCGTTGAGATATTTCTGGATAAAATTATTAATAAAGATACGCATCATCTCGATTTGTTTTTCGACGAAAACTGGACATGCAAATCTACCTTGTTTTCTTACGGACACGATATTGAGGCCGCCTGGTTGCTCGACGAAGCGGCTTTAGTGCTTGGCGATACCGAGGTATTGAAAAAGGTACGCAACGTGGTGGTCAAAGTTGCCAATGCGGCAGCCGAAGGGACTCGACCCAACGGTTCCATTATCAACGAGAAAAACTACGCCACGGGACACATTGATACCAGCTGCGACTGGTGGCCGCAAGCCGAAGCCATGGTCGGCTTTTTCAATATTTACGAATTGACTCACAACGAGCATTATGCGCAAAAAACATTAGAAGCCTGGGAATTTATTAAAGAGCATATCATCGACAAACAAAACGGTGAATGGCACTGGGCGGTATCGGCTGATGGTACCATCGATACGCTGAACGACAAAGCCGGTTTTTGGAAATGTCCCTATCACAACAGCCGTATGTGTCTGGAATTAATGGAGCGAATTGCCCCCTAATCCCTCTCGCCTCTCGCCTGAAGTCGAGACAGGTAAAGTAGAGACACGGCAGGGGGACTTAAGATAGTTTTGATATTTAGTGCTTAAAAGCAAATACTATTTACAATATTAATGTACAATAACATACAATCATTATGAAATCACAAAAACAAACATTTTTCAACTTCCCCATGGAGAAGTTAGGGGGCTTCTTTCGGAGCTTTATCCTCTCGATGCTTATTATCAGCTTGTTTTCCTCATTTAAAGCGCCAAAGAATTCGCCTGTGGCTTTAAATGGTAAACTACAAGTGGTTGGCACGCAACTCTCGAACCAAAAAGGGGAAGCGCTTATGTTGCGCGGAGCAAGTTTCGGGTGGCACAATCTGTGGCCGCGTTTTTATAACAAGCAAGCAGTGGCCTGGCTGGCTACCGACTGGAAATGTAATGTGGTACGTGCTTCGATGGGCGTTGGTCTCGACGATTCCTACCTCGAAAATCCTGAATATGCTTTAAAATGCGTTACCAATGTTGTTGATGGAGCTATCAAACAAGGGATTTATGTATTGATTGATTTTCACAGCCATAAGTTGCATACCGCCGAAGCCAAAACATTCTTCACCCAAATGGCAACGAAATATAAGGACGCTCCTAACGTGATTTACGAAATCTGGAACGAACCCGATTACTACACATGGCCTGAGGTGAAAGCTTATTCTGAAGAGTTAATTAAAACGATTCGCGCTATTGATCCCGACAATATTATTTTGGTCGGCTCTCCACATTGGGACCAGGACATCCATTTGGTAGCCGAAGATCCTATTTTGAACCAGACCAATATCATGTACACCATGCACTTCTACGCCGGTACACACAAACAATGGTTGCGCGACCGGACGGATGCTGCCATAGCCAAAGGAATCCCCATTTTCGTTTCGGAATGTGCCGGCATGGAAGCCACAGGCGACGGCCCGGTGGACCAAGCGGAATGGAAAGCTTTTCTCGACTGGATGGAAGCCGGTAAAATCAGCTGGATCGTGTGGTCGGTATCCGATAAAAACGAAACCTGCTCAATGTTGCTCCCACGGGCTTCGGCAAAGGGAAACTGGACCGATGACCTGCTTAAAAGCTGGGGAAAAATAAGCCGGGAAAGTATCAGAAAATTGAATAAGTAAATTGACAAAACAAGTTGGGTAAAATAACCTGGGGCATATTGGCTTTACATTTTATATAATCAACACAATAATATGTAAATACACATTGAAAGGATAAATCCGTCTGACTGCCTGAAACGGTCGGACGGGCTACCGCAGGCAACAATAATTTACAAGTAAAAGTTAATGCGTTTATTGATTAACTCAACCAACTTAATTCACTTATTCTGTCCAGTTTACTCAATCATTCCGATTAACCCGATCATATTTGCATATTCAACCAATTATTTGTAAACTTGCGCTGTTAAACTTATACTCCTTATGTCTATGCTTCTACAATTTCCCAATGTTTTTCGTGAAGTAACGCAACTTTCTTCTGAAGATTGTTTTGTTTTGGTAAGCCGCACTAAATCGGAGTTTACCTATCCGATACACATCCATCCTGAATACGAACTTAATTTTATCGAGAATGCTAAAGGTGCGCAACGGGTAATTGGCGATTCGATGGAAGAGATTGATGATCTTGAACTTTGCCTGGTAGGCAGCGAAAGCCTGAGTCATGCATGGATGAACCATAATTGCGTATCGAGTGAAATCCATGAAATAACCATTCATTTTCATAAAGCTATTTTCCTCGAAAGTTTGTTGAACAAACGCCAATTCCGTTCGATGGCTGTAATGCTCGAAAATGCTAAAAGAGGCATCGTTTTCTCGCGTCCTGTCATCGAAAAAGTAAAAGATAAATTGAACTCGCTTATCAACAAAGAAAATGGTTTTTATTCGGTCATCGATTTATTAACCATACTATACGAACTTTCGGTTGATGAAAACTCGAGAATACTCTGTACAAGCACTTTCGTTAACCAGGATGATTCTTCCGAGAGCCGGCGCATTCAGAAAGTAATCAACTACCTGCACTCAAATTACCAGAATGAAATTCATTTGAGTGATGTGGCTAATTACGTCAATATGTCCGAAGTTTCGTTCAGCCGGTTTATGAAAAAGCGCACAGGCAAAAATTATATCGAATATCTGAACGATTTAAGGCTTGGCATCGCATCCCGTTATCTGGTCGACACCAACAAAACAATTGCCGAAATCAGTTATGAATGCGGTTTTAATAATTTATCCAATTTTAATCGGATATTCAAAAAACGCAAAGGCTATACCCCGAAAGAGTTTCGCGAAAATTATTCAAAAATGAGGATATTGATTTAGGTCAATTCTTTGATTTTGGGTTAACATTTTTGTCTTAAAATCGGTTTACAATCAAAAAGATTATTAAGCCGGTAAAAAAGCTTAATCAATTAAACCGCAAATCATTTCTTTTGATTTAACTTTGTGGAGTCATCCCGAAAATTTTCATCCTTATGAAAACCCGACTCACACTGGCCTTGTGTTTAATCATCGTTTTGGTTCTGCATGCCCAAAACAATTCGGAAATTGGCAGCAACCCACTGGCGTTCGATAAAAAATGGATCTTCAGCCAGGATTCGGTTTCGCCACGCATCTTTATGCCGGATTCTATTCCACGACCCACGTTAGCGGATATCAAACTCTCCACAGGCATCGACTTTGGCAAACCCCTGTTCAAGTCCGACATTATCAACCTCAAAATACCCCGGTTTGCACCCGTTTATGATTATTCTGCCAATATTTACAGTACTATTCCTATAAATTCCCAAAGCTGGCTTTCGACCACTCGCATCAACTCAAATTATATTGGTTTGGGAGGGTTGTCAAGTGCGGGAATGCAATACAATTTGCACATCAACGATTTTATGACTTACTCAGGTGGAGTAACGCTTTCTAAATTCAACATCTACAACAACTTCAACAACAACATTAACCTGAACAGTAATTTCCGCTTCCAGATATCCGACCGGATATACGTTAATGTTTTCGGCAATTATTCGTCGCCCGGCGATCAAAATACAAAATTATTCAGGTCATTGGACTCTTCAATGTTTCCACAGACGAATTATGGCGGTTCGTTCGAGTTTAAAGTTACCGACAAATGGGGCATTATAACCGGAGCCGAACGCGAGTTTGATCCGTTCAGAGGGAAATGGATTACGCGGCCGTTTATTTTGCCGGTGTTTTACGGGCATTGATGTAAGTCATTCAAAACCTGACAAGAGCGATTGTTTGTTTACACCTGCTTTTTCGTTGCAATTACTGATCCGGCCATCATAGGAATTGCATAGTTTACAAACCATACTCCTACTCCTGCCAAAGCGATCCCTGCAACATCGGTCGAAAAACTATTGATAAAAAACACTGCATACGAACCTCGTATAGCCACTTCCGAAAATGAAAATGATGGCGTTAACGTTACGAGTAAATAGCTGGAAGGTATCGAAATGGCTGCTTCCCAAGGTTGTAATTGAACTCCGAGAAAAAGCAGTATAAAATAAAACTGCATCGCAAAAACTATGTAACGGATTAATGCTACCACAAGTATAAGCAATAAATCAGGAAACCGGAAAACCGATAAACAGGCAGTAAATGGGGATATTCGGGTGGAAAATTTTGCGCTGCCCAATTTACGACTGATGATTGGTAAAGTAAAATAAAGAGTTAGAAAAAATAGCATACTTAAAATAGCAAATTCCAAATAATGGGTATTTTCAGTATTCAAAAGATTGTTTTTGTATCTCCAAAAAATTACTATGGCAGGCAAACCGAATATAATCGTCGCCAGATTCTGTGTCAGGCTGTTCACAATACTTAAAGTTACGCCGGGTTTACGTTTTTCCGCATCTATAAACGCGACACGACCAACCAATTCGCCTACGCGGTTGGGGGTAAAAAATCCGGTATAAATGCCCGATAAAATCGATTTAAGAGAAGTGAGAATATCAATTTTTTGAATTTTAGAAACGAATAACTTCCATTTCAAAGCCTCTAATAACAAATTAACCGGTATCAATATCAGCGTTATAACCAACCACCAGAGTTGAGAGCCTGACATCTGTTTCCAATGCGTGGCAAGTTCATCGTACTGATCGAAGGTTATGAGTTTATAAGCCAGATATGAATATGATACAATCAATATCAACCATTTAAGCACATTCACCCAATTTTTTAAAGGGGATTTTTTCCATTCTGGCGATAGTTGAGCTGTTTGATCCATTTGCTTGCAAATATTCGTTGTACACTTTCAATCCTTTCAGAGTTTTGGGGTAACAACTTTTTTAAAGGTGAATTTTTTTTGCGAAAAATAGCTGAACATGGTCGTAAAAATGGTAACGATCATTTTCGATGGCGTGGGGAAAACGTGCAGAAAATCGACCAGCAGCTTCAGTCCTATATAATTGAGCAACAAATTGGCAATCACTACGCTGAGATAACGCACAATCTGAACACGTCCACGAAGTTCGGACGAAGTGAAGGTTACGTATTTTTGCAATAAAAAGCCGCTTATGAAAGTAATCGGGAAAACCAATACCATGGCTGCGATGTGCGAACTCAGGGTTACAAAACCCAAATGCAACATTTGCTTCTCGAGTATAAAATGGAAGGTGATAAAATAAAGCACCCAATCGAAAGCCATATTGGCTGCGCCGGTTACTCCGTAACGAAAAAACTGTAAGGTCACGTACTTACGAAACGGAGGATAGAAAAAATCGACCATAACCGTTATCCAGCCGCCAATAATTTCGAATAATTTTTTCATTTATGTCTCGCAAAGGCACTAAAACGCCAAATTAATATTTTTAATTTATTTACTCCTGTCCGTTTTTAGTTCGTTTTTTTCTCGGCGACTTGGCATTTTAACGTGAGCTTTATTTTTTTGTTGCCGCCAAAGTAGGATAATCGAACAAAAATACGTACTTTTGTGCACTCAATTGTGTAAGTTTTATTCTCTGCAAAGATAATATAACTAAACTTACATTCAACAGATTTAGATTATTTCATTTTACATTATTTCATTTTAGGAATTTTTATGCCCGACGACTATCATAGTTATGACTCAAGTACGTGCCAAAAAACACTTGGGACAGCACTTCCTCAAAGATTTGGAAGTAGCGCGTCGTATAGCTGCGAGCTTACCGCTCGACGGGCGAACCCCTGTACTTGAAATCGGTCCCGGTACCGGCATTCTTACCCAATTTCTCCTTCAAAACCCCGATATAGAGCTTACGGCTGTCGAACTCGATGGTGAGTCCGTTCAATATCTCAATAAAAACTATCCGCAACTTAAAGTTATCGAAGCCGATTTTCTGAAAATGGATTTAAAATCTCTTTTCCAGGATAAATTTTTTATAATCGGCAATTTTCCTTATAATATTTCGAGCCAAATTTTTTTTAAAATGCTCGACAACAAGGAATCCATTCCCTGTCTGGTAGGCATGATACAAAAAGAAGTAGCCGAACGGATGGCGGCTAATGCCGGAAGTAAAACTTATGGGATTTTGAGCGTATTGATACAGGCTTATTACTCTATCGATTATCTTTTCACAGTGCACGAGCATGTTTTTGACCCTCCGCCGAAGGTCAAATCGGCTGTTATTCGCCTTACCCGTAATGATGTTTCGAAAATCGACTGCAACGAGCAGCTCTTCAAAACGGTGGTGAAAACAGCCTTCAATCAACGTCGTAAACAAATGCGCAATTCCCTTAAACCATTGGTGCCGAAAGAGAACCCAATGTTTGCCGATCCATTATTTGATAAACGTCCCGAACAATTGGATGTTGCCGCATTTATCGACTTAACCAACAGGGTAGAGAAAGCTTTGCAAGAAAGCTGAAAAAACTGTTGTGTTAGACCCTGAGAGTTTAAACTCACGTTAAAAAACCTTTAAGAACTTTTACCCCGGAATAAGTTCTTGCGATTGGAACAAAAAACGGCTCGTGATGAACCCATCTGCCAATCGGAAAACAACAGAAAGGAAACAAAAACATGTCCGAATTAAGATTGTTTTACCACGAAGATGGTAAACTTAAAATATCGAAAAATCTTGATACTTTGAAAAAAGTCGATCTGAAGGATCTCATCTGGATTGACTTAAACGATGTGCCCGACGCCATCGAAACCGAATTGGAACAATTCCTGAAAATTTACATCCAGGAAGATGAAGAAATTGAAGAAATCGAAATGAGTTCGCGCTACATGCAAACCGACGACAGCATTGTGGCTAACTCCAACTTTTTACTCGATAATTATACGCTCGAACCGGTCTCGTTTATTCTGAAAAACGGCATTCTGGTATCGGTGCGGAACACTGAATTAAAATCGTTCAACGAAACGGTAAAGAAAATTTACGCCAACACCAAGAATTTCCCGAGCGGATACCACGTGTTGGTTACCTTGCTCGAAACCAGGGTTGAGTATGATGCGGATATGATAGAGGAAGTTACCGATCAGATTACAGGATTAAGTAAAACCTTGAATACCGAAGATGATCTGGATCAGGATATTTTGATTCGTATCAAGGATTTGCAGGAAAAGGTAATGATCATCCGGCAAAACATCATGGATAAACAACGGGTGGTGTCGAATATGTTGAAATGTGATTTTTTCCCGGGCGACTTGCTTCCCCGTTTAACAATGATTATCAAGGATATCAATTCGCTTTTTGAATACACGCGTTTCGGTTTCGACCGATTGGATTACCTCCAGGATACTTTCCTCGGGTTGGTAAATTTGCAACAGAATAAAATCATCAAGATATTTACTGTGGTTTCGGTAATTTTCACGCCACCCATGCTTATCGCCAGTATGTATGGCATGAACTTTAAGTTTATGCCCGAACTCAACTGGCAATTCGGTTACCCATTCTCCATAGGACTTATGGTGCTTTTTTCGGGCGGAGTTTTGATTTATTTCAGGAGAAAGAAATGGCTGTGAGCAATTGATACAATGACACACTAAAAAAGCGATTGGAACTCTAAACCCAATCGCTTTTTTAGTGAAGCCGTCCCGCCTTATTTGAAAAATGATTCTAATTCGGATCACGCGAACCAACGGTCAACGACCAAAGGGAGTTAATTTTAAACCCGACAGACGGTTTAAAGCCCATCCGGTTTGTTTTTTTCTTCAGTCACCCTGAAGACCCATCTTCAGCTACCCTGAACAGAGGTGCTCAGACAGGCTGAGCACCCCTGTTCAGACAGGCTGAGCACCTCCGTTCAGGGTAGATAAAGATTATTTTAAAGCGAATTCGATATAAGCAAGCAAACATTATTTTCATAACCGAATGAATATCACGGTGCGCTGCACCTTCTTGCTGTTTATCTAAAACTTAACTACAAATAGTATGGTGCGTTGCACCTATCTAAAGCCACAGATGGAACATTCCGGCTTGACGGAAGTGGCGAATTCTATTTGTTGATTTGTGTTTTTCAGTAACCCCTAATTAACTTAAAAACCGCAAGACCCGAATAAAATCTGCAAAAACGGATGCAAAACAACAATTAATGCTCCTACTGCTCCGTTAGAAACGACATTATTAAAAGTTAAAACTACTTCAGTATCTATCCCAAAGACATAATTATGATTCATTTGCTTTGTTTTTAGGCTATCCGGCTATTTTTAATTCGGTTGTTCTTTTTTTTCGGTTTACCATTCATTTTCACAAACCAGATATAATAACCGGTTAATGGCAAACTTCCGCCTATTATGGCAAAAATAAAAGTGAATATTTTTGAAAACATTCCCCAGTAATTTCCCACATGTAAATCATAAACCCAACCCCAAATCCTGCTCGATTTTTCCTGGTCTTTATAAAGCGTAACTTTCGTTATTTCGCCTGTTTTGGTGTCGAACTCATACTTGTCGGTAGCTCTTGAGGTAGGTGCATTTCTTTGATGTACAACTGCCGAACCGTTTTGGACACGAAGATATTCATAGTTTGGATTTTGTGCAGCTAATCCATCGGCAATTTCCTGCCACAAAGCGAAGGCTGGCGCATTCTTTTCGCCTTTTTTCACGTTTTTTTCCCCATCTTGTTTACGCGACTCTTCTTTTGGAATTTCAGCTCCGAAAAGTTTGAAAACTCCGTTTCGGTACCAGTCGAACGACCACATGAGCCCGGTTACCGCGGAAATAAACAGTACCAGGCAAGCATAAGCCCCGAGCACATTGTGGAGATCGAAGAACAGCCGTTTACGACCTTTTTTAAGTTCAACGGTGAATTTATTCCTTTTCATTTTTTTGGGAAACCAGATAACAAATCCGGTGACGAGTATAAATGCAAAAAGCAAGGTGGAAATCCCTACCGTGTATTTGCCCCAGGTGCGTGTATCATCGAGCATCCAGCGATGAAGCGACATGATCACAAAAAACGGACTGTCGCGATAAGCATAAATGCCGGTTATTTCGCCGGTATACTGATTGACAAAAGCGGTTGTCCTGAATCCTTCGGCAAGTCCCAGCGCATAAGTTCGTTTCGGATCAGCCGGTATTTTTACATCTTTCACTTTGTTGTCTTTCAATCGGCTATTCACCATGGGAATGAGTTTATCAAGACTGAGCGGTCTTTTTTGTCCTTGTTCGACAAAATAACGTTCAGGGTGAGCCGCTTCCTGGATTTCGTCCTGAAAAACAAGCATTGCACCACTGAAGCAAATAACCGCAATGATTAATCCCACAGGTATTGAAAGCCACTTATGCAATTGAAAGAATAGTTTTCTCATGTTTGAAAAATTTAGCCCCTGCTCCCCGATTGGGAACTGAGCGAGTTTGACAATTTGAAGTTGATCCCCTGAAAATAAGCCGAACAGGTTAAATATGTTCCGTTCTATCCCTTAAAATCGGGTAATAAGTTGGCAAGCCAACTTGTTACCCGATTATCTGATTGAACCATCCAAAAGTCCCTTCGCGAATTGGAATCTTAGAACCGATATGACAATACGGCGGCAAAGTTACGCGGATCGATCTGGTTGATATAACCGCCGCGGTAATATGAATTATATCCTAAAGCATCAAAAAGATTGTTGGCAAAAACACGCGCTGTAAGCTTGTCGAATGTATAAGCCAATTGCAGGTTAACAGTTGTGTAAGCAGGCATTTCGAAAGGTTTTACACCAACAGCAGTTCCATGACCATCAGGAGTCAGACTGAACTCGTTTACAGGACGTTCGCCTACATAATAAGTTCCGAGTCCTACCGACAAACCTTTCAGGAAGCTTTTGTCAACAGTATAATAAATCCAGCCGTTGGCAGTGTGATCGGGAGCATTCATAGGTGCCGAACCATTTACATACGAAGGACTATTTTCGTAATGCGCATTCAGGTAAGCATATCCCAGCATAACCTGCAGGTTGGGCAACACACGGCCGTTCAGTTCTGCTTCCACACCACTACGCAATAAATCGCCGGCTTTAATATAATAACCTGTTACTGTGTTTGTACCGGGAACGTATTCTGTGTTCGACAGATTTTCAGTGATAATATCAAAATAAGTAAAATTGAAACGAAGGCGATTACTCAACCAGTCTGATTTAAACCCAACTTCCAATTGTCTGGTATCGGATGGCCCTATTTCCTCACCGTTCGACATTTTGTTGGATGCAGAGCGCAGGCTGGTTGTAGTAGTGTACGAACCGAATAAGTTCAGATTTTTGAGCGGTGAAATCATGATCCCGGCCATTGGATTCCACGCATCAGCGGCAATCGGTCCCACACTGGTGGCGTCCACGCTCGAACCGTAGCTGTAACGAAGTCCAAGGATAGCTTTCAGGTATTTGTTAATGGTCATCACTTCCTGAGCCATCACACCATAACCCGAACTGCCCGAAGCAACAGGCGCCGATGCTGTCAGTGTGATTTTTTTAGTAATAATATTTGGAACATCCTGTAAAACATCTATCGTATCAATTACAACCGTATTGTAGGCCGTTGTCGATAAGTTGGTCTGTTTAAAGTCAAAACCAAGCTGGAAAGTGTGTTTCACCGGACCTGTATAGACATCGCGTCCCACTAAATCGAGTTGGAAAACAGAATTGTCATCATTGCGCAACGAACGGGAAGTGCTCCGTTTGCGCATATTATATTGTTCGGGATATTTATTTAACACGGTTGCCAGTGAAGTGGAAGTATTATCCAGATTATATGATGATCCGAAATACGAAGCTCTTAAACTGAATTTTTCCGAAAGCTGACGAGCGAAACGGGCTGCATACGTAGTAGTGATATTACTTGCGTTATCGGCAGTAAAACCAAGGAACTTGCTGTCAGGCATATCGTACAGGGCGTTCACCGAGTCGGCGCCTAAGTTTACCGTACTCGTGTATGGAGTTCGGTTATCGTTCAGGTAATCCATTTCCACGGTTACCACAGTTTTCTCATTCGGGCGCCATTCGAGCGAAGGATTCAGGTAAACGCGGTTCGAATTAATCACGGGACGATAATTCCCGCCACGTTCGAAAGCGCCGTTCAAACGGAAAGCAACTGTTTTTTCACGGTTTAATACGGTTTGCAAATCGAAGGTAGGACGAACATAACCCCAACTTCCGGCACGCAATGAGACTTCGCCGGTATTAATGAATTTTGGAGTCTTGGTAACCACATTCACCACGCCACCCGGACTTCCCAGGTCGTTTCCTATGCCTTGTGTAATAGCCGCCGAACCTTTGATTACCTGAACGCTTTCAACTCCCTGCATCTCGGTCAATGCCGAAGCAGTACGGAAATCGGAATCGAGACGGACACCGTTTTTCACGATAGGAACACCACGGTAACCACGGGACGATAAGCTTTCGCGTACGCCGCCATAGGAACCGAATAGAGTAAGACCAGGTACATTACGTACCGCATCGGTTACGGTAAGTATCCCCTGTTCGGCTATTGCTTTCTCGGAAATGATCGAAATACTCTGAATTTGCTCGGAAGGACGCAGGGGCATACGCGTAATAACATCGAGTTTTTCCGGTTGTTTATAACGTTCGCCAAAAACTTCCACATCTTTCAAATGTGTATTGGCTTTTAATTTTAAAACCAGCTCATCAGCATTATCGTTTGGTAAATCTACCTTCTGTATACAAGTTTCATGTCCGATAAAATTAGCAACCAAGGTCAATTGTTTGCCGGGCAGGTTTGTAAAACTAAAATAACCTTCCGTATCGGTTGTGGCTCCGGTTTTAAGTTCCGGGATGATTATTGATGCTGAAATTAATGGATTTCCTTCGGTATCGATAATTTTCCCTTTTATTGTTTCAGCAACAATCACATTAATACTCAGCATTAAATAGAATAAAACTAAAACTGATTCTTTGAAATGTTTCATAATTTATTTTTATTATAGAATTTGTGCTGCAAAGGTCGTACAATACAAACCGGGCTACAATCACCATTAATAGTGATTTTTTCACCTGTATTGATTAAATATCATGATAAAACCGAGGGAGGAAGTACCTTTACCAACAATAAAAGCAAAAGCAGGTTCATCTCTCCACGATAAAGCATATATTTTGAATACGTTAGAATATTATTTAAAAAATTGCTATCATATTTTTTTAGTAATAAAATATTTGTGTTTATCTTTGTCCCCGCATTGGTTCACTTTCGTTTTCGACGAAAAGTGATTAAAAGGGAATCAGGTGTAAGTCCTGAACAGTCCCGCTGCTGTAAGCTCTAAGCTCCTCCAAACCTCCCCAATAGGGAGGCTTAAAGAGAGAAAACGTATTGAACAACACTTTGCCACTGAAGCCTCCCCAATCTATCCGGAAAAGGGGCTCTGTTTCTCCCCTTCGGGGAGATTAAGAGGGGCTTTCGGGAAGGCGTTCAAATACGGGAGTAAGTCAGAAGACCTACCAAGATGCATATCAATTTTCAGAAGCTTTCGAGGAAAAAGCGACGAAACATCAGCAAAAAATATCCTTTTGCCTTTGTTGGGTTTATTTCCGGAAGCTATTTGAACGGTTTATTCATCGTCAAATAGTTTACAACTGTGTTTAAAAAAATTCGTTCATCTTTTCATTTATTCAGGCCGGTACTGTTGCTACATGCGGTGTTGTTTTGCTCTGCGGCATATTCCCAGGAGCAAAAAACCGACACGCTGCGTAGTCGTACCCTCCGGGAAGTGGTTGTCACCGGCAGGCAACTGCAAATTGCACGCGCGTCGTTACCCGAACAAATAAAAACAACAAAAGAAATCCTGGCGCTCAATGCCACCAATGTAGCCGATGTGGCCAAATATTTCTCGGGTGTAACGGTGAAGGATTATGGCGGCATCGGTGGTATGAAAACCGTTTCGCTCCGCGGCATGGGAGCACAACATACCGGAATTTGTTACGATGGTTTGATGTTGAGCGATATACAATCGGGCGAAGTTGACTTGGGACGATTCACCATCGACAATATTTCCGAAATCTCGTTGAACAACGGCCAACCCAACGACATTTTTCAATCTGCCCGCCTGTTTGCCTCTGCAGGAATATTAAGCTTTAAAACAAGACTCCCCGAAAACAACGGAAATCAAAGATTAAGCGGCAAAACCACCGCCAAAACAGGTTCATTCGGGCTGTTGGAGGCAGGGATTTTTCTTATGCAGAATATCAGCAAGCAATGGGCGTATAATTTCTCGGCCGATGCCCGGGTTGCCGATGGACAATATCATTTTATTCAGCATTATGGCACGTCGGATAATCTATCTGAAATATTGACCCGTGAAAACAGTGATATTCAATCTATTCGTTCGGAAGTGAATATTCAATACCGTCTCCGGGAAAAAGAAAACTTTACGCTGAAATCAAACTACTTCCAGTCGGAACGCGGGTTGCCAGGTGCAGTTACCTGGTATAACCCGTATAGCAAAGAACGTTTATGGGATAACGTTTTTTTCGCCCAAATCCATTACGAAAACCGCCTATCGGACAAACTTCAGTACCAATCGTTTGCCAAATTCAATAGTGCATGCAACCAATACAGGGATTTGAACGACGGGTATGAAAACGGAATGCTGGAAGAAAAATTTTTTCAAAAGGAATATTACCTGTCTTCCGGCCTGCGTTATCTTCCTTTCGACCAACTGCAACTTTCGGCATCTGCCGATTGGTGGTACAACGATTTGCTGATTGAATCGACCATGCCTTTCGAGACCTTTCCCTACCCTACGCGTCATACGGGCCTGGTTAACCTAGCAGCTAAATACATTACCGAACGGTTTACATTGAGCGCGAACGTGCTTTACACACTGACACGCGAGCAGGTCCGTACAGGCGAAGCTTCGCCCGACAGGAATAAACTCTCGCCAACCGTCAGCTTATCATATAAAATGCTTGAAGATAAGGAAATCAGGATTCGGGTGTTTTATAAGAATATTTTTCGCGTACCTACTTTCAACGAATTATATTATCAGAGCCTGGGAAATCACAATCTTCGTCCCGAAAATGCAAACCAGTTCAATGTCGGGTTCACCTGGATGGAAACTAAAATTCCATTTTTACCGGAATTGGAATGCAGCGTGGACGGATACAGCAACCATGTTACCGATAAGATTGTAGCTACTCCCCGCGATTTATTCCACTGGAGCATGAGCAATAAAGGGGAAGTGGATATTAAAGGACTGGACGCAAACCTCAAAATGGGTATCCCTGTCAAAGAGGTCGGTAAGCTTACAATTACAATCAACTACAGCTACCAGAGAGCCACCGATGTAACTGCCGGGAGCGCCAATTACGGCGAACAAATTCCCTATACCCCTTTCTTTTCCGGTTCGGGTTCCGCTTCGTACCGGCACGGGATATGGGAAGGCGGTTATAACCTGATTTTCTCCGGAAAACGGTGGTACGGGCAAAATACGGTTGATACTAAGATTGATGCGTACAGGACACATTCGGTATTTGCAGCAGCGCACTACAAAACATGGAAGCTGACCGGAGAAATTATCAATATTTTAAACAAGCAATATGAGATCATTAAATTTTATCCCATGCCGCGCAGGAATTTCAGGCTGACATTGTCAAAAGATTTTTAAACAAACAATTATATTTTTAATCCATTTTATGAAAACGAACAAATTTTTCCTCGCCTTTTTATTGGCAACATCGACTGCCGGTTTATTCACTTCGTGCGATCCTGCCGATGAACAACAAACAAATCCCGAAATCAGCACCGGATTATTCATCCTCAATCAGGGACAGTATGGATATAACAATGCCTCGCTTACCTATTACGGCTTCTCGAACAACATAGCTACCACCGATGCATTTACAGTAAAAAACAATCGTGGATTGGGCGATTCAGGTCAGGACATTATGAAATACGGTTCGAGAGTCTATATCAGCATGTATAAATCGAGCCTGATTGAGGTGATTGATGCCAAAACGGGCATTTCGCAAAAATCGATATCCATGCTTAACGAATCGGGAAACCCGAGCTTGCCGCGCTCACTGGCTTCGTACAAAGGTAAAGTGTACGTTTCGCTTTACGACGGACATGTTGCCCAAATCGACACGGTTACATTGTCTGTGGAAAAAACGATAGCCGTCGGGAGCAATCCTGAAGGGATGGCTATTGCCAACAATAAACTGTACGTTGCGAACTCGGGTGGGATGAGCACAGTAAACGACAGTACTGTTTCCGTCATTAATTTATCCACTTTTACCGAAGAAAAAAAGATCAAAGTAGTGATTAATCCTACTGTTGTACACGCCGACAGCGAAGGAGATGTTTATGTGCTTTCGATAGGAAATTACTATGATATACCTTACACGCTGCAACGCATCGAAGCCGGAACCGGCAAAGTTACTGCCATCAGCGATGTAAAAGCCTATAATTTCACCATTGACGGCGATTATGCGTATATCTACTATTTCGGATATGATGCCAACTCGACGGTCGTAGATAAAACATACACCGTTTACGATGTGAAAAACGAAAGGATTTCAAAATCCAGTTTCATCGCATCGGATGCTGTTGAACGAATTCCTTACTCCATCGATGTGGATCCGATCAGCAAGGATATTTACATCGGCGAAACCGATTATGTAAATGCCGGAAAAATGTATTGTTTTGATCAGGACGGAAAGCTGCAATATACTTTTGCAACCGGAGTAAATCCACTTAAAACGATATTTATAACCAATAAGTAATTCTTTAAAAAAGAATTATCACGCATTATTTGTGAAAATAATATTTTTTAATTTTCAAAATTTCTAAGCAAGGTACTCATCCGTCAACTTCAGGTTGGCGGATGAGTCATTATTTTAGGGACAATACCTGAAAGTAAATTATTACATTTGTATCCAAATTCCAAAAACAAACTCACAATGAAAAAACTAATTTTATTTTTTGCCATGATATGTTCGCTCGGCGGTTTCGCCCAGACTCCCGACGACCGCGGTTATATCGTCAAAGTGGGCGATGCGGCTCCCGATTTCAGCATGAAACTTACCGATGGAAAGACAACCAGGATTTCAGAACTAAAAGGGAAAGTAATCATGTTGCAATTTACTGCCAGCTGGTGTAGCGTGTGCCGCAAGGAAATGCCTTTTATCGAAAGCGACATTTGGCAGAAACACAAAACAAACCCCAACTTTGCCCTGCTTGCTATCGACCGCGACGAACCGCTCGAAACGGTACTGAAATTTGTGGAAAGCGCTAAAATAACCTACCCTGTCGGACTTGACCCGAAAGCCGACATCTTTGCACTGTATGCGCAACGCGAAGCCGGCATCACGAGGAATGTTATTATAGACAAAACCGGGAAAATTGTTATGCTTACCCGCTTGTACAACGTGGAAGAATTTCGTAAAATGACGCAGGTAATCGACGAGTTGTTGAAGTAAGTTCTTAATTGTAGTTTCCTATCCTGTTTTTTAGCACATGACAAAAAATGTATTATGCAGGAAATTAAATAATTGCTACAATAATTTGTAAGAATAGGAACGCGGATAAGTCGGATTAAACTGATTAGCGCGGTTGAAATATTCCGGATTCAATAACAGATTTAAACTTCACAAGCGAAGTCAGCTGATTTTCAACCGTGACCGATCATCCGTCATTTACATAGTAAATATAATCAGGATTTAATCCGTTTCATTGATAACTATAAATCAGCTAACATCCGTGTTATCCGCTTTATCCGCGTTCCTATTATTTTTTTGTCATGTACTTAGATCCTGCTTATAAACCTGTCATATTTTTGAAATCTGACAGGTTTGGATGTGTAAAAGTTCAAAAAAAAACAAACCGAGAAAAGACGTACAATTTTGCGGATTCCGACCTGTCGGACTATAACATAAACATCTGAATACCAAACGGAAAACCGCCAGGATTCACCTCAACCGGCTGCAGTTTCGGTGTTCTTATACGGGGTTAGTATTAAAGTTCTGTGAAGTTAATGTTTTTTCAAACATATTCCTTACATTTGCAACCCTTCTTTTTATAAAACCGATCGAATGAAAAAACTTTACTTATTATTGCTGCTTTTCCCATTACTGGTAGCGGCACAACCCAAAGCCGGATATTACGATGCCGCTGTAGAAAAAACGGATGCTGCACTTCGTACTTCGCTGAAATCAATTATTACAAATGGTCAAAGTGTAACAAGCTACTCAGGTTTATACACTGCCTATGGAACTACAGATATCAATCCTGCTACTGGAAAAATATGGGACATGTATTCCAATTGTAATTTTACTTTCTCGGTAGATGAAAACCATAGTGGAGGTAATCCTCCTGAATGCACCAATTATAACCGTGAACATACAACCCCCCAAAGTTGGTTTGGCGGAGCATCCCCAATGTACAGCGACCTTTTTAATGTATATCCTACTGATACAAAAGTGAATGGCGAACGGGCAAATTATCCTTACGGGGAAGTTGCTTCGGCTACATATATTTCCGGCAATGGTAGCAAAAAGGGATCATCAAGTTTTTCAGGTTATTCGGGGATAGTTTTCGAACCGATAGATGAATTTAAGGGTGATTTTGCCCGTACCTACATGTATATGGCGACTTGCTATGCCGGTTTATGCGAAAATTGGACCAGCGAAGGAACAGCTGTATACAGTTCTTCAAATCTAGGTTTTACCTCTTATGCAGTAGCATTGTTTCTAAAATGGAATAGACAGGATCCGGTAAGTTCAAAAGAGACCAACCGGAATAATGCGGTAGAAACCATTCAGAACAACCGTAATCCTTTTATTGACCATCCCGAATTGGCCGAATATATCTGGGGAACAAAAAAAGGAGAACCCTGGTCAATCACTTCGGGGATAGATGAGTTTAGTATTGAATTTTCGGTTTCGCCCAATCCCGTACAAAACGAATTGAGAATCAATACGGAAGAGCGAAATATTACCTATACCGTATTTAATCTGAACGGACAGGTTTTAGCTAAAAATCAATTAAACATTTCCAAAACCGTATCGACCGAACAACTCCAAAACGGTATGTACCTGCTTCAATTAAGTACAGGCAACAAAAAAACAGTTCAGAAATTTGTAGTGAATAAATAAATTGAAAATAATAATACTATATTAGCCATGCCTGCAAGTCGGTTTAAAAAGTTCATCGGTTTGAGTATAGCTGTTTTTGCTTACTCACAGGTTTTTGCAACCATCCCCTCCGGTTACTATTATTTTGCCAGAAACAAAAGCAAGGCGGAACTTAAAACGGCACTGCATGCTTACTGTGCGCCGTTGCATGTGCTCGATTATGGCGGGGGCACAGGTTTCACCTGGGAAGGTTTTTACTATACCGATCGAAATGCGGATGGTTCGGTGGTGGATATGTATTCTTCCACGGTACGCATGTTCAATGGTTTTGCCGCGGTTAGCGGAATGCATATCGAGCATTCGTTGCCCAAAAGCTGGTGGGGAGCGCACGAAAACAATGCCTATAAAGACCTGTTTCATTTATATCCGGCCGATGGCGTTACCAATTCCACCAAGAACAACCTGCCGCTGGGCGAAGTTACCGGAACACCCTCGCTCGACAATGGGGTGAGCAAAGTTGGCAAAAACGGCTTTGGTACGGCATATACCGACGGTTGCTTCGAACCTGCCGATGAATACAAAGGCGATTTTGCCCGTTCGTATTTTTATATCGCTACGGTTTACGAAAATCTGGCGCCGCTCTGGCAATCGCCTATGATGAACAACAATACTTATCCGGTGTGGAAATCCTGGGCGAAGGAATTGTTGCTGAAATGGCACCGCCAGGACCCGGTAAGCGCCAAGGAGCGTAACCGTATAGAAGCAGTTTACAATATTCAGGGCAATCGCAATCCTTTTATTGATTATCCCGACCTCGTGGAATATATCTGGGGAGCTGATACTACCCGGGTATTTCCTTTTCCCGATGAAACCGAAGCCTTTTTGCTAACGCCCCGTCGTGGTGAAAGCATTGATTTCGGCGTGATACTTCAAAACGATTCCCGTACACGCAACCTGCAAATCCAGGGGGTGAATATCAGCTCCGATGTATCGGCCAGGCTAAAAAACAACACAACGGCATTTTCCCTTTCCAGAACAAGCATTCCGGCAGCTGAGGTATTAAACGGGGCGAATGTATCACTCGGTTTTTCGCCTGCGATAAGCGGTTTCTTCCGCGATACGCTTATAATTGAAAACGGAGGACTCGTCCCGGCGCTTGAAATACCTTTAAAAGCCCTGGCTTCAGCCGATTTTATAACGCTCGAACCCGATGAAATCACACCGGTTGGCGGTAATTTGAAATGGATATCCGATCCGCAAGCCACCGGTTACCTGTTGAACCTTTATCAGGGAGATCAACAGGCAGGCGACTTGATTATCAGTTCTTACATGGAGGGAAGCAGTTGGAATAAAGCCATTGAATTATACAACGGAACGGGAAAATCGGTCGACTTATCGAAATACACTTTGCAAAAACAATCGAACGGTGCCGGAGATTTCGGTTCGACACTCAAATTGAACGGAACGTTGGCAAATAACAGTACTTACGTTATCCGGCACAAAGATGCAACGAATACCACCCTGATAGCCAAAAGCAATTTGTCGGTCGACTCCCTTTTACAATTTAACGGAAACGATGCCATTCAACTGGTGCGCAGCGGGGTAACCATCGATATGGCAGGACATGCCAATGCAGGGGCAGATGTAATCTGGGGACTGGACTTGACTCTGAAACGTAAACCGACAGTAACTCATCCGTTGAGTACTTTTAATCCTTTGGAATGGGAAAGCTATCCGGCAGATTATTTTGATAAAGCAGGAAGCCATTCGGTTAATTTTGAAGCATCGAGCGTTTATTTATTACAAAATTATTCTGCCGGAACCGCCACTTCTTACAATGCACAAAACCTTTTACCGGACAAAACCTACACTTACCGTGTCGAAGCCGTCCGCCCCGGCGGAAACACCACCGCCATCAATACCATGCAGATTCATACATCAGGCCTGGATGCCCCGGTAGCTATGGAAGCAATGAATGTGAGTTCAAACAGCTTTATGGCCAACTGGGAAGATGCGCTTTACGCCACAGGTTATTTGCTCGATGTATTTACTTTAAGCGGACAAGCCGAGACCACCGAAACCGAAGAATTTACCGGTGTCAGTTCGGCAGGAACTCCTTTGCCATCAGGATGGACAGGCACTGCAAGCGGCAATTATACCACTTCAACCAGCTCAGGAATAGCTCCTCCATCCGTTGCTTTAAAAAATAACGGGGAATGGCTTCAAACCAAAACCTATCCGGCGCCGGTTTCTAAACTGAGTTTTATGTATCGGTTTGCTTCGGTAGGAACCAACTCGCTGGGCGTTTATGGGCTGAGCAATGGCGTGTGGACACGGATTGACAGCATTATTTATGTGAATACAACAAAAGCATATCCCGTTCATACTTTTACAAAATCGCAGGCAATGAATGCTTTCCGGTTTATTTACCATAAGTCTTCCGGCAATCTTGCCATAGATGATGTGGTAGCCACTTATGGAAGCCAGGATACGGTTTATGTGTATAAAAACGAAGCTGTTACAGGCAATCAATTCGAGGCGGCCGGATTAAATGAACAAACAGATTATTATTACAAGGTTCGCTCAACACTGGAAAGTTCTGTTTCGGGTTATTCCGAAACAATTGATGTGCAAACCACTACGGGCACGGCATTAAAAACAACTCTTCAGCCCGGCATTCATCTTACGGTGAATAACGAAAACATACTGATTTGGGGGTTGAAAGGCAACGAAACCGTACGGATTTATACAAGTACCGGAGTTTGTATATATCAGCAAAATGCAAAAGGAGATCGCCTGAACCTGGACTTAGCCGGCAAAGGGGTATTTATCGTGAAAGTACAAAATAACGAATACCGCCACACAGCCAAATTCATAAGATAATAACCATTCCCCGTAACTTATATTGGTTTACGGGGAGTGTCCTTTTTGGGGAGATGATGCAACAGCAGGCAAGGGTTTGTTTCCTTCTTATTTTTAAAAATTAAAAAAATAGCAAAAAGTTTTCACTCCGGCATATTCCGTTCAAATTATTTGTGTATTTTCAACACTTCAAAACAACGGCACAAAATAAGAGGAGGAGCGACAGATACAATTCACGGACTTTAGATTTTTTTGAGCCGACTAATTAATCTTATTGACTTAAAAATCATGGATATACTTAAAAAATGCGGATTTATAATTTGTCTGGCAGTTTGCTTTGCATTACAGGCTGTCGCACAACCTGAACTTATCCCTGTTGCCGACGGTTGGGCAAACAATTCGGTGAACGTGGTGGTTTTTCGGAAAAACTCATTAGTCAGCTCTAAAAACACGCAATTTATAGCATTCTACAATCCCGCAGGGAAAATGGTTTTAGGAAAACGAAAACTTTGTTCTGCAAAGTGGGAAATATCAGAGACCGCTTTTGGGGGAAATGTGAAAGATGCGCATAATTCCATAAGTATCATGTCGGATGGCGGCGGGTATTTGCATGTAGCATGGGATCATCATGGCAATGCCTTGAATTATGCACGTTCCATAGCTCCTTTTTCGTTGGAATTGACTGATAAGATTTCCATGACAGGTTCGTATGAAACTAATGTAACGTATCCCGAATTTTACAAAATGCCGGATGGCGATTTGATTTTTATGTATCGGGATGGGCGATCGGGGAAAGGGAATCTGGCTATTAACCGCTATGCCCTGAAAACAAAAACATGGTCGCAACTGCATGCCAATCTGATTGACGGCGAAGGCCGGCAAAATGCCTACTGGCAAGCTTGCGTGGATAAAAACGGAACGATTCATGTATCGTGGGTATGGCGTTCGTCGCCCAATGTGGCCAGCAATCACGATATGTGTTACGCTCGTTCTACCGACGGTGGAAAAAGTTGGGAAAAATCGACCGGTGAAAAATACGTTTTACCTGTAAATGCATCTACTGCGGAATATGTCTGCCGCATTCCGCAAAACAGCGAGTTGATCAACCAAACTTCGATGACGACTGACGATAAAGGAAATCCTTTTATTGCCTCTTACTGGCGCGAAACGGGCTCGGAAATCCCCCAATACCATTTAATATACAAAGCCGGCGACGGGTGGAAAGTAATAAATACCAATTTCCGGCAAACGGCTTTTTCGTTAAGCGGCATGGGTACGAAGCGTATTCCGATTTCGCGCCCGCAGATATTGGTTGATGGAAAAGGAGAAAAAGCTTCGGTCCGCTTGTTGTTTCGCGACAGCGAACGGGACGAAAAAGTATCGATGGGATTTTGCGCCGACATATCCAAAAACAAATGGATAATTACCGATTTGACTGATTTCGGAGTCGGGGCATGGGAACCTTCATTCGATACGGAATTGTGGAAAAACAAAAAACAATTGCATATCTTTGTCCAAAAAGCAGAACAACCGGATGCCGAAGGCGTCGCGCAATCAAACGCTCAAATGGTGTATGTCTTAGAAACAAAGTAACGAGTTGTGCCTATTATTACCTGGAAACTCTGAAAAGGTTTTCGGCATTAATAAAATAAGTGATCCGTTTTTTTGAAAAACAGAAAATTCAGCGAATTATAATTTTATATCCTGATTTAAAAATAAAACCCCGTCCGGTTTCACAACCGGATGGGGTTTATCGATCAACGTAATACCTATTTTACTAAAAAACCTACAGAGAAAAAATCTTTAAAAAACTACGAAAAACACTTATCTTTTCAGAACGGGTATATGCCGGTTGCGGCGCCAGTAATAAGCCCGTTTAAAGCTTGTTGATCGAAAGTAGTTCCGTTGGAGCGGTTAAAGAGTGCGAATCCGTTATTTCCGGTTCCACCATTGTCCCAATAAAACGGAACCATGCCGTATTTCTTGGCTTGTTCGGTGACGTATTGATAATAAAAAGCACGTGAATCCAAGTGATGCGCGAGTGCATCGCCGGTGATTGACGAGCGGCGGATGGCGCCATATTCACCCAAAATAACCGGATAACCCTTGTCGACAAAACTGGTTTTCATTTTGGCAAACTGTGTTTTCACATAGCTTTCCTGTCCCCATGTAGATACTTTGCCATATTGAGCAAATTCAGCCCCCCACAGATAAATACCACTGCCTGAATCACCGCAAAAATCCCATGGATCGTAATAATGTACCTCCACCATTAATCGATTGGCAATTTTGTCGGTGGCAATTTTGAGAAAGTTAACCGCATGGTCTATGTTGGTATTGTAAGCCTGGATAATCAGGTTACGGTAAGCATTCCGTCCTCCTGTCGATCGAACGGCATCTACAAAAGTCTGGTTATACGATTGTTGCACCGTATTGTTTTCGGCAGTAGGCGTACCGTAACCGGCATGTACCTCATTTGTCCCTGCAAAAAGCAAATGTTCATCATAATTGCGGAAATACACGGCAATCTGTTCCCATAATGCTTTTTGTTTGGCATTCACTTCGGCCTGCTTGGCGTAGGTCGGATTTTCCTCTAGCCAGCCGCCATCCCAGTGAATGTTAAGAATGGCATACATGTTATTGTCAACACAATAATCCACCACTTCTTTCACACGTGCCAACCAACTGTCCTTGATTTTGCAGGTAGTTTGATTTTCGATATAACTATCCCACGCACAGGGAATACGAACGGCATTGAAACCTGCTGCTTTTACAGCATCAATCAAAGTTTTTGTGATTTTAGGATTGCCCCAGGCGATTTCGCTGCCGGTCGCTTCGAGTGAATTTCCTACATTCCAACCTATGTTCATTTTCTTTGCCAATACCAGCGCATCGCTTCCCATGCCGGTATTGTCAGCCGGAATGCCGATGGTTTTTGCTGCCTGACGAACTTTAATTGTTTCGCTCAATGTGCCGGAAGTAAAGGTGACGGCGCCTTCGCGGGATACCGTCGATGTGTTTTCGGCAATAGAAAAAGTGAGTGTCTTATTATCAACGGATGTTGATTTCAACGAGATCCAATCCGATTGGATTGCGCTTGTATAGGGCAAAACAGATTCAATATTCACAATGATTTCTGTTGCGGCGGATTCTAAATTATATTCTTTTTGAGCGATAGTCAAAGTATTCGTTAATTCCTGTGTTACCTTCACTTGTTTTGTAAGTGAACCGGCAGTAATGCTAATGCTGGCTTCGCGTGCGGCATTTGTTGTGTTTTCGGTCACGGCCACCGTTATTTGTTTTGTACCTGCTTCTCCGTTTGCCGGTGAAAGAGTGCACCAACTTTGGGAACTGGCAGCTGTCCATGCTACGTTCGTTTTGATGGCCAGTATGGATGTCCCGCTCTCTTTATCAAAGCTTATTTCTTCTTTTGCCAATATGATTTCGGGTTCCAGTATGGGCTCGTTTTTACAAGAGGAAAAGAGAATCATCAAAAGCAGGATGACAACCGGAGACAAATATTTTTTAAAATTTTTCATTTTTTGAACCAATATGTTTTCTGTGGATTATTGTCTGTTTATTGAAGTACAAATCTATAAAAAAAGAAATAAGCCACTGTTACTGATGACATAATTCACTAAATTTTTCTTTCTCAAGCAGGGTTAAGTTTACTTTTTTCAAACTTTGCTGAAGCTCCCTCACCTTTGCGGCTTTAACCTGAACTTTCCCCATAAAAGAAGCATCCTTCGACAATTCAGGATGTTGTTTTAATTGATCCGTATATTGTTTCAACTTTTTCAGAGAAACCTCAAACTCCAGTAACATTTTTTCATTTTCATTCATATTGAAAGTCTTTTTTGACATTTCAATACTTGCATTCTCCATTTGAGAACGATATTCCTCTGAATTTGCAAAGCCGGAATCGGCAACTGCTTTCTCCTGAAGTTCTTGCGATGTATTAAAGGCATCCTCAAATTGTTCTGGTTTCTGCTCTTCCTGCGTTTGTTTATTGCAGGCGCTCATTGCCACAAAACAGAAAATTATAAAAAAGGGAAAAGGGAAATATCTCATAAAAGCTTTGTCAAAAAAGAGGGTGCCTGAATTTTCAAGGCAGCCTCTTTTTTGTTTATAAATTAGTTAGCTAAAACAAAATGGAATCCTAATACTTCATTCTTACTATCGCCGGCTCCTGTTGCATTAGAAACACATCCCAACCAGAATCCGTCAGTGTCAATGGTGCCAAGACTCGAACTTCCATGAGACACAAAAATCCATTCGTTCAGCGTCAGGGGTGTTGTCCAGTTAGCTCCCTTAGGATTAGTCGTATTTAGCCACGATCCGGGACTGCCCGTATAATTAACAAGCGGGAATTCAAATGTGAGAGATGGGACATCGGGTTTAATGGTCACTTTACCGGAAACGGTATATCCGGCAGTAGTTACATTTCCACCTGCATCATATAAATCCTGTGTAAAAGTAGCTTTAATATCAGAGCCGCTTGCTTCAAATTTAATGCTTGCACTTTTGGCAATGTCGCTGGTTTTTTGAGTCCATACCCAACTGTTCGATGTGTAGTCGGTTCCAAAGGTGGTGGCGCTGGTCCATCCACCGCTCAAATCGAAATTCAACCAATCCACAAACCAGGCTATATCGGGCTTAAAGGTTTTACCAACCAATGCTTTTTTCCAAGCTGCCAATGGATCGACAGTTCCACCACCCAATTGAGGAATTAAATGATAAACCATATATTCAGGTTTAAGCGGATCGCGTTTACCAACCCACATACCAGAAACGGCGCCCGTCGGGTCTTTTTCAATTTTAGTGATACGCCATTGATTGGCATCTGTTGTTGCAAGGGTTACCCAACCACCACAAATTACAAAGTTAGGTGTAATCCCGGCAAAGGTGTAGACTCCTTTATTATCCAATGTATAAGAACCTGTTGTAGATTTTCCGTCAGGAGCAACATAAACAGCCGTGTTAGTCTCAGAATTCAGTGTCAGAGAGAAGTTAGCAAAATTAGCAGCAGCAGCTGCATTATATCCTGTCCAGCTATCATATTTATCAGCAGATGTCCAGCCTGTGTTCATCAACGAACCATCCAAATTTGCCCAGTTAAACGGAGTTGAAGGCGAAAGTACCCATTTAACACTCTTCGAAACAGTTTGGGAGATATCGGTTTGCCAACCATCAGGCAATGTAGGTTCAGGTTCTACAGTCACTGGAGGCGTCCAGCTGTCTTTATAATCTTTACTAATAAAGTTATAAACCAAAAGGCAAGCACCTTCGCCCGAGAGTGCAGCATCACGTAAAACGGCTAATTGCATAGTATTTTCAGTTAATGATAAAATTTTAATATCGCCCCAGTTCAAAACCACACCATTACGTCCACTGTCATGAAGAATGCCAGCATCCTGAATTTTCATTGAATAATTTTCGGTGTCAATTAAGTACTTGCCTGTTTGTGTACCAAGGCTTGGTATAGATGTATGTTCAACTACTACATTCGCACCGCCTTTCAGATTGAATGTCATTGAACCAAAATCCACAGCACTCATTAGCCATGAATTGCCTTTATAATCGGGATCCCAATGCCATGAGTCGGTAATACCTAATGTTTCTTTTACATAATCTCCAGACTTCCCTTCGGCATACAAGGCAGCACTCTTCCAGTTATCTTCTGTCCCATAGAAATAGAGTGGTCCTATAAAATACCTGCTTACCGCATTTGCATCCAAATCGAGGTACCATGTTTTTTCCTGTCCTGCACCACCCGAAATCAAAGTCCACATCGGGTCGCTTACGAATTCGGCATACATATTTTCAACATTAAAAGTCACTGTGTCGCCATATACAACTCCACCACGGGTTTGAACGCCAAATTGCACATTGTAGGTTCCTGCAAAAGGCATTTTCAACGTGACCTTCTGTTCCTGACTACGTCCCTGTGGATGATTCCACAACGGAGTATATTGAGTTCCCATCAAACTCGTCAGATAGACGATATTCGGATTGGTAGCATCATGCTCAATCTTGAAAGCAATGCCTTCTACCAAATCTTCCGACTTTACATCTTTTGTACCCAAAGCAAACTCTTCGGGCGAACAAGATGTAAACATTATTGCCACTATGGACAACAGAGAAAATAATTTAAATATCTTATTCATAATATTGTCATTTTTAAAGTTTATTACCAACCTGCATTTTGCACCAGCACACCATTGGAAAGTGTAATCTGGGTATTCGGAATTTGCATGAAACCCCTTGTTTTTGTAATATTACCAGCAGTAATAGTAACCACATCATTTGCTTTTCCGCTTAATACATTTTGGGTTTGGGCAATGGTAGAAGCTGCAGTGCTAAGTCCCTGGCGAAGCAAATCCCAGTAGCGAAGTCCTTCAAAAGCAAATTCAAACCGACGTTCATTCAAAATATCATCTTTAGTAACCGATGTTTTTTCTGTCAGTCCGGCACGGGTATGTACTGCATTATAATATGTAACTGCATTAGCCGATCCTAATTCGGCAGCCATCAACAATACATCGGCATAACGAATCACTACGAAATCCTGATCCTGAGAAATCTGAAAGTCATTAGAGCCTCCGGTGTCGGATGTGCCATCGGGCAAAGCTGTCGGGGTATATTTTTTCACGGTATAACCGGTATATTCGCGCTGATCTTTAAAATCGAAAGTTTTGTCTATGCCTTCGCCGGCTATATCGATGATGGAAGCCACCTTGCGGGCATCGCCTGCTGCATAAGCTGTTACAAGCGACGGATTTACAGTACAAGCGCCCCAGCCTTTTCCATAAGGAGACCAGTTTGTGTTACGCATACCCATCATAACGAGCCAACGGTTACCATCCATCATCCCATTATAATCCTGGGTATTATTAAACTTTTGGGCAAACACGGTTTCCTTGTTCCCCTTTCCGGCATAACCCGATTTATCCAAGGTGTTTTCCGTAGCATTAGCAACATAACTTGAGGCAGGCCAAAGAGATTTGTAATCTTCCAATAATTCAAACTCATGGCTTTCAATCACATCTTCCAATCCAGCCAGTACTTCTGCTTTAGTTACACCTAAATCATCTTTAGCATAATATCCTGTATAGAACAAGTAAACACGAGCCAGCATAGCTTTGGCAGCATAACTGGTAACACGACCGTCATTTGTTACAGCGTTAGCTTTCGGATAAGCAGTTGCAGGGATATTTGCAGCGGCAAATTTCAAATCTTCAACAATCAATTTATAGGTTTCAGCCGGATCGGCCTGGGCTACATTGTCAGTTGTAGGCTCTGTCAGCAACGGCACTTTCTCGAAAAGACGAACCAAATCAAAGTACATAATTGCACGCAGGAAACGCGTTTCGCCTTCGATGCGACTGCGGGTTGCAGTAATCACAGCCTCATCGGCAGAAGTCCATGAAGCAATATCGGGTAACTTCAGCAACAAGGTGTTGCATCTGAAAATACCTGCATAATAATCGCCCCACGTACCATTGAACAAGTTATTGTCCGAAGGTGATTGAGAAATATCAAAGCGGTCCAGAGCCTGATAACCGCGGCCATCGGTATTTCCCGTTCCGCCGAAACAATTATCGGAAAGCACTTCAGAAATCACATAAAATGAAAGATTACCATTGGATGAAGTCCGTTGATAACCATCATAGCATCCAACCAAAGCCATCTCGGCATCGGCTTCGGTTTTATAAAAGTTCTGATCAAGGATGGATGTCTGCGGTTCAACATCCAAAAAACTTTCGGAGCAAGAAGCAAAACTGATTATCATTGCCCCCAACACCAGTATATTTAATTTGAACTTATTCATAATTCTTTGTTTTAAATATTAGAATTTAAGATTAACACCAACCAGATAAGTTGTAGGGCGTGGATAATAACCAAGGTCGATTCCCGATACCCATTTATCCGTTCCATAACCAATTTCAGGATCCATTCCGGTGTATTTGGTGAATGTAAATGCGTTCTGTACAGAACCATAAAGTCTACACTGGCTAATGTATTTGTTTTTGATCAACTTGGCAAAGTCGTAGCCCAACGTAATGTTGCTTATACGAAGAAAATCGCCATCCTGTAAGTAAAGATCTGAGAATTGCCAGTTTATATTACTTTCGGTTACACGAGGCGTTCTGTAAGAAGTACCTTCACCTGTCCAACGATCAAGAATAGCAGTGGTGTAATTTGCCTGTTTGTTAGCATGGTTACGATAAGATTGAACAATCTTGTTTCCCATCACGCCATTTGCATTAACTGCAAAATCAAATCCTTTGTAATCGAAGCCCAAGTTTAAGCCAAAAGTAAAGTCCGGCATTCCGTTACCTAAATCGGTTTTATCTTCAGCATTTATCACACCGTCCTTCACTACATCTACATATTTAACATCGCCCGGTTTCACATTGGCTTGCAATATTCCATTTCCGGCGGCTTTCCAATCAGCAATTTCCTGTTCGCTTTGGAAAATACCGGCTGTTTTATATCCCCAGAAGTATCCGATAGCGTGTCCGTTCTCGGCACGATAAAACTCTTCCGAGTTATCGTAAAGCATATTGGTGGCGCCGTGAATGATCCCATCTTCAGTAGGTATATTGCCCACTTCATTTTTGTTATAAGCGCCATTAATACCAACATGATAATTGAATTTATCGATATGGTCGTTCCAGTCCAAAGCCAATTCAACACCTGTATTCTTTACGTCTCCCCCATTAATATAAGGAGCGCCTGCCCCTGCTGTTGCCAGAATAGGCGCCTGTACCAACCAGTCTTTCGTCGCTTTTACATAGAAATCAGCATTCATTCCTAAGCGGTTTTTCAAGAATCGGGCATCAATACCAATATTGGTTTGCTCGGAAGTTTCCCACTTCAAATTTTCGTTCGATAAACGACTTGGATAAGCGCCAGCAACATTAGTTCCTTCAGTACCGAATACATAGTATGCGGCAGGATTACTGCCACTGTAGCCTGTAGAAGTATTAATAGGAGAAGCATATTGGAAAGCATCAATATCCTGATTACCGACCTGACCCCAACTGGCACGGAACTTCAGGAAATCCAACCAACTTTTTGAGCTTTCCATAAAATCTTCATTAGTTATTACCCAACCGGCAGATAGTGATGGGAAATATCCCCAACGATGTCCCGCCGCAAATTTAGAAGAACCATCGGCACGAACAGTAGCATTCAGCATGTATTTTTCCAGATAGCTATATCCCAAACGACCGAAATAGGATACACGGCGGTATATGGTTTCAGGCTTTCCATTCACTGTTCTGGTTTCCACTATATTTCCGTCTTCATCCTTGTATGCCTGGCCTGTAGTGTTATCAAGATACGCATGAGAGAAATCGTTGAATTGAGATAACAGATTCCAGTTAGAAGCTGACAGATATGTTCCCTGATAACGAACAGATTCCATACCGATCAAGGCATTAAAAGCATGATCGTCGTTAATATTAAAATCATAACCGGCTGTGTTGGTCCACGTTATCGTATGGCCTTTACTCATATTCTGAGAAGTGGTCGTATGTTGTTTGTTATAAGAATAAATAGAAAGCTGATAAAGCGGACTGAAGCTGCGGTATTCCGAAGCATAATAATTAATCCCTAACGTAGATTTGATTTTCAGATTTTTGATCGGTTGTAATTCCGCGTAAATATCGGCCATCAACTTCTGATTATCATTTGCATTATTTGTATTGGTCATCATCGATCCGTAAGGGTTACCGTCTCCTTTATACCATGTTGAGTTACTTGTATCATTGTATGGGCTGTCATAGATGTTATTGTCGCTGTAAACAGGAGAAAGCGGAGAAGTAGCAAATGCTCCACGAAGTGTATTGTTATATTGATTGCCTACATTGACACCCGTATTTTTCATATAATTAAAATTCAGGTGTTCCCCAACTTTTAAAACATCCTTGTAAAGTCGGTGCTCTGTGTTGACACGGAAACCATATCGTTCGTAATTAGAAACAGCAGAACCGCCCACGACACCTTCCTGCGAAGTATAGTTCAACGAAAGCGAATACACAGAAGCATCGGAGCCGCCATTAACATTTAATGAATAGTTTTCTGTTTTTGCATTGTCCTTAAACATCTGGCTAACCCAGTCGGTATCGGCCAAATCTCCCATTGAAGCCCAATCATAAACAGAAGAACCGGAGTTAAGCGCTTGCTCATCCATAATTGTTTTATACTCTTCTGCATTCAACATATTGGCTTTGCGGTTCACATTCTGTACGCCGTAATAGGCATCGAACGATACTTGTCCTTTGCCGGCTTGCCCTTGTTTGGTAGTTACCAATACAACGCCGTTAGCTGCCTGGGCGCCATAGATGGCTGCCGAAGCAGCATCTTTCAATATGTCGATGGATTGGATGTCCGAAGCATTCAACACTGAAATATCTCCTTCTATACCATCAATAATATAAAGGGGGCCGGAATTTCCAACTGTACCAAGTCCACGAATAGTTACTTTCATGTCTGATCCCGGCTGGCCGGAAGTAGACGAAATGCTCACCCCAGGAGTTTTTCCCTGTAATGCCTGTAAAGGACTCATTGTGTTTAATTTTTGCAGTTCATCTCCTTTCACTTGTACAGTAGCACCGGTAACAAGTTTCTTTTTTTGAACTCCATAGCCTATAACTATTACTTCGTCGAGGCTTTTTGAGTCTTCTACCAATCGGATAGTTAATTGCGAATCACTGATTGGCACGTTTTGGGTTATAAAGCCAACATACGAAACAACAAGCGCTTCACCTTTTTTTGCTTTAAGCGAAAAAGCTCCGTTTAAATCGGTAATAGTTCCTTGTGTTGTCCCTTTCACCAAAACGCTAACGCCTATTAGCGGCTCACCGTCGGTATCGGACAAAACAATCCCTGAAACTTTCCCGTCAGAATTCTGAGCAGCAACCAGTCCAAACGAACATAGCATCACCGCAAAGATTACATACTTGTTCAAAAGGCCTTTTTTTACCCTTCGAACACATTGAATCACGTGATTTTCATTCATAATTGATATTAATTTAAAGTTAATAATTAGTGTTGATTTTTTATAATCTTATGTCGAATGTCCTAAGTACCAATGTCCCCTGTCTTTTTTATATCGCGAAGCGTATTTTTCGAATTCATATATCATTGCAGGTTAATTTCTACTTTTGCACCACTATAATGTATGGTTTTTGCCTTTTTTGATGCGTTATCGATACCCGAAGGTTTTCCTTGTTCCACCAGGATAAGATTAAAATCACGTTCCTTAATCATGCCGTTGAAATTACCTTTCCGGTTTCCGATAGTTAATGTTTTATCCCGATCGTTGTATGCAAATTCGATGGTTGAAAAAGCATCTTTTTCATAATTGTAATTTATGTTTTCATCTTCGTACAATGAAAAAGTTCCGTTTTTACCGGCATAAATATAAATGGTCAGGTCGTTTTGGGTCTGCGTTGTGTTTTGAATCACATCTCCCAACGGCAAAATGCTTCCTGCAGCCACATATACCGGCATTCGGTCGTAAGGTGCAACCACATTTTGCTTTTGTCCTCCGGCAATGAATTTTCCATCATTCAGATTATACCAACCGGCACCTTCGGGGAAATACACTTCGCGTGTACGGGCTTTGTATTCGTAAACAGGGCAAACCATCAACCCGGAACCGAACATATACTGGTCGCCGATATTCAACACATTTTTATCCTGTGGAAAATCCATAA
The DNA here is from genome assembly GCA_021371875.1 of Bacteroidales bacterium. Classification (GTDB taxonomy): domain Bacteria; phylum Bacteroidota; class Bacteroidia; order Bacteroidales; family Paludibacteraceae; genus Paludibacter. The sequence continues at coordinate 41,468 of JAJFVH010000157.1, forward strand.
CCAAACCGCGCATCAAAGTATAATCGTCGAAATAACATTTCCCGGCCATGGAGTAAATGTAAGGCATCAAGCGATAACGAAGTTGAGTGTAATACAACATTGTTTTGTAGGCAGGATGTGTTTCCGGGGCAATGTTCCATAGTTCGCGATAAGGGAATTGTCCGTGCGTACGAAACAGCGGAACAAAAGCGCCAAACTGATGCCAGCGAACGTTCAGCTCGCGCCATTCGTCGCGATCGGCTGAGCCTTCCGGTGCGCTTTCATAGCGTTTTTCGACACAGAAACCACCATTGTCCATTGTCCAGTAGGGAATTCCGCTCATCGAGAAATTGATTCCTGCAGGAATCTGGGCTTTCATATCTTCCCAACGGGTGGCAATGTCGCCACTCCAGGTAGCAGTAGAATATCGTTGCAATCCGGCAAAACCCGAACGGGTAAGCAAAAATACACGTGTATTGTTATCTTCTTTTCTTTGTCCATCGTATATGGCTTCGGCATTCATCAGTGCATAAGCGTTGAAAAATTCAGTTGAACTTCCAAGTGCTGTCGGTCCGCAAAGTGATTTGCGATAATCCATGTCCGTGCAATCGCGAACATTCGGTTCGCTGGCATCCATCCACCAGGCATCAATGCCAAGCGTGTAAAGATGATCTTTCATTTGTTTCCAGAAAAGTTTACGTGCTTCGGCCGAATATGCATCGTAGAAAGAACCTACATAACCCGGACCTACCCAGTCTTTGATACTGTCTTTTATTGCCTGCATGTACATCCAGCCTTTGTTCTTAAATTCCTTGAAATGTTCGGTGGTTTCGTAGAATTTAGGCCAGACTGAAATCATAATTCGCGCATCCAAGGCATGAATGGAATCGACCATTCCTTTTGGGTCAGGGAAACGGTTTTTATCAAACTCGTGACTTCCCCAGGCATCTTCGGGCCAGTAATTCCAGTCAAGTACAATATTGTCGATCGGAATCTGGCGACGGCGGAATTCTTTCAACGCACCGAGTATTTCATCCTGCGTTTTGTAACGTTCGCGGCTTTGCCAAAAGCCCATGGCCCATTTAGGCATAATAGGAGCTTTACCCGTAACTATGCGATAGCCGCGGATAACTTCATCTGCATTATTCCCGCGGATAAAATAATAATCCATTTGTTTTCCCATTTCCGACCACAAAGACAATTTGCCTTGTTCTTCGCTGGGAACGGGTGAAAGGGCTTTCAAACCAATATAAGATACTCCTCCGTCGGGTTGCCATTCGATACGAATTTTATGACGTTTATTCTTGTCAAGTTGAGCTGAAAATTTGAAACTATTTGGATTCCATGCCGTTCTCCATCGTTCTTTTACTACCAGGCTGTCGTCGAGATAAACTTTAGTATAACCGGCATAATAGAGATTGAAGCGAAAAAGTCCGCTTTCTTTGGGTTGCAGTTCGCCTTCCCAGGTGATGGCGGCATTATTAAAAGGGAAATCTTGTGGAAAGTTTTTAATTGTCTGAAGGTTTTCGTAATCCACATTGGCTTCCTGTCTTTCAACAAAAACGTTTTTCGGATCTTTGTTTAGCATGTAAATGGCAGTTAGCCCACCTTCTTTACCGTTTTTATCAAATAATTTAAATTGATCGAGATTGGAGTAGGAACGTGGATCGCCAAAACGTGTGATAGAATAATTGTCCAAGAGAATGCCGTAGTTTTTATTGGAAATTACAAAGGGAACCGAAACTTTGGTGTTGTATTGAAAAAGCTCTTCGTTACGGCCTTTCCAGTTGAATTCGTCGGACTGGTGCTGCCCTAAACCGTAGAAAGCTTCGTCGGCAGGCGATTCAAAGACCTGACGGAAACTGTATCCTTTGGTTCCTTCCACTTCGATAGGAGCAAAAGTTTTACCACCGCCGCGTTGTTCCTGAAGGATAATATCTCCGTTGATGTCGGTAAATGAAACTTCGCCGCTGACAAGAGAAACAAGTGCTTTGACGTTGGCGGTTTGCAAAATAACTGAATCGCCTGATTGCTCTACATCCCACCCCGAAGTTTGCGTTTTGGTGTAAGAAGTAATCAGACTTTTTTGATCAATTATTTTATTGGTTGGAGTTGCAGTGACACGTATAATATTATCTGTAATTAATTGTAAACGAATGGTTCGTACATCTCCGGGCGAAGATTGTTTGAGAGAAATGATAACTCCATCCGCTTTTTTCTGATAAGGGGCTCTGTTGCATCCTGCCAACGAAGCAACAATCAACAATAACACAATTAATCGATACCTGTTCATGATTTTTTATAATATGTATATGTGGAAAATGAATTTAACTTTTAAGGCTTTACAAAAATACAATACCAAATTCGTTTCAATAGGGGGGAATGTTTTTATCCCGGGCTGGATTTGATAACCGATGGGGGTGATTTGTTTTCTGTAAGGGCCCGAAATGATAACAACGTGCATTATCTTTTTAGAACACACAATAATTTCATACATTTGTGTTATGAACAAATACAAACTTTCTTTTATGAAATACTCTTTGTTGGCTTTCGCTCTCTTCCTTTCTGTGGGTCTACGAGCCGAAACTTATAATTTTGCCAGATTAGATAATACGCATGGTTTGTCCAATAATCAGATTGAGTGTGTTTTTAAAGACAGCAGGGGTTTTGTGTGGATAGGTACAAACTTTGGACTGAACAGGTATGATGGCTATCATGTCAAGGTTTACAAGTCGATAAAAAACGACACGACCAGTTTAATATACAATTCCATTTCGGAGATACAAGAAGATAGAATGGGAAATCTATGGATAAAGAGTAATCCCAATTATGTGGTTTACGATGTGCGTACCGAGAAATTTATCCGCAACCTTTCACTTATACTTTCACCCCTGGGTATAAATTTCACTCCCACTTTGGTTCAAATTGACCATCGGAAGAATTATTACTTTTACCATTCAGGCGATGGCGTGTATAAATACGACGTAACAAGCAAGAAACTCCGTCGGTTTAAACAATCTTCCGACCCCAATACGCTTAGCAGCGGGACAATTAACAGCATCAGGGTGGAGCAGGACTTTTTCTGGGTTTTGTTCCAATCGGGTTTGCTGGAAAGGTTCAACGAAAAAACAAATACCGTGGATTTTCGGAATCAGTATGTAATGGATAAAGCCAAAGGTTCTACAATTGGCAAAAGCCTTTTTCTCGATTCCAACGGTTGTCCGTGGGTTTTCCCTGGCATAAGCGACAAGGGAATTTTGTATTATGATATGACAAAATCGCGATGGATTTTCTTCGGAAATGATAAGAAAGAATTTAACGGGCCATTCGACCAGTTTATCAGTTCCAACTTTGTGCGCGATGTGGCTCAGGATCAAAACGGACGGATATGGATAGCTACCGACCACGGAGGAATCAATATTTTTGATAAAAAGACCAACGGAGTAACCGTGCTCCGCAACGACCCAATGAATCCGAACTCCCTCAGTCAAAATTCGGCTATCAGCTTATTTTGCGATAACACCGGCATCATGTGGGTGGGAACTTACAAAAACGGAGTATCATATTATCATCCGGGAATGTTTAAATTCGATAAGTCGCCTTTGTTTTTTTATCATAATCCGAATTTGGAAACGAAAGATTGTAACTCGATTTACGAAGACCGCGAGGGGAATTTATGGATAGGAACCAATGGAAGCGGCCTGTTGAAATGGGATAAAAAGAGCCAGAGTTTCCGGCTTTACCGGAATCAAAAGGATGATCCTGCGAGTATTTCATCCGATATTATAATTTCGATATTGGAGGATAAGAAAGGAACTTTATGGTTTGGAACTTTCCTGGGCGGGCTGAATCAGATGGTTGGTGATCGGTTTAACCACTACGAACCCGATGTGAATAATCCCAATTCAATTTCTAATAAAAGCATTTACGGCTTGGTGGAAGATCATCAGCAAAATCTCTGGATCGGAACTCTTGGAGGCGGTGTAGATCAGTTGGATGTTACGCGAAAAAACTTTCGCCGTCACGATACCGGCAATGTCCCCGGCATATCGTCAAACTACATTCTTTCCATGTACTCCAAGGATTCTACTTTGGTGTATTTATGTACATCGGCGGGAATTGATTTGCTTAACACGGAGACCAACACCATTATGCCCGTTTTCAAAGAGCAATCCCAACGGAATAAACTTTCCGATTTAATTATTTATAATACCCTTATCGACAGCCGGAACCAATTGTGGATAGCGACCGATAACGGCATTAATATTTTCAATCCCGACCGGAATGCCATTAGCTACTTAAATATAAGCAGTGGATTACCGAGCGATCAGGTGGTGTCGTTAGTGGAAGATAACAATGGAAACATCTGGGCAGGTACGCGTAACGGACTGGCATGTATCTATTGCACATTGGGAACATCGAGCCGCAAGTATGAATACACCATTGTATCGTTCGATGAAAACGATGGATTGCTTAGCTCTATTCTAAATCAGAATGCCGTATTCAAAAACAAACAAGGTAAAATCTATATTGGCTGCACGAAAGGATATACTGTTTTCGATCCGAAGGCCATCCGCTTTAATAATATCGTACCGCAACCACGCTTCACCGATTTAGTAATAAGTAATGAAGAAATACAACCAGGCGAAAAATATAAAAATCGGGTTATTCTGGATAATTCTATCGCTCACAAGAACCGGATTGTATTACATTACGATGAGAAAAACTTTACCATCAATTTTTCGGCGCTCAGCTATATTCACTCTGAAAAGAACCGTTACCGTTACAAGTTGAAAGGCTTCGATGAGGACTGGAGCGAAACCAAAAGCGGTATCGGCTCGGCATCATATTCCAACCTGAATCAAGGAACCTACGAACTGATAGTGTATGCCAGCAACAACGATAATGTATGGAGCGCCAAACCACTGGTTCTCGAAATTGTTATCCAGCCTCCGTTTTGGTTAACGTGGTGGTCTATTACCATTTATATAATTCTCGGATCGTTCCTTTTATGGTATATAATTAACTTTAACCTGCACAAACAAAAACGTGAATTTGAAAATACCCAACGCATGCGCGAAGCCAGGCAGCTGCACGAGATGGATGAAATGAAATTCCGCTTTTTTACCAATATCAGTCATGAATTCCGGACACCGCTTACCCTTATTATTTCGCCGGTCGAAAAACTGCTTCGCGAAACAAAATCGGAAGATGAAAAGACTTTGCTTTCCATTATTCAACGGAATGCCTACGGTTTGCTGGAACTGGTCAATCAACTGCTCGATTTCCGGAAACTGGATGTTCAGAAAGACACACTGAATATCTCGGTGGGCGATGTGGTGGCTTTTATCAAAGATATTTGCTATTCTTTTACTGAATTGGCCAACCGCAAATCAATTAATTTCTCATTTTCAACCTCCATAACTGAGTTACGTATGGAGTTTGATTCCGAAAAGATGAAAAAAATAGTGTTTAATCTGCTTTCCAACGCTTTTAAATTTACACCCAATGGCGGAAAGATTGATGTCAACCTGAGTTTGATTCAGCAACTGAACGATGATAAAAAGCTATTAAAAATTACAGTTTCAGATAGCGGAATCGGAATCCCCGCAAAAGATCTGGATCGTATTTTTGAACGGTTTTACCGGGTGGAGAATCCGGAAAACGGACATCAAACAGGAACAGGCGTCGGGCTTCACATTGCGAGCGAATATGTTAAGTTACATCAGGGAGAAATCGTAGTGGAAAGCCAGTTAGGGAAAGGATCCGTGTTTACCGTTTTAATTCCGGCTTTACAACATATTCACGAAGAAATGATAGCACAAAATGGAACCCATGGGGATAAACCCGAAATACTGACACCCGAAGAAGAGGTATTAAACGAAGAACACAAGAGCAAATTGCCCCTTATGTTGGTGGTGGACGATAACGAAGATTTCCGCAATTTTATTTCCGCGTTATTTGCTGAAAGCTACCGTATTCTGAAAGCTGAAGATGGTGAAAAAGCATATCAAATCATTCTCGACAGGATGCCCGATTTGATTATTTGCGACGTAATGATGCCCAATATGGATGGTTTTGAACTTTGTAAACTGGTAAAACAAGATATACGCGTTTCGCACATTCCGATTATTCTACTCACAGCCAAGGCAGGAGACGAAAATAAATACCACGGGTTGGAACTTGGCGCCGAAGACTATATTGCCAAACCTTTCAATATGGAAATGCTCTCGCTGAAAGTTTCACGTATTATTGAACGGCAAAAGAAAACCCGCGAACAGTTTAAGCGAAAAGTGGATATTACCACAGGCGAAGTGGAAATTACTTCAATGGATGAGAAATTTGTAAAAAAAGCAGTTGCTCTTGTTGAAGCAAATATTGCCAACAGTAATTTCCTGGTAGAAGACCTTTGCCGTGAAATGGGAATGAGCCGGGTATATTTTTATAAAAAGATTTTGTCGCTTACCGATAAAACGCCTTCGGAATTTATACGCTTTATCCGGCTGAAACGTGCAACCGATTTATTGGAAAAAAGCCAATTGTTTGTAAATGAAGTAGCTTATCAGGTAGGATTCAACGATCCGAAGTATTTCCGAAAATATTTTAAAGATGAATTTGGAATCAGTCCGAGTGAATACAAGAAAAAGTTTATAAATTAATTGGGCGTATATTGATAGGCAGTAATTTAAGTAAATGGTAGGCAGATAACATTTGAACCCCGAAATTGAATCATTCCGAACATGTCGGATCAATTTAAACATCATATTATAAAGATATTATACAGGCATTTCCCGTGAAAGTCAGTATTTTTACGTAATTAATAGTCATGCAAATGAAGTATATACATTGGGTCATACTGTTTTTCCCTTTAAATTTCGGGTTAATGGCTCAAACGGTTTATCCGTTTCAAGATAATTCGCTGTCCGACGATGCACGCCTTGACAACCTACTTTCGTTGATGACCATCGATGAAAAAGTAAATGCTCTTTCTACCAATCTGGGTGTTCCGCGCCTTGGCATTCGCAATACAGGTCATTCCGAAGGTTTGCACGGCATGGCACTTGGCGGGCCGGGGAATTGGGGCGATTTTATCAACAAAGGAAATCCGAAGACCTATCCGACTACCATTTTCCCTCAAGCTTACGGACTGGGAGAAACCTGGGATCCGGATCTTATTCAAAAAGTGGCGGATATTGAAGCTACAGAAGTCCGTTATTATACTCAAAATCCTAATTTTCAGGTTGGAGGCATGGTGATGCGTGCACCTAATGCCGATCTGGCGCGCGACCCCCGCTGGGGACGCACCGAAGAAAGTTACGGGGAAGATGCGTTTCTGGGTTCGCGTCTGACCGTGGCCTTTGTCAAAGGATTGCAGGGAAACGACCCGCGATACTGGAAGTCGGCTTCGCTGATGAAACATTTCCTG
>JAJFVH010000171.1 GCA_021371875.1 Bacteroidales bacterium
CGTATGAAACCCCCATGACCGAGATTAAAAATCAGGACACACAAGGAGATGATTATAAAATAACAAAACTCAAAGTACCTGTATTATTCCCCCTTTAGGGGGTTAGGGGGCAGATATATAAATTATAAACACATGAAAGCAAAAATAATAACAATCGTCCTGTTGGTTTTGGCTGTAACATTATCGGCCAGGGAGAAACCGGAAGTTTTCACGCAGCATAATCTGGGAGTAAATAACGCGGGAACTTCTTTGACACTCAGGTTTGAAAAAGGAAAAGAACATAATCATCCGCTTTTTGCCGTTTGGTTAGCCGACGAAAACGGACAATTTATCCAGACGCTTTATGTTTCGAAAAGTATTGCGAACGGTGTTTTTGAGCATGGAGACCGTAAGACCGGCAGATGGATGCACGGAGAAATCCAGCGTCCGGCCGCTTTACCCTATTGGGCGCATCAACGGGGTATCGTCAACGAATACGGAACCTATCTGCCAACACCCCGTCAGCCTGAAGCAGATGCTTACACGAGCGCCACTCCGCCAGCTTCATTTGTGTTGAATATGAAAACCGAAAAGCCACTGAAAGGGAAATATAAAATTATGTTAGAGTTAAACCAGTCGTGGGATTGGAACGAAACATGGCATAACAATCTTTTTCCCGATGATAAAGAGTATAAAACTTCAAGTCAGCCGGCATTGGTTTATGCGGCAGATATAGATACAAATACAACAACAGAAGTTGAAATGAAACCGGTCGGTCACAGTCATTATTCAGGCAAGGATGGAAGTTTGACAACAGATTTAAGTACCATAACAACTGCGTTGAAAATTGCTAAACATATATCGGTAACGTTACAGTAAGGTTTATTAACTATTTTTTCCTGCCTTATAAAAGATGGACAACCGTATTTATATTTTGACGTGAGTATTTTTCACAACAAAATTAATTAAAAGCAAAACAAAATTAACGTGAATTTTGTTTTAAGTAAAAAAATAAAGAAATAAAACGTATTTTTGTTTTTATTCTTATTACATTTGTACAATAGTTAATAGCAGCCGCCTAAATCCCATAGCTTAGGCGCGTAAATACAAAAAGGGACTGGAGGACTAAGTCTAAATTAGTGAAAATTGAATCTGACTTTACAAGTTAGTTAGGAGTTTCTAATTTTATTCAAGAGCATTAAAATTCAAATATATTTTACTAACATTTTAAAATTCAAATTATGAAACAAAAAAGTTTTTACATTTTAATTCTATTGGCTTTTTTGCAGCTTGGTTTTGCACAAACTGCCGATAAAAAATTTGCCATTGGTCTGAATGGCATTAGTACCAAATATATAGGTGATCTGGGAGGTAATGCTTTTACAGATTTCACGTATTCTCAGTATTGTCTTGGATATTTTGGTGGAGGAATTTCTTTAAACTATTATTTGAGTCCTTCTTTCGATTTAGGAATCAATGGCAATTACGGTCTCTATGGCGCTTATCACAATCTTTCGTCAAAATTTTTATCTACAAAATTTGAGTCTTCATTGTTTGGACATTATAAACTTAACAATGGCTACATAATTAGCAAGGACTCAAAATGGTCTCCATTTTTGTCGCTTGGAGTAGGCTTTGCAAAATATGGCGAAGTAAAAGATTATGCAGGTTGGGCTGATTATGATGGTACTGACATTATTGTTCCTGTTGGAGCTGGTGTTAAATATCAGATTACTGATGCTTTTGCCGTTCAATACCAATACAATTATAATTTTACTAATGCCGATAATCATGACAAGGTTACTGGTGGTAAGAACGATGGTTTTGGCGAGCATTTGTTTGGTGTTGTTTTCAGTCTTGGCAAAAATAAAGATACTGATAAAGATGGTGTGGCTGACAAATACGATTTATGTCCTGATACCCCGGTTAATGTAAAAGTTGATGAAAAAGGTTGCCCGATCGATACCGACAACGATGGAGTAGCCGACTACCTCGACAAGTGTCCGAATTCTCTTCCTTGTGAAAAGGTTGATGCAAACGGTTGCCCGGTCGACTCGGATAATGACGGTGTGATTGATAACGAAGACAGGTGCCCTGCTACTCCTGCCGGAGTTAAAGTTGATGCCAAAGGTTGCCCGGTTGATACCGATAACGATGGCGTGGCCGATTATCTCGACAAATGTCCTAATACGCCTGCCCGTGTGCAAGTTGATGCAAATGGTTGCCCGCTCGACTCCGACAATGATGGTGTTGCCGATTATCTCGACAAATGTCCTGAAGTAAAGGGAACAGCCGCTAACAAAGGATGCCCCGATATTAGCGCTGAAACTCAGAATATATTCAGCCAGGCGCTACAGGGAATTCAGTTTAAAGTAAACAGCTATGAAATCAAACCGGTTTCAAATCCGATTTTAAATAAAGTTGTTGAAATAATGAAACAAAATCCTTCGTATAATCTTGGTATTAACGGGCACACAGACAGCACAGGCGGCGAAGATTACAATCTCGAATTATCGCAAAAACGTGCCGACGAAGTTCAGAAATACTTAGTGGAACATGGAATTGACGCTTCGAGATTAACTACAAAAGGCTACGGTGAAACTCAACCCGTTGTTGACAATACAACCGCTGCCAACAGATACAAAAATCGTCGTGTGGAATTTAAAGTGAGCTTCTGATAAGTATCAGATTAATACATAAAAAAGTGACCCATCAAAAATTTTCATTTTGATGGGTCACTTTTTTCAACCGGAGTGTGTTGAAAAATTAATATAAAAAAAAACACTTGCGAAATATAATTCGTAAGTGCTTAATTTTCATGGTGGGCCCAACTGGGCTTGAACCAGTGACCCCCTGATTATGAGTCAGGTGCTACTAACCAACTGAGCTATAGGCCCGGCTTATGCGAAATAATTTGTATCTTTGCAAAGCGAATGCAAAAGTAATAAATTTTGCCATTCTGCAAAAATTCCAACTCATTTTTTTAATATTAATGAAACAATTTAGCAATATATCTACCCTCATTTTCGATTTTGGCGGAGTAATTATCAATCTCGATATGTCACTATGTATTCAGAACTTCAAAAACTTAGGTGTCGACGACGTTGAACAATATCTAAGCAATTTTGGGCAAAAAGAGTTTTTCCTTCAATTTGAAAAAGGACAAATCGGGACATCGGAATTTAGGGACGAAATCAGGAAATTAAGCCGAAGAACGCTAAGCGATAAAGAAATTGACGATGCATGGTGCTCTTTTTTGCGCGATATTCCTGTTGAAAAACTGGAATTGTTGTTGAAATTGAGAAAAAGATACCGGTTATTGGCATTGAGCAACACCAATCCATTGCATATTGAAACGATTGCTGCCGCTGAGTTTGCCAAAGCGGGTAAAGGTAAAACCATTCATGATTTTTTTGATAAGTGTTATTTCTCATACGAAATGGGCATGACGAAGCCCGATGTCGAAATTTTTGAGGCTTTGTTGAAAGATGCCGGAGTGAAACCTGAACAATGTCTCTTTTTAGACGATGGAGCAAAAAATATCGATACAGCTTCCAAACTTGGCATACAAACTTATTTGGTCGGAGAAAAGGAAAATCTCGACTTTTTATTAAATATTGATTGACTGTTGTTAGCGTATAAAAAATGAGAATATATTATCCTTCCGATCAAGATTTTACGATAGATGAATGTGTTGCAACAGTCGGATTCTTCGATGGAGTGCATGCAGGGCACAGATTTCTGATCCATGAAATGATAAGCCTGGCAAAATTGAAAAAGCGGCCGAGTGTGGTTTTTACCTTTGCCGTTCATCCGCGCAAGGTGTTGCATTCCGATTTTCAACCGGCTTTACTTACTACCCTCGACGAAAAGCTGGCTCAACTCCAAACTACCGGTATTGATGCTTGTGTCGTGTTGGATTTCTCTGTCGGGATGTCGCGATTAACGGCTTACGAATTTCTGAAAACCATACTTTTCGACCAATACAATGTTCGCACTTTGTTGGTGGGGCACGATCATCGTTTTGGGCATAATCGCGCCGAAGGATTTGCTGATTATTTAAGATACGGAACGGAAATGGGTCTTGAAGTCGTGCAGGCAACACGATACGCCACTGCCGAATTTAATCATATCAGTTCATCGGAAGTGAGGTTGGCTTTGCAGCGGGGCGATATTGTGAATGCCAATCAATTGCTTTCGTATAAGTACTCTTTTGTGGGAGAGGTGATTGATGGATTTAAAGTAGGACGGAAAATAGGTTTTCCTACTGCAAATGTTGAACCCGAAGATGCTGAGAAACTAATCCCTGCAACCGGAGTTTACGCCGTTGAAGTTAATTGGAACAATGCAATTTATATCGGTATGATGAATATTGGCCTTCGCCCGACTATGGCTAACGGAAATAAAATCAGCCTCGAAGTTAATATTTTCGATTTTGATGAGACTATTTATCACCAGAAACTCAGGATTAGTTTTGTCCGGAAAATTCGTGAAGAACTAAAATTCAATGGTGTTGACGAACTGATTGAACAATTGAAACGGGACAAACAAACTGTTTTGGAGTTATTCCAAACAAAGTTTTAGTAACCCGATGGGAGGGGATACTAAAAAATTGTTTTAAATTGAAATCTCAAGGGTTTTCCGACTCTTTGAGATTTCAATAATTACTTAGTTTGCAAGGCTCATTCACTACCAACCGCCTACTGTTTCATCACTTCCTGCTGATGGCGTATGGATTCTTCGTGAATGGCTACCAACACTGTTTTCATAAACTCGCCATCCATATCCATTTGTTCGGCCTGCGAAACCCGTTTCTGAAGAATCTCGTCATAACGTTGCGATTGCAAAATCGGCATGTTATGTTCTTTTTTGTATTGTCCTATTTCTTCCGAAACACGCATACGACGGGCAAGTAGCTCCAGTAAACTGTTATCCAGTTCATCAATCTGACGACGAAGCGCCGAAAGATTCTCCGTCGTTTGATTTGTATCGCGTATTACCAGGGTGTTTAGGATAAAATCAAGTACTTCAGGGGTAACTTGTTGCGATGCATCGCTCCACGCTTTTTCCGGATTACAATGCGATTCAATGATCAATCCATCGAAATTCAAGTCCATTGCCTGTTGGCAAAGTGGAGCTATTAATTCCCGTTTACCGCCAATATGACTCGGGTCACAAATAATCGGCAGATTCGGAATCTGGCGATGCAATTCAATCGGAATATGCCATTGAGGCAGGTTTCGGTAAATTTTCTTATCGTACGAACTGAAACCGCGGTGAATAGCCCCGATTCTACGGATACCTGCATTATAAATACGTTCGATAGCGCCAATCCATAAATCCAGGTCGGGATTTACTGGATTTTTGATCAACACGGGAATGTCCAAGCCTTCGAGGGCATCAGCCACTTCCTGCACGGCAAACGGGTTAGCCGAAGTGCGTGCTCCAATCCAAAGTATATCAACATCATAAGCCAACGCTTCGCGAACGTGAGCCGGGGTGGCTACTTCCACTGCGGTGTACATGCCCAGTTCGGTTTTTACGCGTTTCAGCCAGGGTAGGGCGGTTACGCCGTTTCCCTCGAAACCTCCGGGTTTGGTGCGTGGTTTCCAGATTCCTGCACGGAAAATTTTAATACCTTGGGCAGCCAGCGCACGGGCGGTTTCCATAACCTGTTCTTCCGTTTCCGCACTACACGGCCCGGATATAATAAGCGGGCGCTTTGCATCCACTCCGGGAAGTAAAATTGATTCGAGTTCCATATTTTTTTGATTTACTATTTATTCATTTACTATTTTCATTTCTTCATTCTTCAATTGGCACATTGGCATATTTTCAAATTAGCACATTGCCTTGAAAATTAGGATTTTGTTCCCCCTTCGGGGGTTAGGGGGCTATCTGTTTAATTCTTTCGAGCGCTTCTTCCAGCATTTTTTCGTTGGCACAAAGCGAAAGGCGTATGTAACGGTTTCCTTTGTTGCCAAAAATGAATCCGGGTGTGATAAATACGTTGGCATCATAGAGCACTTTATCCGCCAATTCGCCACTATCTTTATAATTCGCGGGAATTTTTCCCCAAAGGAACATGCCTACCTGTTTTTCGTCGAAAGTGCAGCCAAGCATTTTTAGTATTTCTTCAGCCAAATGACGCCGGTTTTTGTAAAGTTCTATATTCATTTCCTTGTGCCATTCTTCGGTGTTGTTCAGCGCTGCAATTGCCGCCACCTGCATGGGTTTGAACTGGCCGCTGTCAATATTGCTTTTCACTTTCAGTATCCATTCCACAAATTGTGCATTCGAAGCAAGCATACCCATACGCCAGCCGGGCATATTGTGTGATTTACTCATCGAATTCAGTTCGATACAAATATCTTTTGCCCCTTCAACCTGCAGGATACTCAGGCGGTTTTCGTTCAGAATAAAACTGTAGGGGTTATCGTTCGCGATAACTATACCGTGTTTCCGGCCGAAAGCCACTAATTTTTCAAATAATTCAGGGGTGGCGCCGGCTCCTGTTGGCATATTCGGATAATTGACCCACATAAGTTTAACGTTGCTCAAATCCAATTGTTCTAATGCCCCGAAATCGGGTTGCCAGTTATTGTTTTCGTCCAGATCATAGCTTATTACTTTTGCCTGAACCAGATTGCTTACCGACGAATAAGTAGGATAACCCGGATTAGGAACCAACACTCCATCGCCGGGATTGAGAAATGCCATCGAGATATGCAGAATTCCTTCTTTTGAGCCGATTAGGGGTTGTATTTCGTTTGCCGGATTCAGTTCCACTTTGAACCATTTCTGGTACCAGTCGGCAAAGGCTTTACGTAATTCGGGAATTCCCACATAAGGTTGGTAACCGTGCACATTGGCTTCGGCAGCCGATTTGCATAGCGCTTCGATAGTGGCGGCTGATGGTGGCAAATCGGGACTGCCGATGCCGAGACTGATGACGTTCATGCCTTTGGCATTCATTTCGGCAACTTCTTTCAGCTTGGTCGAAAAATAATATTCGCTGATTGAACTAAGCCGTTCGGCTGGTATAATTGGCTTCATATTGAGCTGATAGTTATTAGTTGATGGATGTAAACGATTGAATTGCAAATCAAATATTAGGTGTCATTCCTTCGGGATATTCTCCCAATGTTTTCAATTCCCTGATCAACGGTTTGATGGCCATGACAGATTGTTTGTATCGTTCGAGATCGGCAAACTGGAAATCGACATAAAACTGATATTCCCATTCGTGCCCTATGATAGGCAGCGATTGAATTTTAGTCAGATTAATTCCATAAAAAGAGAAAACCGATAATACCTTCGATAGACTTCCTTCAGTATGAGGCAAAGTGAAAACTACCGAAGCTTTATTAATGACTTCATCTTTCTGAATTTCGTCCACTACCCACTTATTTCCAAAAATGAGGAAACGGGTGAAATTGTGCTTGTTTGTCTCAATTTCGGTTGCCAATATGTTCAATCCGTAAATTTCGGCAGCGCGTGTGCTGCAAATTGCAGCGGTACCTGCCAGTTGTTTGTGGGCAATATCGCGTGCAGCTAAAGCCGTATCCTCGTGTTCCACCACTTTGATTCCCGGCAAAGTGTTCAGGAAATCTTCGCATTGCATCAAAGCTATCGGGTGCGATTGTATTTCCTTTATATCATGAATATTTTGTCCGGGCAAAGCTGCAAGACAATGCGAAATATGTAATTTGTATTCGCCGGCAATGGGTAATTTGTATTCTTTCAGCAGTTCGTAGTTTTGCAATAAACTTCCGGCAATCGTATTTTCGATAGCCATAATGCCAACGGCGTTCGGGTCTTTTTTGATGGCTGTAAATATGTCGCGGAATGTTATACACGGAATGATTTCCACTTCTTCATTCGTAAAAAACTTTTCGGCTGCAATACCGTGATAGGCTCCTAACCCTCCTTGAATAGCTACTCGTTTCATATATGTTTTTGTTTCGTGTTTTGTGCCTGTATAGCGGCAGTCAAATTTCGTGTTCTGCGTTTATGTTTTTAAACTCTCCTTGGCGACTGGGGTTTTAAAAAAAAATCCTGCCCCGAATACTCGGGCAGGATTTTTATATGTTGTATCAAATTAATTCATTTCATGTTTACATAAGTTTACCCTGCCCTCACCTGTTAAAGTAAAAGTAAAAATAAAAGTATGTAAAAAATAGGTTCATTGTGTTTGTATTTGTGTTGCAAAAGTAATATTATTTTATCAAATACAAACGAATTATCAAAAAAAGATTGAAAATAATTGCATTTTATCAGCAATGAGTAAGACAAACAATGTGATGTTGCATGTTGTGAAGCCGCATTGACGCGGTATTCATATCCGATTGTCATGGGCATAGACAAAGAGTGTCGGTATGTTTTTATAAAATTTTGATTGGGAATGATAAAGAAGTACACTCCGGACTGATAAATAAACACTCTGTACTGATAAAACAGCACTCCGGAGTGCAAAAAAGACACTCCGGAGTGACTCTGAATATTTAAGATACAACATTATAATTGGTACAATTACTTCTATGTTGTTAATTGTTGAGAACGAAACAATCAGTTTTCTCTAAAGAATATTCAGTGAATTTATAAAAAAGAAAGAGGTATGAATTTTTAAAATATAAACTTTTACAACGTATTATTTCAATTAGTTTTTTATCACAAATTCACGGATAATAACATCAAATTTATTCAAAACCTGACTTTTTTTAGTAATTTTGCAAATCAAATTTCAAAATAGTCAGAAATGAACAAAATAATCAGCAAAGAGTATTTTTCGGCCAATGTAGTTAAGTTTGAAGTGGAAGCGCCTTTAATTGCAAAGTCGCGCAAGGCGGGGCATTTTGTGATGGTGAAGGTCGGCGAAAAAGGGGAACGTATTCCGTTGACCATAGCCGACGCCGATTTACAAAAGGGAACGATCACGCTCGTAGTACAGAAAATGGGTGTCTCGTCGTCGAAACTTTGTGCTTTAAACGCAGGCGATTATATTACCGACATGGTTGGCCCGCTGGGGAAAGCTACGCATATCGAAAACTTTGGAACAGTGGTTTGCGCCTGTGGCGGCGTGGGAACTGCACCCATGTTACCCATTGCGGCTGCGTTGAAAAAAGCAGGAAACAAAGTGATTTCGGTGATTGCAGCCCGTACCAGAGAGTTGATAATTCTTGAAGAACAAATGCGCGAGTATGCCGATGAAGTCATAGTAATGACCGACGACGGTTCGTACGGAACAAAAGGGTTGGTAACCAATGGTATTGAGTCGGTAATTAACCGCGAAAAGGTAGATCTTTGCGTTACGATTGGGCCTGCCATTATGATGAAATTTGTGAGTTTGCTGACTAAAAAATATGAAATTCCAACGCTTGCGTCGTTAAATACAATCATGGTTGATGGCACCGGAATGTGCGGAGCCTGCCGTGTAAGTGTGGGCGGAAAAACCAAATTTGTTTGTGTGGATGGACCCGAATTTGATGCACATCAGGTGGATTTTGATGAAATGTTGATGCGTTTGAGCGGATACAAGGACATCGAACGGCAGGAAATGGAAAAAATGGAATGCGCAAGCGGAGCGCGGGAATGATAAACCCTTATTAGTTCAACTAAAGAGAGTTTTATAGACAGAACTTTTCAAACGTCAAACTTTCAAACAACATATAATGAATTTTTCAGAAGAAAGAGCCCAAACCTGGCGGGCAGATTTACGCAGTGCGAAGAAAGCCAAAGAGCGTACCGACATTCCACGTGTTCACATGCCCGAACTCGACCCTGAATATCGCAGCCATACCCGTGTGGAAGAAGTAAATCTCGGATTAACACCCGGAATGGCTATGCGCGAAGCCCAACGTTGCCTCGATTGTGCCAATCCGACTTGTATGGAAGGCTGTCCTGTTGGCATTTATATTCCAAAATTTGTAAAACAGATTGAAATTGGCGATTTTCTCGGTGCGGCTAAAACATTGAAGGAAACTTCGGCTTTGCCTGCTGTTTGCGGGAGAGTTTGTCCTCAGGAAAAACAATGCGAAGCGCAGTGTATTCACACTAAAATGAAAAAGGAAGCGGTGGCTATCGGTCATCTCGAACGTTTTGCAGCCGATTTCGAACGCGAAAGCGGTAATATCTCCGTGCCTGAAGTGGCGGCGCCGAATGGAATTAAAATTGCCGTGGTCGGTTCAGGACCTGCAGGACTTTCGTTTGGAGGAGATATGGCCAAAATGGGTTACGCCGTCACCGTTTTCGAGGCATTGCACGAAATTGGTGGCGTACTGAAATATGGGATTCCCGAGTTCCGTTTGCCGAATGCCATTGTCGATGTCGAAATTGAAAATTTACGATCGATGGGAGTACAGTTTATTACAAACTGTATTATCGGCAAAACCATTACGATCGAAGAATTAAAAAAAGAGGGTTTTAAAGGGGTTTTTGTAGCAAGTGGTGCAGGTTTGCCCCGTTTTATGAACATAAAAGGCGAAAATCTGGTGGGTGTAATGTCGTCGAACGAATACCTAACCCGTGTAAACCTGATGGATGCGGCGAATCCCGAATCGGACACGCCTGTATTACCTGGTAAAAACGTAGCGGTTATCGGCGGGGGCAACACCGCTATGGATTCGGTACGTACTGCCCGTCGGTTAGGCGCCGAGCGTGCCATGATCGTTTATCGTCGCTCGGAAGAAGAAATGCCTGCCAGGATCGAAGAAGTGAAACATGCCAAAGAAGAAGGTATTGAGTTTATGACTTTGCGTAACCCTGTTAACTATATTGGTAATGAACATGGACGTGTAATCCACATGGTACTTCAGGTTATGGAACTGGGCGAACCAGATGCATCGGGGCGTCGCTCGCCGGTTGAAGTTCCGGGTAAAACCGAATTGCTCGAAGTGGACGAAGTGGTTGTTAGTGTAGGCGTCTCGCCCAACCCGCTTATTCCTCAGTCGGTTGCCGGCCTCGAAGTTACGAAATGGGGAACTGTGGTGGTTAACAATGACACAATGCAGACTGCCATCCCAATGATTTTTGCCGGAGGAGACATTGTGCGTGGCGGTGCAACGGTTATTCTGGCAATGGGTGATGGACGTAAAGCTGCTGCTGCCATGGATGAATGGATAAAAGCAAATAACTGATTATTATTGTTATTTGCAACTAAAAAGAGGATGTCCATTTACTTTTTTGGACATCCTCTTTTTAGTAGTTGTTTGTTACATACATTTAGTACCTTATCTTTCAAATTCGTGTATTTTTTGGCACAATATTCAAATATATGTCAAAATATCAGTCATTTAAATTACAATAAAAATCAGGAAAAATCAGTCTTTATTTGCGAAAATTTTCGTAAATGATTATCCGTATTCCGACCTGTAATCCCGTAGGGATTTAATATCGGAAGAATATTCGCCCGCCCCTCGTTTGTTGCACCCCATACGGGGCGCCATGTGTGTGGTAATGTTTTTCTACCGATATTATATGCCTACGGCATAGCTATTTCAGGTCGCTTTGCGGATAGTCATTTTGTGTAATTTGCGTTCTGCTTCTTTGGTTCTGGCTTGTCCAGGTTAGGAAATATGGAATCTTTTTAATGTTCTCCTGCGCCGGATTACCCAGGTTTTTTTTGAATAATTTTACTAAAAAAGCAGTACCTTTGCCGAAAATTTCAAAAAAGATACTAAATCATGCGTTTTCAACCAAAATTACTTAGCACATTAAAAAATTACTCGAAAGAGCAGTTTTATGCCGATTTGATGGCAGGAGTTATTGTTGGCATTGTTGCTTTACCTTTGGCTATTGCCTTTGGTATTGCTTCGGGCGTTACGCCCGAAAAGGGATTGTTTACTGCAGTTATTGCCGGTTTTATTATTTCTTTTCTGGGAGGTAGCAAGGTTCAGATTGGTGGCCCGACCGGGGCATTTATCGTTATTGTTTATGGAATTGTACAGGAATTTGGCGTTGTGGGTTTAGCTATTGCTACCATGATTGCTGGTGTTATGCTTATTGCCATGGGTTTACTTAAACTCGGCAGTGTAATAAAATTTATTCCTTATCCGATTGTTGTAGGTTTTACAAGTGGTATAGCGTTGACAATTTTTACTACTCAAATTAAAGACCTTTTCGGATTACAAACAGGCGAACTACCCGGCGATTTTATCCATAAATGGATTGCTTACGGTCATTTTATCGATACTATCAATCCATGGTCGCTGGGAGTAGGAGTCGCTTCGATATTAATCATAGCCCTTACGCCTAAAATTTCGAAAAAAATTCCCGGTTCGTTAGTCGCCATTGTTGTGATGACGGTTATCGTGTATCTGCTGCGCGAGAAATTTGGCATCCAGAATATTGAGACTATTGGCGACCGTTTTATCATTGATCCATCCTTACCTGAAGCAGCGCCGCCGGAAATTAATTTTGCCGCCATCAAAACCTTATTACCTACTGCATTTACTATTGCCATGCTGGGTGCTATTGAATCGTTGCTATCGGCAACTGTGGCTGATGGAGTAATTGGCGATAAACACAATTCAAATACAGAACTTATAGCGCAGGGTGTAGCTAATGTTGTTGCACCGATCTTCGGTGGCATACCGGCAACGGGAGCTATTGCACGTACCATGACCAATATAAACAATGGTGGCCGTACGCCCGTGGCCGGAATTATTCATGCCGGCGTCTTGTTGTTGATCATGTTGTTTCTGGGCAATCTGACCAAACATATTCCCATGGCTTGTTTGGCAGGCATATTGATTATTGTAGCGTATAATATGAGCGAATGGCGCACTTTTAAAGCGTTGATGAGAAATCAGAAATCGGATGTGGCTGTTTTGCTCACTACCTTCTTGCTTACTGTAATTTTCGACCTAACCATTGCCATCGAAATTGGTTTGTTGTTAGCTGTGGTATTGTTTTTACGTCGTATTTCTGAGACCTCTTCAGTTTCAATCTTTAAAAATGAAGTGGACGAAGCAGATTATGTGGAAGGAAACTTGGATACTGAAAAGTTGGTCATACCTAAAGATGTTGAAATTTATGAAATTGAAGGACCATTTTTCTTTGGTGTGGCAAGTAAATTTGAAGAAACGATGAAGCAAATCGGCGATAAACCTAAAATTCGTATCATTCGTATGCGTAAAGTTCCGTTTATTGATTCGACCGGTTCACATAACCTCGAAAATCTTATTCGTATGTCGCGCAAAGACAAAATACAGATTTTGCTGTCAGGTGTAAACGAAAATGTGCATACGGTGCTTATAAAAGTGGGGATAGAGGAATTGCTGGGAGCCGAAAATATTTGTAGTAATATTAACGAAGCGTTGGATCGAGCTAATCAATTGTTGGTATCGAAGAAATAACAGGGTTGATTTTTCCAGGACATACAAACACAAAGCCGTTTCCCCGAACAGAGAAACGGCTTTGCGTTTTTACAAAATGGTTATTGTAAATTACCGCGTATTGTGGCTGCAATCTCATTCATTTCGTCGCCACTTAATTTTAGTTTCGGGTTTTTGAAATTCATGTCCGCTTCCTCATTAATAGGAATAAGATGAATATGGACATGAGGCACTTCGAGTCCGATTACGGCTACGCCAACACGCACACACGAAACACTTTTCTCCAACGCTTTGGCCACTTTCCTGGCAAAAAGGGTTATCCCGCTCAAAGTCTCATCATCCAGATTGAAAAAATAGTCTTCTTCCATCTTGGGTATCACCAGCGTATGACCTTTGGTCATGGGGTTAATGTCCAGAAAAGCGAAATAATTTTCGTCTTCTGCAATTTTGTAGCACGGAATTTCACCGGCTATGATACGGCTGAATATTGTCATTGATATTATTGATTAATTTACCTCTGCTTTAAACTGGAAGTTTTGAAGTTCCATGGGAATTCAGGGCTTACAAAGAAATTTCCACTACTTCAAATTCCATGATTCCCGAAGGAACTGTAACGGTAGTTTTTTCGCCTACTTTTTTGCCCAATAAGCCTTTGGCAATGGGTGTGGTTACCGAGAGTTTGCCTTCTTTCAGGTTGGCTTCGCTTTCCGAAACAATCATATACGACATGATTTGATTCGATTTGGTGTTTTTAATTTTTACACGCGTCAGAATCTGAACCTCGTTGGTGTTTATCTTCGTTTCGTCAATCATACGAGCCGATGCAATGGTATCTTTCAACAGGGAAATTTTCATTTCGAGCATTCCCTGGGCTTCTTTGGCTGCATCGTATTCGGCATTTTCCGATAAATCACCTTTGTCGCGCGCTTCGGCTATTTGTTTTGAAATGGCAGGACGTTGCACACTCTCCAATTCGTTCAACTCCTCTACTAATTTTTTATAACCTTCGGCGGTCATGTAAGTTACTGCCATAATTCTTTTTCTCCTTCTTTTTACTTAGTTTAAAAATATGTAAACAAAAAAGAATTCCGACAGTTTGCCGGAACTCTTGGTTATGTGTGATATGATTTTGCAAATATACAAGCTATTTTATTAGAAACAAACACATAGTTTGTGTTTAACAGCAGTTTTTCTTGTATTTGTTTTAAAATCAGTATTTTTTATTGAATATTTCAGCATAAATAAAAGCTCTTTTAGCTTCTTCTGCCGAATTCAAATGTATTTCGTTATTTATATTGTTTTCGTCTTCAGCGATTTTTATTTTTTCGGCACTTTGCATGTCATGATTGAGGTTTGATACCTGTTTTTTTGCTTTTAAAGCAGAAATATCATCCGTGTTTTCGTAACTGATAATCGATGCTGTTTCTTTTTGGGTTTGCGCGTTGAAGGATTGCTGTGGAACAATTACAGGTTCTTGGGGTATGAGTTCCCGTAAAATTTCTTCAAAATCCTGCGGTTCCGAATCAGGAGCAGGTGACTGGACAGGTTTTTTCTTTTTCAAAATACCGCTCAATGCAGCAATTATAATTATAATCAGATAAATATAGTCGCCAATGCTGTCCATGATATAAATGTTTTATGTGTTCGGCAAAAATAATCAATCCTTTTGGAATAGCCAAGTATTTCAGCGCTTTATACGAAAAACAATGGGTAACTTCACAGCCACCCATTGTACATTTTAACCTAAACCTTAACTATGAAAAATTTATCTGTTTGTTTACCGTACAAAAGTGCACACTTTTTTTTTATTATGCAAGCGTTTTATCAAAAAAAAACACACAAAATTGCAGATTTAACACTGTACAGGCATTTTTTATAAAAAACAACGTCCTGTTTTATAGAAATGCCTATTTTTTGTGCTTGTTTGAATAAAATTTACTGTCGCGACTGTTCGACTGTTGAACTGAGTGTAATACCGTGTGAATTTGGGCAGGTAAATTTGAATGTGGAATTGTTGTAATCGGAGGATGCGTTTAAGTTGAATGAGGTTTTTTGTAAATAAATTTATTCATACTAATATGGGTCTATATACAAAAAACAATGGGTAACTTCACAGCCACCCATTGCACATTTTAACCTAAACCTTAACTATGAAAAATTTATCTGTTTGTTTACTTTGCAAATTTGCATGTTTTTTTTATTCTGTGCAAATCTTTTCGCGAAAAAAAATTATAAAATATCAAATTGGTTATCCACTTGTCCGAATTATGTCATTTAAATCATTCATTATTAATATGATGTATGTTGTATGCCCCCGTGTTAAATAGCGTTAATTTAGTGTATTTTCGTATTCTGGTAAGTTGATGTATCTTTGTACATAAATAAATTTTAGATTTTAGAATGAATAAAAACGAACAAACAGTCGTTTTGCCGGACTCTAAATCCGAACTGAACGACAAGAAACTGTTTATTGAAACTTATGGTTGCCAAATGAATGTAGCCGATAGTGAAGTAGTGGCTTCGATTATGCAAATGGACGGCTTTGAACTGACTGACACAATTACCGAAGCCAATGCCATTTTTGTCAACACCTGTTCGGTGCGCGACAATGCCGAACAAAAAGTAATTCAACGCTTGCAATATTTTCAGTCGTTGAAACGCAAAAACAAAAAACTGATTGTAGGAGTCATCGGTTGTATGGCTGAGCGTGTGAAAGACGAACTGATTACTGATCATGGCGTAAACATTGTGGTTGGCCCCGATGCGTATCTCGACATACCGAACCTGATTAATTCCGTCGAATCGGGAGAGAAAGCAATCAATGTAGAATTATCGAAAACCGAAACGTATAAAGATGTACTTCCAACACGTATCGGCGCTTCCATTTCAGGGTTTGTTTCTATCATGCGGGGTTGTGATAAATTCTGTACTTATTGTATTGTGCCTTATACGCGTGGCCGTGAGCGAAGCCGCGATGTGGAAAGTATTTTGAATGAAATACGCGACTTACAAGCCAAAAACTACAAAGAGCTAACTTTACTCGGGCAAACCGTGAATTCATATAAATATGAAAAGGACGGACAAACCGTTTATTTCCCCGAATTGCTGAGTATTGTAGCGGAGGCCGTTCCGGATATGCGTATCCGTTTTACCACTTCACATCCCAAGGATATGAATGACGAAACGCTTGAGGTCATTGCAAAATATCCGAATCTTTGCCGCTTTATTCACTTGCCGGTTCAGTCGGGGAGTAATAAAATACTGAAACTGATGAACCGGAAATATACCCGTGAATGGTATCTCGACCGAATTGCAGCCATTCGCCGGATTATTCCGGATGCTTCGATAGGGACGGATATTTTTTGCGGTTTTCATGATGAAACAGAAGAAGATCATCAGGAATCGTTATCTTTGATGCGCGAAGTCCAGTTCGATATGTCGTATATGTTTAAATATTCCGAGCGTCCCGGGACTGTGGCAGCTAAGCGTATGCCCGATGATGTTCCTGAAGAAACGAAAATACGTCGGCTGAACGAAATTATTGCTCTTCAAAACGAAATGTCTTTTGCAAGTAATCAGCGCGATATTGGTAAAACTTTCGAAGTGCTGGTCGAAGGATTTTCGAAACGTTCAAAAGAGCAGTTATTCGGTCGTACTTCGCAAAACAAAGTGGTTATCTTCCCGCGCCAAGGTCGTAAAATCGGTGAAATAATT
>JAJFVH010000176.1 GCA_021371875.1 Bacteroidales bacterium
GCTTATCTTCGTTCATCATATCCTGAAATACTTCCCAGTTATATTGAATCATTTCTATACATTTCAGGTAATTTTCAATAGCTTGTGTGAATTTATGTTGACACCAGGCGATATGTCCGGCATTCAAAATATCCTGAACATTAGGCTCTTCACTATCGATCACTTTTTGTGAATAATATTCAGCTTGGGATAAGCTACCTGAAACAAAAGCGCACCAGCTTATGGCTCTCCAAACCTTTAAACCCGCTTCATCATTCGCATCGAGCTTGTAATAAATATTCAAAGCTTCTTTGAATCTTCCAAGTTCAACCAAACTCTGACCTATATGTAAAATGATCGACTGTTGGTCAGGTTTTAAAAAATCGGCATGTTGATAATATTCCAATGCTTTTGCATAATTACCTGACAAACGGTAACATAAAGCTATCTTGCGTATTGTCCAAAGGTCGTCGGGATGAATAATATCCGCCTTTAAATAAGCGTCCAATGCTTTTGAGAGCTGTGAAGTTTGCTGGTACGAATATCCTGTTTTTTGATAAAGAGCAGCCGTTGGTTCTTCTTCAGATAAAAGTTCTTCGAACAAATCCAATGCCTGACGGTAATGACTTTTGGCAAAATAATACTCAGCCACACTCGCTTTCAAATCACTGTTCGCCGACAAAATATCGAATAAGAAAGAACGGTGCATAAACAACGCCGAAGCAAACATATCGGAGAAGTCGGCGCGTTGAGGATGCAATTTAAAAAAGCGAAACAAATCCTGAACATATTGTTTCGAGATATTTTTAGCCTGCAAATCGGGAGTGAGAATGGCTTCGTCTTTGGCCATTTCTTCCAACTGCTCCGATTCCATTTTGAATGATTGTTTGAGCATGCTTCTTTGTGCCTCAGGCATTTGTAAAATGCTCAAACAGAACGAATATTTATCGGAATTACACATAGCGTTATTGCCTACAAATGCCGATAAAACGGCCTTTTCTTCTGCTTCGAAAAGTTCACTAACTACCGAAAAATGGGTGTCGAAAGGCATAAACCAATTCGAAAATTCATTGAAAAACGGGAAATTTTTCAACATCGAAAAAGTACTCATATAAACATCGGCGCCTTCGAGTTGCAATTCGCTAAGTTCTTGCAATTTATCGGAGATTCCGCTCTTTTCAAGAATTTCCTGCCATTCAGGATTTTCTTCTTCCCATTCATCCGATTTCAGCAAATTCTCGGCATCCATTTTGTCTTTTATCAATGGACTGATTTTCATTACTTCGGGCAAAATTTCTTCCCGCAGTTTTTTCGATATTTTATCGGTTTCGACCGTAGCTATAATTTGGATAATAATATTCCGGAAATTTTCAAGTGTGTGGTTATCGTCGGCCAATAAAACCAACCGATTGCGTATGGAAGGAAAATAGGGTAAAAAACGATTGTATCTCGCCAATACAAAACATAAGCCGACTAATGCACGCTGCTTTACCTCCTGATTCGGAACTATGCAGCAATCGAGCAAAAGCATGAGTTTGCTTTCGTCGAACATGCGCCAAAGATTCAATGTGAGAGCCGAAACGAGCAAAGTTTTTTCCAACAGCCCGGGATAATCAGTTTGTATGATTTTAGCAAATACGGATTTTTCGTCCGTTGGATAATTAGAAGTTAACCAGAAAGTTTTGAAAAGTTCCGACAAAGCAGTTTCGTAATTGGAACGCAATCGCTTCAATTCAACTTCGTGGAAATCCTCAAGATTTTGAATTAATACTGTTTGGGAATGAAAATAGTTTAACGAAATCAGCAGCTCGTTAGCCGTTGTATAATGTTTTGTATGAGGGAAATATCTTTGTTGGGTGTATTCAAAATTGGTAGAATTACGAAATAAAAGTTCTTCTCTCAGTTCGGAAATTAAAACAAATAACTTGGAAATCAATTTATTGTAAACAATTTTACGTTCCGGATCCTGTACACCGTCGACGTAATAATTAAGCAGATACCGGTAGTTTTGTTGCAATTCATTGCATCTATCGGTATAGACACCAATTTGTAACTCATCGACCAATTGTAAGGTTTTATCAAATGCACTTTTTAATTTCCCTATTGCCAGAAAGTTTAACGCTGTTTTAAAAGTAGCATGTATTTGAGTTGAGTTCATAAAACGATCCTGAATTTTGACGGGTAAAGGTAAAAATAATTCTGAGGTTTAATGGCAATGTTTAAACTTTTAACGCAAATTCGTAAAGTTACGACTAAATGTTAAGCATCTGATAGGTAAATTCATAAAGCCAGGATGACTCTGATAACATGAAGCGCTTTTTTAGCCCATTTTACTGATTTTGCGGAGGCTGTTTTCATCGATAATTTTCAACTTCCGGCCGTCCATGGCAATAATGTGCTCATTTACAAAGTTTGATAATGTACGGATAGCGTTTGATGTTGTCATATTCGACAAATTGGCCAGATCCTCACGGGAAAGATATATGTTAATTGTTGCCCCATCTTCTTCGAGTCCGTAATTTTTACGAAGTAATAATAAAGCTTCGGCCAAACGTCCACGTATGTGTTTTTGAGTCAGATTAACCGTTCGGGCATCGGAAGCGCCTAAATCCGATGCTATTTCTTCGAGAAAACGGTAACAAAAAGCGATATTATTTTTGAGAATAGAAATAAAAACGTCCGCCTTGAGCATATAAACCGTGGATGCTTCGAATGCAGCAACATTCGTATTGTAAGTTTCGTTGGCAATAATTGCACGGTAGCCGAAATGTTCGCCAGGCTTCAACATACGGATGATTTGTGTCCGGCTCCCAACGCCGTCTTTGTAAACTTTGACTTTCCCTGCGGCTAAAATCATCATGTGAGTTGGGGTATCTCCCTCACAGTGAATTATTTCGTTTTTCTTATAAAAATGTACAGTGTAATTGCTTTTTACAAATTGTCTTTCATCGGGAGTTAAAACATTCCAAAAGGTCAATATTTCTTCAATTGATTTTAATTCTGACGTTTGTTTTTTAGCCATGGCACTTTGATAGATGAAATATGTTTGACAACATTGTTATAAAGCACAAATTTAATAACTTTTCGGCATATAACACACAAAACAATAAAAAAACGAATAATAAGATATAAAATAATAAATTTTAAGATTTAATATCATTGTTGTTCTTTCTCAGAAAAAAATCTATGGATTTTATAGTTATTAATGCAAGACATGTATCTTTGCAAAAAATATACGAACATAAACAAAAATATAAATATGGCTTTAATTAAAGAAGTGCGAGGATTTATGCCCCAAATTGGAGAAGATTGTTATCTGGCTGAGAATGCAACTGTTGTGGGAGACGTTATAATGGGAAAAGGTTGCAGCATTTGGTTTAATGCGGTGTTGCGTGGCGATGTTAATTCCATTCGCATCGGAAATCATGTGAATATCCAGGATGGTTCGGTGCTTCATACGCTGTACGAGAAATCGACAGTTGAAATTGGCGATTACGTTTCGATAGGGCACAATGTAACTGTTCACGGGGCAAAAATCAATAATTATGCACTGATTGGAATGGGCGCTGTTTTACTCGATTACGCCGAAGTGGGTGAAGGGGCGATTGTAGCTGCCGGCGCTTTAGTGCTAAGCAACACAAAAATACCGCCATACACGCTTTGGGCGGGTGTGCCGGCTAAATTTGTAAAAGAGGTGGAACCGGAGAAAACCAACGAAATGAACCGGAAAATTGCGCATAATTATGCCATGTATTCAGGTTGGTATAAAGAGGAAAAATAAATCTTCCACCCCTTTGTTCTTCCTCCTTTCCATTGTAATTTAATACAATTATTGAAAAACAATAAAATATATTTGTTGTACAATAAATAATTGTTTATATTTGCACCGGATTCGGAAATCATTCGGATGATTTGTACTAAAACTGCAACTTGCATAAAACAAAAAAATATCAGTCGATGGCCATTGATTGCTAATACTTAACTTACATAAAAAATATGGTAGTCTTAGACCTCGTTAAACAGGAATGGAAAAAAGGAACCCGTGCACAGGGATTTTACAAAAATCTGGCGGTTAATTTGTTGCTGGGATTTTTAGCGCTTTATATGGCTGCTCTTTTTTTATTTCTTGGCTTTTCGCTCGATAATATTCTCGAATCGGTGCACGACACCCTCAATCCGGCGGAATTATTCGGCGGAGCCATGTTTTACATTGTCGTTGCAGGACTGGCGTTCCGGTTTTTCATGCAACAGCTGAACACCATAAATCTCCCGCCTTATCAGGTTTTACCGATAAAACGGACAGTCCTTGTCAACTTTTTACTTGTAAAACCTCTTTTCAGTATCATCAATTATTTCCATTTATTTATCGTAATTCCGTTTGCCGTGCAATCTGTATCGGGCTATTACGGCAGTGCGGTTGCCGTACGCTTCGTTCTGGCTTGCGTGATCTTTGTTTGGTTTAATTCACTGATGGCAGCCTTTTTAAAACGAAAATTCAGTTCCGGGTTTTTAAGTTTTGTCGCGCTTATTGTTGTATTTGCCGTTTTGATAGCCCTCGAATACTTTAAAATATTTTCCTTTTTCAATATCTCGAAAATCTGCTTTGGTTTCATTGTAGGGAATCCTTTAGGATTACTTATTCCATTGGCGGCAGTCGTTGCAGCTTATTTGCTGAACCGTTTGTTTTTTTATCAAAACTATTATCCCGAAAGGTTTAATCAAAAGATTAAAAGCGATCGCAATTCCACAGCCGACTTGTCTTTCCTGAATCGGTTTGGAATGATTGGTGAAATGATTGCCGTTGAATTAAAGTTGATTTTAAGACATAAACGTACCAAAAGCATTCTTTACATGTCGGCTTTTTTCCTGCTTTACGGTTTGATTTTTTACACTCAACCTGCCTATCAGGAAAGGGCCGGTTTATTGTTTTTCGTGGCCATGTTTGTTACGGGCTTGCTGATGTTCATGTACGGACAGTGGGTGATTAGTTGGGATAGCGGGCATTTTGACAGTTTGATGACAAAAAATATCCCGATTCGTACTTACCTGAACGCCAATTATTATATGTTACTGGCATTTAATGTAATCTGTTTTGTGCTGACCACACCTTATTTCTTCTTCGGAACGAAAATTATATATATGCACTTGGCGGCATTTGTTTTCAATTCGGGAGTCAATATTTACCTTTTGCTTTTCCTTGCGACATATAACACAAAACGTATTGATTTGACAAAAGCTTCGGCGATGAATTACCAGGGCACTACTTTTAAAAGTTTTCTCATAGTTATGCCTATCATGCTTTTGCCTATGTTTATTGTTGGTGCAATTTCGACGCTGGTTTCTATGCCGGTAGCGCTCTGGACGTTAACCATTTTGGGCGTTGCCGGGTTTTTGTTGCGCAAACCATTGATAACCCTGTGCGTGAATCAGTTTAATAAACGCAAATACAAACTTGCCGAAGGTTTCCGCCAGAGCGAGTGATTATTTACTCTTTAATTGTTAATGCTTTTAAAACCAAAATATTATAAATAAATCAACCGAAAAATGATACAAGTAACCCAACTGCAAAAAACCTATAACGGGATAACCGTATTGAATATTCCAACGCTTACAATTCCGCAAGGCGAAAGTTTCGGTTTGGTAGGCAACAATGGTGCGGGAAAAACTACTTTCTTCCGCCTGATTCTGGACCTGATAGAGGCTACCACCGGAGAAGTGATTGTCGACGATGAAAAAGTTATGCGTAACGATAACTGGAAAGCCAAAGTAGGTTCCTTTCTCGACGAAGGTTTTCTGATTGATTTTCTGACACCTGAAGAATATTTCTCGTTTACAGGTAAACTATATCATAAATCGGAAGGCGACATTGCTTCCTTTCTATATTCGATTAAAGATTTTTTCAATGCAGAAATCCTTGGCGGTAAGAAACTGATCCGTGACTTTTCGAAAGGCAACCAGAAAAAAATAGGGATTGCAGCAGCTTTGTTGGGCGACCCGAAAATACTGATACTCGATGAACCGTTTACCTCACTCGATCCTTCATCACAAATCCGCCTGAAACGTTTCCTGAATGATTTGCAGGAACGCTTGAATATGACCATGCTTATTTCGAGCCATGACCTGAATCATGTTACCGAAGTTTGTAAACGCATAGTAATTCTCGAAAAAGGGAAAATAGTCAAGGATTTGCAAACCGGAGAAGACACATTGAAGGAACTCGAAGCGTATTTTGCAGTGTAATTAATGGATTGGTAATAAAAAAGAAACAAGTAGGTATTTCAGGCTTATCCTCTTTTTGTTACTACAATTTAATCTCGGCAAAACTGAAAGTCTCTGTCACTTTATGCTTGTTGTATTGTTTTTCCACTGTGCAACATTCGGTATAAGCGTCATGTTCGAAAAACAGGATTTGTTTCTTTGCTGCGGCTTGGTCGAGCAATATTTTCTTTTCTTCCATGGCAGTAAGCGGAAAAACATCGTAGGACGAAATCCACGACAGCGGAACGTTAGCAACCAAAGGAATGACATCGCCTACGTAAACAAGCGTTTTTTCTCCAAGATGTATATAACTTACCAGTTGGCCTACCGTGTGACCATTATAAATCACAACTTGCACTTCGGGACAGATACTTTGATTTTCAGTGACTAATCTGAGCTTACCTGCTTCGAAAACAGGCGTTATATTTTCCGGGAAATAAGAATCGCCTTCACGCACATTCGGATTCAGGAAATTTTCCCATTGCGTTGCGCTTACCCAATGTGTTGCATTCGGAAATACCAATTCTACCTGTGAGCGATCGGCACTATATTTTGTTGCGCCCCCGCAATGGTCAAAATGTAAATGAGTGAAAATAACATCGGTTATATCGGAACATGTATATCCTGATTTTTTCAATTCGTTTTCGAAATTGATAACTCCTTTAAATCCGTAATATTTCAGGTATTTAAGTTGTTTGTCTCCCGTTCCGGTATCGATCAGAATGCGTTTATTGCCGGTATCGATCAACAGGCAACGCATGTGAAGGGTACAATAATTCTCCGCATCGCAGGGATACCGTTTTTGCCATACCTTTTTGGGAACAACTCCAAAAGCAGCTCCTCCATCTACGTGAAATGTGCCGGCTTCTATCTTGTATAGTTTCATTTTTAATTAACTGGTAGATTGAGTGAAAATTTATCAAATAAAAAAGATTAAATAAAAATACTTTATGAATCTGCCAACCTAATTAACAGATTAACCTATTAAACCATCAACTCAAAGTTCAAACTCCTCAAACCCTGATGCTCTTATCGAACTTTTTATTACTTTTGTGTTTCATTTTAAATTTCAGGACAAAAATACGTAAAATCCTTTATCTTGCCAACCATGCAACGAGTACATTTTATTGCCATTGGAGGTGCAGCCATGCACAATTTAGCCATTGCCATCAGTAAAAAAAGTAATTTTCTGGTAACAGGCTCGGATGATGAAATATTTGAACCATCGTACAGCAGGTTGAAAGAGAACGGTTTACTTCCTGATGAAATGGGCTGGTTTCCTGATAGGATACACAAAGGTTTATCAGCCGTTATACTCGGGATGCATGCTACCGAAGATAACCCCGAGCTATTGCGTGCCAAGGAACTGGGATTGAAAATTTTTTCCTTCCCGGAATATTTGTACCAACAAACACGCAGCAAAACACGCATCGTTGTTGGTGGGAGTCACGGCAAAACGACCACAACAGCCATGATTCTTTTCGTGTTAAAACAACTGAAAATTGATGCCGATTACATGGTCGGAGCGCAGATTGAAGGTTTCGATAATATGGTTAAACTTTCGTACGAAGCACGAATTGCTGTTTTTGAAGGAGATGAATACCTAACATCGCCCATTGACCGCCGTCCCAAATTTCATTTATACAAGCCTCATATTGCGGTGCTTACAGGTATTGCGTGGGATCATATCAATGTTTTCCCGACTTTCGCTGTGTATCTGGAACAATTCAAAAAATTTACCGAACTGATGGAAGTTCAGGGGCGCCTGATTTATTTTGACGGAGACGAAAACCTGAACGAAATTGTTGCGCATCTTCGTCGCGACATTGTCCCGTTTGGATACAATACCCCGGCGCATGAAGTTCGGGATGGCGTTACTTACCTGCAAACAAAAAAAGGAGAAGTGGCGTTGAAAGTCTTTGGTGAACACAATCTGCAAAATATGGAAGCCGCCCGTTTGGCTTGCCGTCAAATCGGCGTAACCGATGATCAATTTTATTCCGTTATTTGTAATTTTCCGGGAGCTTCAAACCGTTTACAAAAAATTATCGAAACTCAAAATTCGGTCGCCTTCAAGGATTTTGCTCATTCGCCATCAAAACTGAAAGCAACCGTACATGCTGTCAAAAATCAATATCCTGATCGTAATTTAATTGCTTGCATGGAATTACATACATTTAGTAGCCTGACCGAGGATTTTTTGCCTCAATATGCAGGCTGTATGAAGCAGGCAGATGTGGCTTTTGTATACTATAATCCCGAGGTGATTCAGCATAAACGATTGAAAGAAATTAATCCTGAACAAGTTAAACAGGCTTTCGGTGGAAAAAACCTGGAAGTCTTCACCGATTCCCATGTTTTACAAACCAAACTACGCAGTTTAAATTACGACAATTCTGCTTTACTTTTAATGACTTCGGGGAATTTCTCCGGCGTAAATCTGATTGATTTTGCCAAAGAACTATTGAAAAAAGACACAAAGCTCTAAAGGAGATTTAAGGCATACTAAATAATTAAATTATCAAATCAACTAATTCCTTTTTAGAGGATTATGAACGAAAAACAAAACCAGTTAGATAAACGATATATGCGCATGGCCCGTATCTGGTCGGAGAATTCATATTGCGAACGTCGAAAAGTGGGCGCATTGTTGGTCAAAAACAAAATGATTATTTCGGATGGGTACAATGGAACGCCATCGGGATTTGAAAATAAATGTGAAGACGAAAACAATGTGTCGAAACCATACGTTTTACACGCCGAAGCAAATGCAATCAGTAAAATTGCCCGTTCGCACAATAGCAGCGATGGGGCAACGTTATATGTTACTGCTTCACCTTGCATCGAATGTGCAAAACTCATTATTCAGGCGGGAATCAAACGCGTGATTTATGGCGAAAAATACCGTATCATGGATGGCGTTGAATTGCTCGAACGAGCAGGAATTGAGGTGGTTTTTCTTGAAAATGAACTTCACTGAAACTGACTCCTGCCCGCGCAGGCAAGTTCGTTGAAATAAAACAGCATAAACTTTGAACTTTATAATCTTTACAAACTATTATATGAAACGAGTCTACGCCAAAGGCGAGACGAGTTCCATGTGACCTTTAAAAAACAATTATTTTCACATGAATAAAAAGAATTTACTGCCGGTATTGATCATTTTTCTTTCCGTTATGTCGGGTCTGATACTGGGGAATTTATTAGCAAACAGAGCTAATTTGCGTTTAAAATCAACTTTCGGGAGTATTTTCGGGAGAGGTGGAGGAAATAATAAAATTGATGAATTGTTGTCGATGATAGATGCTCAATATGTCGATTCTGTTGGTGTGAATGAGCTGACCGAAGAAATGATGGCCGATCTTATTGCCAAACTCGATCCACACTCGGTATATATTCCCGCTGCCGATCTGGAAAATGTGAACAGCGAACTCGAAGGTAGTTTCAGTGGTATTGGCGTGCAATTCAACATTCAGAATGATACTGTTATGATTGTTTCGGTTATCAGCGGGGGGCCTTCCGAAAAAGCAGGATTACTTGCAGGCGACAGAATAATTCAGGTAAACGACACGGTATTCGTGGGTAAAAAAGTGACCAACGAAAAGGTAATGAAAAAACTCCGCGGACCGGCCGATACCAAAGTGAAACTTGGCGTCAAGCGTCAGGGAACAAAAGAAATTCTGAAATACACTGTTACTCGCGGACAGATTCCGGTGAATTCTGTCGATGTGGCGTATATGATTGAACCGGGTGTTGGTTTTATCAAAGTAAGTAAATTTGCATCAACTACTTATACCGAGTTCCTGAATGCTATTGCCGATTTACGTGCCAAAGGAGCTAAAAGATACATTATTGATTTACGCGAAAACAGCGGCGGTTTTATGGATCAAGCGATTAATATGGTCAATGAGTTTTTGCCTGCCAATCAAATGATTGTATATTCCGAAGGTAAAGCCTACCCGCGTTTCGAGGCCAAATCGGATGGAAAGGGCAGTTGTATCGGATTACCGGTTGTAGTTATGATCGACGAATTTTCGGCTTCGGCCAGCGAAATTTTTGCCGGAGCTATCCAAGATAACGATCGTGGAATCATCGTTGGACGTCGCTCGTTCGGGAAAGGATTGGTTCAGCAACAGTTTGATTTGTCGGATGGTTCTGCCATTCGCTTAACGGTTGCACGCTATTTCACCCCTTCGGGCCGCAGTATCCAGAAACCTTATGTAAAAGGAAACGCCGACGATTACGAAAAAGACATCCTGAATCGTTATTTACATGGTGAGTTTGACAGCAAAGACAGTATTCAGGTTGCTGATTCATTGAAATTTAAAACGGTAAAAGGTCGCACTGTATATGGCGGAGGCGGTATAATGCCGGATATTTTCGTGCCACGCGATACTTCAGAATATACGCCATACCTGAACCGAATTGTTAATTACGGTTATTTATACCAGTTCGCTTTCCAATATACCGATAAAAACCGACAGGAGCTGAATGCCATTAAAGGTTGGCAAAATATGGATAAATATCTCGACAGTCAAAATATCTTAAACCAGTTTACTGCTTTTGCAGCCTCTAAAGGAGTTAAACCCGATACCAAACAAATTGATGTTTCGAGAAAATTTATGCTCACTCAATTGAAAGCATATATTACCCGGAACATACAGGGCGATGAAGGCTTTTATCCGTTATTCTACAAGGATGACAAAACAGTAAAAACAGCACTCGAAGCAGTAAAGAAACAAAAATAATTTTTTACAGAATGAGGTTAATAGCCTCATTCTGCTTTAAATAAGGGTTTAAAATACATATTTTCTCCTTTGTCTGAAAAACGCATTTTTGTATTTGCTATTTACATAATTAATCTGATGAATTATCAAACCCATATACTTTCTAACGGACTTCAACTTATTCATAAACCGGACAAAAATGCGGTAACTTATTGTGGCATTGTCGTCAACACCGGTTCTCGCGACGAAAGCGAAAGCGAGCATGGAATGGCGCATTTTATCGAACACATGTTGTTTAAAGGCACAGCCAAACGTCGTTCGGGACATATTATAAACCGCCTTGAGAATGTCGGTGGCGAGTTGAATGCTTTTACGTCGAAAGAAGAAACGGTGATTTATGCCACAGCGCTGAACGAATATTTTGACAGGGCTATGGAACTGGTTGCCGATATCGTATTGCATTCTAACTTTCCGCAGAAAGAAATTGATAAAGAGGTGGTTATTATACTCGACGAAATCCAGTCGTATAACGATAGTCCCTCTGAATTGATTTATGACGATTTTGAAGAAATGATTTTCGAACATCATTCAATCGGCCATAATATTTTAGGCGATCCCGGACTTTTGCAACAATACAAAACCGCAAATGCCATTGGCTTTGTGAAGAAACAATATCGTCCGGACGAAATGGTGTTTTTTTCAATGGGTGACCTGAATTTTAAACAAGTAATAAAGCGGGCTGAAAAATATTTTTGTTCAGACATTGATTTTGAGGCCAAAGGGGAGCGCATTGCACCACAATCATATACTCCATCGCGGAGGGAAGTTGAAAAGAACACACACCAGGTTCATTTTATGGTTGGTAATCGTGCTTACGATTTATATCATCCTGACCGAATGGGAATGTATCTGCTGAATAATATTCTGGGTGGCCCGGGAATGAACAGTTTGCTGAATTTATCGTTGCGCGAAAAACATGGTTTGGTTTATAACGTAGAATCAAGTTATCAGCCATTTACCGATACCGGTATGTGGAGCGTATATTTTGGATGCGATCCCGAAAATGCCGACCGTTGCGAACAATTGGTTTATAATGAATTTCAAAAACTAATGGATCAAAAACTTTCGGATAACGCTTTGAAAAAGTATAAGTTACAATTGATGGGACAAATGGCAATTGCTACCGAACACAAAGAAAATCTGGCATTAAGCCTGGGTAAAAGTTATCTCAGGTATGGTAAAATTGATGGTCTGGATGTTGTAAAGCAGCATATCGAAGCCGTAACGGCCGGAAGATTACAGGAAATTGCCAATGAAATATTTGATAAAAAACAACTTACAATATTAAAGTACACATAGCGCCTTAACCCTCAAAAGAGGGAGTAATGGGTAAATAAATTCAATATTTAAAATAACAGTACTCATTCTTTTTGAGAAACTGAGAGGACTTTATGACACTCGACGAATATATATTATCCCATTCCGACACAGAACCGGATTACCTGGCTAAAATAAACCGTGCAACTCACATCAGGTTAATAAACCCGCGTATGTGTTCCGGCCATTTGCAGGGACGGTTTTTGGCTATGTTTTGCCGTATGATTCAACCCAAATGTATACTTGAATTGGGGACATTTACGGGATATTCGGCACTTTGCATGGCCGAAGCTTTGCCTGTTGACGGAGTTTTGCATACAGTGGAATGTGATGATGAATTGGAAGATTTTATTCTGGACAATTTGGCCGGTTCCGGACACGGAAGCAAGATCAGGTTGCATATAGGTGATGCTTTGTCTGTAATCGGGGAATTAGATGAAACTTTCGATCTCGTCTTTATCGACGCTGATAAACGTGAATACCTTGCTTACTACGAAGCCGTTTTGCCCAAACTGAGAACCGGCGGTTTTATTTTGGCCGATAATACGCTCTGGGATGGAAAAATATTACAAAAAGTAGCTGCTAACGACAAGCAAACCATTGAAATTATGCATTTTAATGATTTTGTGGCGAAAGATTCACGCGTTGAAAAGGTGATGCTGCCCTTACGCGATGGCTTGACAATAATCAGGAAAATCTGAATACTATATAAACTCTTAACTTTATTAACCCAATATGTATATCTACGAACTGGAATTTAAAGTACGTGATTACGAATGTGATTTACAAGGGATTGTAAATAACTCGGTATATCAAAACTATCTGGAACATACGCGTCACGAGTTTTTACTCGAAAATAATCTGAGTTTCGACAAGTTGCACCAACAGGGAATCGATGCTGTGGTTGCCCGTATCGAAATGGCTTTCAAATGCTCATTGCGTTCGGGGGATGTTTTTATATCCAAACTTTACGTGAAAAAGGAAGGCGTGAAATATGTATTTAATCAGGTAATTCATCGCAAGTCCGACGATAAATTATGTATCAGGGCAAAAGTAGACACCGTGGTGGTAATTAACGGTAAATTAGTCGCATCGTTGCCTGAGTTTGATGAATTGGTCGAAAAAAGCAATCGGCACTGAATTCATATTAAAAAAACCTGAATTGAATTGTAAACTATTTACCGTTTTGCTTGTTAAAAAGCTGTAAGTCGATGATTATACAAAATCATCGTGTAAGACCAAAATAGCAATAATTTGAAATATATTCCTATGAATGAATTTTTAGAAACCGAAGAAAAAATAGTCCGAATGCTGAAAACCGTATTCGACCCCGAAATACCTGTCAATATTTACGACCTTGGATTGATTTACAAAATTGATCTGGACCAGGATGGATATCTTCTGATTGATATGACTTTGACGGCTCCCAATTGTCCTGCCGTCGATTTTATCATTGAAGATGTCCGTATGAAAGCCGGTAGTGTGGAAGGAGTAAAAGATGTCCAAGTTAATATTGTATACGAACCGGCTTGGGACAAAAGCATGATGAGCGAAGAAGCGCAACTCGAACTGGGGTTTCTTTAGCCATCTGCCCCCGGAAGGGGAATAATAATATAATTTTATGAAACCATTCTTCTTTTTCTTCTCCAATGTATTTTCGGAAGGGGAATAATAATATAATTTTATGGTTATTCGTTTTTATACCTGTTATAAACTCATAATCAAAAATAATGATAGTTTAAATAAATAGGAACGCGGATTCCGCGGATATAGATGATAAAACTGATTTAATTTATTTCTAACTGATTTAATTCGGATAATAGTCCCGATGAATCGGGAGTGATTTAAACAAAATGATTATCCGCAAAGTGTCCTAATTTATATTTCGGTGCGCTGCACCTTTGTGCTTTTTCTGCTTGTATTTTCTACCAATATATCGGGACTCTGTCCCTTTGTTGGCAGGTACAGCGCACCGTTATATTGGCAGAAATAATATCCCGAATAAAAATAAAGGTGCAGCGCACCGAAATATATTATTTGAAACTTTAGGAACTTTTGCGGATAATCATTTAAACAAATCATTCAAATTTCATTTACGAAATTACTATTGTCCGATAAAAAAAATGATAAAGTAAAAGTGCACGGACAAAAACAGATTTCCATACCATGCACTTTTTTTGTAGTTTTGTATTTACCAGAATATAAGACTACAATGAACAAAAATACACATTTTTTCGGA
>JAJFVH010000194.1 GCA_021371875.1 Bacteroidales bacterium
GAAACCCCGAAGATGAAACTGACATCAAACGCAAAGCACACAAGAGTATCGCCACGAGCATGTACATGAAATTTTAAACTTTTCTTTGCGTTTTGTAAAATACTGAATACTATATAAATAATAATTATAAACACATGAAAATATGCTGGTCTATCCAAATGCCAAAATAAATATCGGATTAAACATTGTTGAAAAACGTCCCGATGGCTATCACAACCTTGAAACTGTTTTCTATCCTATCGGACTAAGCGATGTACTCGAAGTGGAACCTTCGGAAAGCTGTTCCGATTATAGTTTTTCTTCTTCAGGAATTACACTTGGCGGCGACCCTGAAGAAAACCTGATTGTAAAAGCCTACAGGCTAATACAATCGGAATATGACATCCCTGCTGTCGACATCACATTAATCAAGCGGATACCTTTCGGGGCAGGGCTTGGCGGAGGGTCGGCCGATGCCGCGTTTATGTTGAAAACACTGAACGAAATGTTTGGGTTAAAAATAACAAACAGGAAACTGGAGAAAATTGCAGCCGAATTAGGCGCCGACTGTCCGGTTTTTATCAAAAATAGACCGGTGTATGCCACGGGCATCGGGAATGAATTTACGCCGGTAAAACTGTCACTGAAAGGTTATTTTCTATTGCTGGTAAAACCCGGTACCCATGTATCCACTCCCGAGGCATATTCGCTGGTTGTACCCGAAAACCCGGCAGTTTCGCTACTCGGATCCATTCAGAAACCTGTAAAGGAATGGAGAGGACTAATTAAAAATGATTTTGAAAAATCGGTTTTTACTAAATACCCTGAAATAGGGAAAATTAAAAATAAATTGTACGAAACGGGAGCTTTATACGCATCCATGTCAGGATCAGGATCTTCAGTTTACGGTATTTTTGAGAAAGCGCCTGAGAATGATAATATTTTTAGCAATTGCTTTGTTACCGGAGGGTTTTTAAAATGATTTATACGAATCATCTCAAAACAATAATTCCTTCAATATGTTTTACATTTATAAATTAAAAAAATGTAGAACATGGAAAGTATAAAGAAAACAAGTTACTGCGAAAATGAAAGTAAAACAGTGGGTAATATTGGAATTTTAATATTCCGGGTGGTTTTGGGCGTATTAATGCTGACGCATGGTTGGCAGAAACTTAGCAATTTTGAAATGATGAGTTCGGTTTTTCCCGATCCGATAGGTCTGGGAACAACCGTGTCGTTGTCATTGATAATTTTTGCCGAATTCTTCTGTTCGATTTTAATCATATTCGGACTCTTTACAAGGCTCGCCACTATACCGCTGATGATAGGCATGATAGTAGCTGCCTTTGTAGTTCATGCCAACGATCCTTTCGCGGTTAAAGAATTATCATTCTTGTATTTATCGCTTTATGTGGCATTGGCATTTATTGGCGGTGGTAAGTTTTCAATCGATTACTTACTACGCGAAACATACGCTAAGCTCTGCGGCAAATTTCGCAAGTCGAATTAAATACTGAAGTCATTAATTAGTGTTTGCTTATCAAACACTGAGTTTTCTTTCAAGTACTGATTAGATAAAGATGTTACTCTTGCGGGAGGACATCTTTTTTTTGCTTTTAAACCTGATTAATAGAGGTTTATTTTATTTTGAAATCGCTTGGGAACCAACTTTGGCAAGCGAGTAATTTTTTAAAAAAACGTTTGCTTAATCGAATAAATTGTAGTACTTTAGTGCGATTTTTTGACAGTAACAAAATTAAAGGTAGATGATTGACCAAGACAGAATTATCAAAGTAAATATCGACGAAGAAATGAAATCTTCGTACATCGACTATTCCATGTCGGTAATTGTTTCGCGTGCTTTGCCCGATGTGCGCGATGGATTTAAACCCGTACACCGTCGTGTGTTATTCGGGATGAACGAATTGGGCAATAATTCAGACAGACCTTATAAAAAATCGGCAAGAATTGTCGGCGAAGTAATGGGTAAATATCACCCGCACGGTGATTCATCCATTTACGGCACATTGGTACGTATGGCTCAATTTTGGTCGATGCGTTATCCATTGGTCGATGGACAGGGAAACTTTGGTTCGGTGGACGGCGACAGCCCTGCTGCCATGCGTTACACCGAAGCGCGGTTACGTAAAATATCCGAAGACATGTTGATTGATATCAACAAAGA
Source organism: Bacteroidales bacterium (assembly GCA_021371875.1). GTDB lineage: Bacteria > Bacteroidota > Bacteroidia > Bacteroidales > Paludibacteraceae > Paludibacter. Next base: position 2,168 of record JAJFVH010000194.1, read on the forward strand.
TACCGTTGATTTCCAGTTAAACTTCGACGATACCCTGAAAGAGCCGGTAGTTTTGCCAACCCGTATTCCTAATTTACTGGTAAATGGTTCTTCAGGTATTGCTGTGGGTATGGCCACCAATATGGCGCCTCACAATTTATCCGAAGTTGTGGATGCAACAATTGCCTATATCAATAATAAAGATATTGAAATTTCAGAACTGATTAAATATATCAAAGCCCCCGATTTTCCTACAGGAGGCATTATCTACGGCTATGCCGGCGTAAAAGAAGCCTTCGAAACAGGTCGTGGACGCGTTGTAGTTCGCTCAAAAGTTGAAATTGAAACCGATGCACAGGGACGCGATAAAATCGTCATAAACGAGATTCCTTACCAGGTTAATAAAGTTGAATTGATTAAAGCCGTTGTGGCTTTGGTTGAAGAAAAAAAGATTGAAGGAATTGCCCATATCAACGACGAATCGGATCGCGAAGGTATGCGCATCGTTATTGACATTAAACGAGATGCCAATTCAAATGTTGTTTTAAATAAATTATTTAAAATGACAGCTTTACAGTCTTCGTTCAGTGTAAATAATATTGCATTGGTGCATGGGCGCCCACGCATGTTAAATCTTAAAAATTTAATTCAACATTTCGTTGAACATCGCCACGAAGTTGTTATTCGTCGTACCCAATTTGAATTAGGCGAAGCTGAAAAACGCGCTCACTTGTTGGAGGGATTTATGATTATTCTCGACAATTTAGACGAAGCAATTCAAATTATCCGCAATTCGAAGACTCCTGAAGAAGCCCGTTTCGGTTTGATGGAGCGTTTCGGTTTGTCCGACATCCAATCCCGTGCGGTAGTTGAAATGCGCTTGCGCCAACTTACCGGTATGGAGCAGGATAAATTGCGTGCAGAATATGAAGATGTATTGAACCTGATTGCCCGTTTAAAAGAAATTCTGGCCAACGTGGAATTGCGTATGCAAATTATCAAAGATGAACTATTGGAAATAAAAGCAAAATATGGCGACGTCCGTCGTACACAAATCGTTTATTCGTCCGAAGAATTTAATCCTGAAGATTTTTATGCCGATGATGAAATGATTATCACCATCTCGCATTTAGGATATATTAAACGTACGGCTTTGACCGAGTTCAGAGCCCAAAACCGCGGTGGAGTCGGGTCAAAAGGCGGCAACTCGCGCGACGAAGATTTTATCGAATATATTTATCCTGCTTCGATGCACAACACCATGTTGTTTTTCACACAAAAAGGAAAATGTTACTGGCTGAAAGTGTACGAAATCCCCGAAGGAACAAAAACATCAAAAGGACGTGCCATACAGAATATGCTGAACATTGACTCGGACGATAAAGTAAATGCATTTATCCGCGTCAAAGGCTTAACCGACAGCGAATATATTAATTCGCACTACCTGATTTTCTGTACTAAAAACGGTGTAATCAAAAAAACTTCGCTCGAAGCTTATTCGCGTCCTCGTCAGAATGGGGTGAACGCGATTACAATTCGCGAAGATGATCAGGTGATTCAGGTTCGGTTAACGGATGGAGATGCCGATGTTTTAATGGCTAACCGCAACGGTCGTGCCATTCGTTTCCACGAATCGAAAGTGCGCGAAATGGGCCGTACGGCAACCGGTGTTCGTGGCATGCTACTCGACGAAGATGGACAGGATGAAGTAGTTGGCATGATTTGTGTAAACAAGGATGCGGGTGAAACCGTCATGGTAGTCTCGCAACAGGGATACGGTAAACGTACTTTACTGGATGAGGTTGACGAACAAGGCAATCTGGTATTAGACGAAAACGGCGAAGTAATACCGGTATACAGGGTAACCAACCGCGGTGGAAAAGGAGTAAAAACCATGAACATTACCGAAAAAACCGGAAAGCTTGTTTCGATTAAAAGCGTAAGCGACGAAAACGACCTGATGATTATTAACAAATCGGGTATTACCATTCGTTTAAAAGTAGCCGATGTCAGGATTATGGGTCGCGCAACACAAGGAGTACGGTTAATTAATCTCGAAAAACGTAACGACGAAATCGCTTCAGTTTGCAAAGTACTCTCGGAAAACGAAGAAGAAATAGCCGATATTGAAACCGTAAGCCCTGAAACAGGTGCCGAAGATGCTGAAACGGAATTGATCACGGAAACTAACGAGGAAGAACAAATTCAGGAATAAAAAAACAATGAAAGGGTTGAAAAAAATCAACTCTGTCAATAAATAAAAATTAGAAACTCAACAAAATCATTATTTGTCATGAAAAAAATTATTTTATCCATGTTTTTGGTTATATCAATAACCAGTGCGTTTGCTCAAAAAGCCAATGTATCGAAAGCAAAGAATAAAGCTTTAATGGAGAATCCGGATTTTGCCGGAGCAAGAGAACTCATTAAACCGGCTCTTACCGACCCTACCACCAAAGATTTAGCTGCAACCTGGCACGTTGCGGGTATGATTGGCTACAAGGAAAATGAAACTTTGACTAACAAAGCCATTCTTGGACAATCGGTTGATGCTGATGTTAAGGGAAAAGCAATCATGGAATCGTACGATTATTTTATGAAAGCTTATCAATTAGACCAATTGCCGGATGTAAAAGGCAAGGTAAAACCAAAATTCCAGAAAGACATCAAAGCTAAAATTAAAGAGTATTATACCATACAACAAAATTTGGTAGCTTATGGCGCTTATTTGTTCGAAAAGAAAAATTATGATGAAACCATCAAAGTATTCGAAACATATCTTGGTATCCCTGCATTGCCAATGATGAACAACGAAATTAAGCTCGATTCGAACTATTATATGATTAAATACTATACTGCCATTGCTGCTACCAATGCCGAACAACACGACAAAGCAATTGCTTTATACGAAGATTTAAGAGATGATGGTTACGAAGAACTTACCGTTCATCAATTACTTTACGAAGAATACCTGAAAAAGAAAGATACCGTGAATTTTGTAAAAGTTTTGAAAGCCGGTTTCGAGAAATTTCCACAAGAAGCCTGGTTCTTACAAAACCTGATTAACTATTATATTTTCACGAATCAATCCCAGGATGCACTGGTTTATTTGAATAACGCAATCGAACGCGAACCAAATATCGCGCAGTATTATTACGTAAAAGGCAATTTATCTGAAAGTATGGGTAAGCTTGATGAAGCACGTGCTGCTTTCGATAAAGCCATTGAATTGGATCCTAAGTTGGCAGATGCTTATGCAGGTATCGGACGTTTATATTACAACCGGGCAGTAAAATTATCCGATGCAGCTAACGACATTAAAGACAATAAATTATATGTTGCCGCCAAGAAAAATGCCGATGGAGTGTTTGTCGAATCCATCCCGTTCTTCAAAAAAGCATCTGAATTGAACCCTAACGAAATGGAATACAAACGCACATTGAGAACACTGTACTATCGTTTGAAAATGGATAAAGAATTTGAGGCTCTTGAAAAAGAGATGAATCAATAATTTTTCTGACAATAAATTCAAATATACCGGGCTGTCTTTATTCGACAGTCCGGTTTTTTTGTGCGCCGAGCATGGCGAGTATATTTGACGGTTCAAGTGTAAGCATCCCAAATCCGCCGTATTACTTTGCAAAAAAAACGGACTATCATATAAGCACTATTGATAGGTAAGCATCCCAAAGTAAGCATCCCAAATCCGCCGTATTACTTTGCAAAAAAAAAACGGACTATCATATAAGTACTATTGATAGTCCGTTTTGTATTTTTGAAATAAATTACGGGAGTAAATCCTGCCAGTTTATTGGGGTTTTAAGTTTGGGTATTTTTTCAAGAGTCGAGGTTAACCATTTGTGC
>JAJFVH010000200.1 GCA_021371875.1 Bacteroidales bacterium
AATAAACTGCTTTTTCGTGCCGCTTCGGCTAACCAACGACTGGGAGTAACAATATGCAAGTCTAACTCATTATACAGCTGTTTTTTCTGTTTCCATATTTGGTGACTCAAATCATTCTCTTTTCCCGAATGTAAAAAAGGACAATTCCCGCAACTTTTCACATATCGATCGCAATCGTAAAAATAATGACAAATCCCCGTAAACGGCCAGCAATCGTGCAACGTCCATACAATAGGCTTATGTACATTTTGCAATTCCTTCAAATCCAGAAACCGAAGATTTATCCAATGTAAATGCAGTATATCAAAATCGATCTTTTGAAAAGCGCCATGAATGGATGCAGAACGCAAGTCGGACATAAACACATCTTCCTTCCCTGGATATTTATCCAAACGATAATGCTGCGCCTTGTTTTTCAGCTTATTTTGTATATAACGATAAATGTGTTTTATCGGACTGGGATGATCAAATTGGCTGACGCTTAATATGGTCTCATCATTCAACGTTTTGTCCCTGACCAACATACGACTATTGGCTCCATATTGATTGACAGCACAATGAATGCGATAAGCAGCCCTTGCCGCTCCACCCGAAGAATCGGAAACATTGACGGATAATATTGGGGGAGTTGTATTCATCTGTTTTATATTAAGTGTCGTCCCTGCGGGACTTTTTTATCAGATTCTCGTATCTCCTAACCGTAGGTTGAAACCTACGGTTAATTATGTACTGTCCTTGCAGGACAAATCTTAAACAAACAGCGTTTATCTGTCCCGCAGAGACAACCATTCATTAACCGTATTCTTCAGAGTACGGTATTAGCCTGTCCCGCAAAGACAATACTTCATTAACCATATTCTTCAGAGTACAGTATTAGCCTGTCCCGCATGGGACAATACTTCATTAACCGTATTCTTCAGAGTACGGTTATACAACCACACCTCGCCTCACAAGTCCCGCAGGGACGGCACTTGATTATTCATATATTTTCTTCTTAATTACAAACAAATTTTCCCCACCAAACATCCGGCTTAAACGATTGACCGCCTTTTGCCATATAGGACGCCTTTTAGCACAAAAGGCATTATAAAAAGCATTAATAATACGTTTATCTTCGTAAATTACATCCAACAAACGAGGCTCTTTGATAGCCTTACTTAAATCGAAATGTAAATCGGCATTGGCATCCCAATGATGTGTTCCTGAACCATCCCCACCGATATTATTGATATAAGAATACCTCGGAAGAATAGATACCGCATGATGAATAAAATGATTATAAGTAAACTGAATATCCCAGGCATCGGTCTTTCCTTCAACCTGTTCGATCAACATGGGAACCAGATCATCCCCGCCACGTGAATAACTATTGACCAAGTTTTTATTTTTAAGAAAAGCCGGAAGAAAATCTAAACTCCAGTTGATTTTTTGCCAACGATCTTTCCATGTAGCCCAACCTGAATTTAGCTGGCGTAACGAAACATACACATCGTAGTCATAATCATCCGGCAAAGACATCCTATGTTCAGGCAGATTCATCCCCGAAATGGAAAATACCGCCTTTTCTTCTTTATAAAAATGGATACAGGTATTCATAAATTGCAGGAAATAAGGAGAAGTGACAATATCATCTTCCAAGATAATAGCTGCTTCATACTTTTCCAGTGTTTGCGAGATACCACTGATAATGGAATCGCGACAACCGATATTGGTTTCGGATATGTGATATTCAACACTGCCACACCATTTATCCTTTTGAACCACTTTACGCACCTCTTCAATATTCAAGAGTTGTTCTGCTGTTGCCTTGGCTTTGGGTCCATCCACAAAAATAATCAAATGACTTTGGTCTGCCAATTGATTTTTCTTTAAGGCAGCTAAAACCTGCTCCGTATGCCACGGGCGGTTATAAGCGAATAATATTATCGGGGCAAGGTTCATTTGATTATTTTTTGAGTTTCAATTTTAATTGATATGCCGGAGAAAACACTAAGCTTATATAATAACCTAAATCCGGGTACCTGCATAATATTTTATTCAATAGATTCATCTCCCGTATTAATTGATTCTTTAATTGAGGATTGGATTTAATCAATTGAAAAAAAATTTTCTTTTGCTCAATTGGCGCTTTTAATAAACGGAAAATAAATCCATTGATATACCATAAAGCTTTTGATCTTAAATTTCCGGCAATCTCAGAATCTCTCACTTCAATCTCTTTTGAAAAATCCAGCAAGTCTTTTCCTGAATGAAAAGCAAACTGAAAAATCAAATCGGCTCGTAATTCTTTATCATATACACCACTTACAGAAAATGGGTTTATACGATACTGATAATATATATCACTCACAGAACGCACTCTTTCGGCATAAAACAAAGCCTTCGGCATAAATACCGTATCTTCCCAGAACACATGTTCGGGAAAGTATAATTGATTTGTTTTCAAATAATCAACTTTATAAATTTGCCTCCAAGCATAACCTAAATGATAGACAAGATCATTTTTAAAGTATTGATGAATATATCCAACTCCGTTCATTAGCATACTATCAGAAAAAACAATTTCTTTTTTTATTTCTGCCAGATTTATTTTCTCAAAGTTAAACATCAACACATCCAGCTCATCTTTTTCGCATAAACTGACTAAAGTTTTTAAACAATTAGGCCGAATCATATCATCCGAATCAACAAACCAAAGATATTTTCCTCTTGCAGCATTGATACCTGTATTCCGTGCTCCTCCCAGACATTTATTTTCTTCGTGTGTTATTAGTTTCAGATTATCATGTTTTCTCTGAAATTCTAAAACAACATCTCTGCTTTTATCAGGTGAACAATC
>JAJFVH010000199.1 GCA_021371875.1 Bacteroidales bacterium
TGAGTGAGCCACCAAGCATCTGAATTATACATATTAAATTTAACGGATCCGTCTGCATTTTTGGGAAGTGTTTTTATCTTAAAAATGGCATCGGTAAAGGTGCCTTCTTTTTTACCTTCCGTTCTGTCGGGATAATCACCACTTACGTCGTTAATTTTTTGTCTGCCAAGCAGCACGTGCCACAAATCAGTATAAAATTTTATTTGCTGACTGATTGTACCTCCTTTTACATCTATCTTGCTTAACCATTCCTGCCATACGTTTCGGGCATTATTTTTGGCTTTTTCAAAATCCCAATTTGCCAATTCTGCATTTAGATTATTACGGGCATTGTCAATGGTGGTGTATGAAATAGCCACTTTCATTTTTACAAGATCGTTTTTCGCTAATTTATATTCGGCACCTAAACAGATTTTTTCACCTTCGAGCGCGTTAAAATTTGTTTGTTCATCGCCCTCTTTCCATCCTTTTAAAGTGAATGGCTTGTCAAATTGGATAACGAAAAAGACTTTTACATCTCTCGGACCTCCCCAAAATCTATCCACAGTACTTACTGAACCTTCAATTTCATAGTCGTTTACTTTTTTGATTTTAGCGTCTTTCATCACACAATTACTCACTTTGCCATTCAAATTGATGATAATGCGTGCGTCTGTGTCTTTGGTGTATCGGAATTGATAGAAATTAACTCGTTCTGTAACAGTTTGTTCTACCCATATTTTATTTCCCTGAAGCATTACTCTGTGGTATCCGGGTTGTACAATTTCATCGTCGTGGTTAAATTTTGCTTTCCAACCTTGCTGTCCAAGCGTGGTTTTTTCATTTACGGTAGCAGGCATTATTTCAATGCCGGACATCATCCACGAATGGATTTGTTCAAACCCCAAAATTTCAGTTTCGTTATAGTTGTAACCACCACCGTTTTGATTCTTATTTCGGGTCAAAGGAGCGCTGCTTGCCATACCGAAAGGCAAACTTCCGGTAATGAAAAAAATATACCTACCCCGATTGGTTTCAATGTACGGATCAACCAAGGCAACTTTATCCTTTGCTTGCTCCGGTGCTGAAAAAACCTCTATTTCGGACAATCCAACATCCTTGCCAGTACCATCGGTTACAATAAATTCCACCCAATCTATTTTTTTTGCCGGAAAGTTTACGGCTTTGCCTGCACCATCGGCAGCCAGTTGATTAACCCAAAGAGTGGTTCCATCGCTGAATAGCAATTTTCCACCACCTACATTATCGTAGAGGTTTGGGCGGTCGTATAGAATTATTTTATTGATAATCTGAGGTCTATCCCAGGTTAATTTAAGCCAGGGATACCGCATATCGCCCCACGAGGTTAATATTCCATCGCAAGCCCATTCTCCCACACCGTCTATTCCAATAGTTCCATCTACGCAATTTGTGGCTGTGTATTGATTATTAAGTGATGTGGATGCTTCAATTTTTGCCAATGGAGCAATATTATCGGTTGTGGCAAAACTGAATTGATGGAAAAATAGAATAAACAGTGGAATTATAAAATATTTTGTTTTTGCGTGCTTTTTCATTGCAGAAGATTGTGTTTTAGAAAATTGAAATACTTTTTTATGAAAACTACTTTTTTTGACTACTTCAATGTGTATTTTAAAGTAATAAATCGAGGACGATAAAGATGCGGATCTTTTTTGAGATCTTCTTCAAAGAATTTTAATGAATTTACATTGTAGCTGATTACCAATTCACCTTCTTTGGACAAAACAGGAAGTGCTTTTGCATTGTAGGTAAATATGTTTTTGTTGTCTTTAAATTTCAGCGCGGGGTCGTAAATTTCAATCGGAGCCTTGAACGTACCTACAGGCGAATCGGCTAATTGGAAGCAGATTTTGCCATTAAAACCTCTCTGATATACAAAAATGTATTTCCCGTTTGGAAGAGAAGAAACGCTCAGTTCATTGGAAGCCCCTGTTATAAGTGGTTTTATTTCCGACGGTTTTGTTGAAAATGCGTTGCCATTCCAAAATGTCCATTTGTCAAATGACTCTATATCAGCTGGATTTACACGAGCAACATAAATAGCTTTTTCCATCCCTCTGATGCCGTAAATATAGATGTAACCGTCTCCTTTATTTACGCCGGCTTCTTTGGTATTTACCAAAATGGCACATCCAAACGTTCCCACCGAATCAATTTTCATCCCTTTGAAAAACGGAATATCTAACTGACGAATGTTTTCGAATGGCGGTTTTTGTCCCGAAGGAATTACTACGAGGTTATTTCCCATTTCCTTAAACCCGAAAGCTTCGTTGCTTACATTTTTAATTCTGTATCCAAAAATGTACAGGTCGTTGTTTTTGGCTTGATTTACAAATCCATCACCCATCCAATAATATTCTCCTTCACCTGTATCGGGAGAATTGGGGATTAGAATTGTTTTCGGTTTGTTATTGTCTCTGTAATCGGCATAAAAAGTAATTGCATTTGAATCAGGCGTGTTTTTGTTGGTAATGGCAAATGAATTGTGGGTCATTGTGAAATCCGGCTGCAATACGTTATTGACAATATTACCATACATTGTGTCGCCAAACCACAACATAATGTTAGGATCTTTTTGTTCAAAATCTTCTTTTCCATCCAAATTTACGGCAAAAATACCGTCACCTCCAAACCAACCACTATTGCGGTAAAAAACGCTTTCCCATTCTGGTGATTCTGTTACTGAAAATGAGGTGATGCTATCAGAAAGATTATCACTTTTAGTTTCATTGCTTTGTTTGGTTTTACATCCTACTAAAAGTAATAAGATGAAAAATGTTTGAATATATGTTTTCATTGTAATTCGTAATTTGATAATTAATTATGGGATAGCTTCGTAGGTACTTTCAAAAACTTCTTTGTCGCTTAATCCGAAGATGGATAAATCCATTGTTGTCCAGATAATGAATTTTTCGCTGCTAATCAATTTAACAGTGTAAACATCTGTGGTAATTTTTGAAGGATCAAAAACACTATGATAGGTCATTGTGAATGTTTTTTCATCATCGCTCAGCGTCCATGTGTCATACACGTTAAATCCATCGTAGGTACAAGCAGATGAGCCAAAGCTAATGTTGTAGGTTCCATCTTGCTTCCAAGTATAAACATCATCATTTTCGCAATCTTTTTTGTCTTCCACGGCAGGACTGATGGATGTCCACATACGCGAAATTAATTTCCATTTTCGGGTAAAAATGGTTTGCCATCCGGACATAACGGTGTTTACTGTTAAATCTTTTTCGGCAAATTCCCCTTTTTTATCCACTACGTGGAAATTAAATCCCACTAATTTTTCTACTTCATCGGGGCTTAATTTATAGTTGAAGTTATAAACATAATTGTTCCCGTTTACCAATGTCGGAGTTACTTTTACATCGCCAAATTGCTGATCTTTCACTAAATTTACCGTTTTATACATCACTATTTTATCCACTCCGTTTGGAGAGGTAATGTTAAGTGTAGAACTGATGTTTTGTCCTGATCTGCCTGTTACGTTATCCGGTTTTAGGCTCAAAATAACAGAAGGCAGCATTTCTTCACTCTTACAGCCAAAAAGCAAAATGGCTATCAAGGGTAATACGATTAGTTTTTTATATTTTTTCATAATAAACTGTATTTTAAATTATTAAAGTGATGAATACTAATTATTTAAATAAATGTCTTTCCTTTGTTTACTTGTAACTCATAACTATTTATAATCAGCATTTTGTTCCAAATTTTTATTCAAATCTATTTCGTATTGCGGAATAGGAAAAATATAATTTTTGGCAGAAGGAGTGATGGTTGGTTTTGCAAGGGGAACTTGTGTTTCAATTTTTTTGAATCGAACCAAATCAAACCATCTTTGTCCCTCAGCAACAAATTCAAACATTCTTTCTTTTAAAATGGCATCCCTGGTTTGTTGTTGTGTCAATCCGTTGTAATCGGGCAATATATTTTGGTAAGTTGTACCATCAAATCGTGCCCTTTTACGTATTATATTTACATATTGCAATGCCGTTTGTGTGTCGTTTAATTCGTTCGTAGCTTCGGCGTAAATGAGCAAAACTTCGGCATATCTTATCACCGGAAAATCGTTGCTACTTTCGTTTCCTTTTGGTTCGGCAACTCTATCCCAGTATTTTTGAATATACGGGCGGATATTTTTTATGGATGCATCGGGATTGTGGATTTCGGTAATGAACGTTACGCTTCTTCTGCGGTCGTTTAAATCATAGGCATTATACAAATACATTGTAGGGATTTGCCAACCTTGTGCATTCTGAACCCCTTCCACACTTAAATCTGGAGGCAATAATCTAACTTGAAATTGACCGGCTTCCCAAAATGAAATTGCACCACCTCCATCGCCAAAACCGACTGAAAAAACAGCTTCCTTACCACCTCTGCTTGATAGTTTGAATACATCGGCAAAATCGTCCCACAAAGCATATTCTTTGGAATCAATTACTTCTTTTGCCGTATTGGCTGCTAATTGCCATTGTTTGTTTGTTAAATACACTTTGGCAAGTATTGATTTTGCTGCACCCCACGTTGCACGTCCTCTACCATTGCTAACAGGATAACTCTTAGGCAAAACGGCAGCAGCTTCAGTTAGGTCTTTGATGATTTGGTCGTAAATGGCACTTACTTCGCTTTGTGAAGGATACAGCGGCGCATCTTCCGTTATTACCAATGGAACTTTGCCAAACATCCTAACTAAATTGAAATAGAGCAATCCTCTGATAAATTTCGCTTCACCTGTGAGTCGATCTCTCAATGTGGTGTTCATATTTATAGCCGGAATTCTGTTGATGGCAATATTTGCCAATCCGATGGTTTTGTAATGTATTGCCCAAATTTCTTCTAACGCAGCATTTTTAGGAGTGTAGTTGAAATTAGATAATTCGTCGAATTGTGGAGCAGCTATTTGATTGTTTAACATTTCATCGGAAGCCAAACTGGCAGTAACCCAAAATGTGCTGTGATAAACTCCTGCGGTAGAACCTGCACTGTACGAGTTTAAATACGCATAAACTGAATTTACGGCTGAAACAGCATCTTGTTCTGTTTGATAATAATTTTCTATGGTAATTAAATTTTTAGGATCTTCATTAAGAAAACTATTGCAGCCGAATGAGCTCACTAATACACAGATTAATAGAACTTTAAGTATTGTATTTTTCATATATTTATTTATTGACTTTTTGTTTTATTATTAGAATACGATATTTAACCCGAATTGAACGGATTTTGACTGAGGATATCCTCCCATATCAATGCCGACTAAGGTGGTACTTTGACCATACGTGTTCGCTTCGGGATCGTAACCGGTATATTTTGTCAGCGTAAGTAAATTAGAACCGGTAACAAATACTTTGGCACTGCTCAGTTTAATGGCTTTTACAGTGGAAATGGGCAAATTATAACTTAGTGTTACACTTTTCATTCGAAGATACGAGGCGTCTTCCACTATGGCAGATGAAAAAATACCTTGATCAAGACTACCTGCTGCTAATGCGCGCGGATATTTATTGCTTTTATTTTCAGGTGTCCATCTGTTTAAACCTGCTTCGGCTAAAACGTTGTTTTGTCCGGTAAAATTGAGCAAATCGTAATTGTTGAAGTTTGCTAATTTATTGCCATACGAACCTTGTAAGAACACGTTTAACTCCACGTTCTGGTATTTGAAGTTATTGGTAAATCCATACGTAAATTTAGGGGTGGCATTCCCAAGAATTACACGGTCGTTTGCGTCAATTTTTCCATCAATCTTCACATCTTCATATTTTCTGTCACCGGCTTTTGCTCTTGATCCCGGATTAGCTGAAGTAGGTTCTTGACCAATTAGTACGGCACTGCTTGCAGCTTCGGCATCTGTTTGGAATATTCCGTCGGATTTATATCCATAAAATGTTCCGATAGATTCATCCTCTCGTAACAACAAAGCTCCTAAAAGAATAATATCGGTATTGCTATTCAGATTGGTGATTTTGTTTTTATTGGTAGAGATGTTAAAATCGGAACTCCATTCAAACACATTTTTGATGTTTACCGTATGCAAATTCAATTCAAATCCATGATTTTCAATATTTCCGATGTTCAATAGGGTGGAATTAAACCCGGAAGTCAATGGAATTGGGGTAGAAAGCAACAAATCGTTTGTTTTTTTATGATAATAATCCAGCGTTATTCCTACTCGATTCTGGAAGAGCATCACATCCATTCCTATATCAAATTGGCTGGTAGTTTCCCATTTCAGGTTTCTGTTTACATACGATTGTGGTTCCTGTCCGGTGTAAATTTCACTCCCGGCGCTGCTATTGAATGAACCTTCTCCAAACGTACCAATCAATGCCAATGAACTGTAAGGTGGAATGGCTTGGTTTCCTAACACTCCATAGCTTAAACGCAATTTCCAGTCATCAATGGATTTAATGTCTTTCAAGAAGTTCTCTTGCGAAATTCGCCAAGCAAATGCTGCAGAAGGGAAAAATCCGTATTTTTGACTTTGTGCAAATTTGGAGGAACCATCTAACCTGCCTGTGAGTGTGAATAAATATTTATTGCAAAGCGAATAATTTACCCGTCCCAAATAAGAAATCATACTCCATTGCGATTCGGTGTTAGACGGTTTCTGAGGCTTCAAAGCGGTGGCAATGTTATGATAACCGGTTCTGTCATCAGGAAAATCAAATGCATAAACAAATAGTTTTTCGTTATTGAATTGCTGCATAGTGTATCCTAAAACGGCATCGATTCGGTGAATTTTGTTCAGTTCTTTGTTGAAAGTCAGCGTATTTTCCGAGAGCCACGTCATTCCGTTTGTTTTTCCCAACGAAGCTTCACCGTTACTTGCCTGTGCTCTTTTCAAAAAACTGGGTCCGTAGCTGCTTTCTTCATTATTAAACCCGTCGATGCTAAAAGATGTTTTGAATTCAAGTGAAGGAATAATTTTATATTTAGCATAGATATTTCCCATCGTTCTTGAAAGTTTGGTAATGGAATTGTATTCTTTAGCTTCGGCAACAGGATTGCCTAATATCTTGCCTCTGTCGTTTTCATAGGTATATCCACCTTTTATGTCGCTGTTGTAAACGGGTAAAACCGGATTGAAAAGTAAAGCTGATGTAACTACCCCCGGCACAATTTGTCCGGCATTGGTTAAAACACCGGAAGTATTGATAAACGAGTAGGTGATTGTGTTTCCTATAGTTAACTTATCGGTAACATTTACATCAATATTGGAACGGAATGAGTATCGTTTAAAGTTTGTATTAATAATAATACCGTTTTGGTCAAAAATTGATCCTGTCAATGAATATTTTACTTTTTCATTTCCTCCGGCAACATTTACTTGATAATTTCCAACCGAAGCCGAGTGCAGAATTTCATCTTGCCAATCGGTTCCAACGCCTAAATTTTTTGGGTTAACGTACACGGGAGTTAAATCTGCATTCAATTTTGCATCATTCACCAAATTAGCAAATTGAGCTGCGTTGAGCAAGTTTATTTTTTTACCCACTTGTTGCATACCGTAAGTTACATCCAACGTAACCAATGTTTTACCTGCTTTTCCGTGTTTGGTGGTTATGATAATTACGCCGTTTGTACCACGTGAACCATACATTGCGGTTGAAGAGGCATCTTTAAGTATTTCAATGCTTTCAATATCGTTTGGGTTGATGGATGATAAAGGACTGATGCGTGGACCACGTGTGCCACCCACACTTAAATCGCCTCCATCGCTACTGATAAGAATTCCATCTACTACATACAATGGTTCGTTACCAGCATTAATGGAGCTTGTGCCTCTGATGCGAATAGATGTTTCTGCACCAGGTTTACCAGACATTTGAGTGATTTGCACTCCAGCAGCTTTTCCTTGCAATGCCTGATCAATGGTGGTGGCTCGTGCTGTCTTTACATCGTTTACATTGATCTGACTCACCGAACCAGTCAAATCACTTTTCCTGACCGTTCCATACCCGATAACTACTATCTCGTCCAATACTTTTGTATTTTCGGCAAGTATTATAGAAAGGTTGTTTTGCCCATTTATGGCAATGGTTTGTGGTTCAAATCCGACGGATGAAATTTGCAATTTTCCGTTAGATGAAACGTTTAATGAAAAATTTCCGTCCACGTTGGTTACCGTACCGATAGAGGTGCCAACTTCTTTTACCGAGGCGCCAATAATCGGTTGATTGTTAATGTCCACTACTTTTCCATTTACTTTTAATGAACTTGGCTGTGCATCTACAGGCACAGAAATATTCATTGCAACTATATAAATGAAAGCAAATAGATGCCATTTTCGTTGACTAAAAATATGTTTTAGTCTGAAAATGCAAGTTTTAAGGCAATTCGATTTTTTCATTCTACAAAATTTAAAGTTGTTTTTTATTCTTTAATATCATTTGTTTTATTTATCTAACTGATTCAAGGCAAAATTATACGCTCCTAACGATATGGCTTTGCTTGTGCCTAAACTGCTAATCAAAACGCCTGTTTTTTTGGCAACATTGTATTTTACAAAGTTAGTTGTTCCGTATATCACCACATCGTTGGTTTCTTCCAGCAGAAACTGCGCTTTTTCGTTTTCATCCATCAGGTTATAGGGTTTCATTTGCAATCGGGGAAAAACATCTCCGTTAATTGTTTTTCGATAACCGTTCATTTCGGTAAGCATACTCGGTAAAAAATATTTATATGCTTTTGAAATTCCACCACCTATTACCACAATTCCGTCTATAATATTTAATGCTTCGGCAATGGTAAAACCGGCAACTTTACCCAATTCTTCAAAACTTTTTATGGCAGCCTCCCTGTTTCCTTCCAACATTCCTTCGGCAATGTCAAAAATGTCTTTTGGCGTTAAATCGGCATCAATTCCGGCTAATTCGTTGTATTTTTGCTTAACGGAGCGAATACTAACATTTGTTTCTGCCAACAAATCATTGTTTAATTTATTAGCTGATAGCCAAACACTTCCACCACAAAAATTATCACCAAGCAACAACACGTTATCAATCACCACGCCACCTCCAAAACCGGTTCCCAACGTAACGCCCAATAAATTCCGATATCTTTTTTGGCTTCCCGTTGTGGATAGTTCTTTATTCAATTGTGGCAATGCCCCTGCTAATGCTTCACCATAGGCAAATAAATGTCCATCGTTATTGATGTATATTGGTATCCCGAATTTTTCGTGCAAAAACGGGCCCAATGCCACACCGCCTCTAAATGAAGGAAAATTGGGTAAATCGCCTATGATGCCGTGTTCATAATCAGCAGGTCCGGGAAATGCAAAACTAATGGCAACTGGAGGTTCGCTCAATTGCTGTTTCACTTGTTCAAAACCGGAAACAATTGCTTTCAGACATTTATCCAAATTGTCGGTATTGGAAGCAAGTGTGAGTGGAGTTACAATTTCTTTGTTCCCCTGAATGGCTGAAAAAACAAAATTTGTTCCTCCGGCATCTAAAGTTAATACTATACGTGAATCGGAATCATACATTTTCCTTCAGTTTACTGGTGAAAAATAAAATCAGAATAAGGCAAATCAATAAAATAAATAACGCTGCAAAAAAGCTGATGCGGTCATTTACAATTCCTTGCAAAGGTAAAATGATAGCTCCACCCGATACTCCCATTATCATTAACGCCGATATTTCGTTTGAGCGGGCAGGATTTTGTTGCAACGCAAATGAAAAAATGATGGAAAAAACATTGGAACACGCAAAACCAACAACAAACACCGCTATAAAGAGCAGCCATAAATTATTGACAAAAAGTAACAGGATAAATGCAGCTATTGCTACGTATAACGACAGTTTCAAATACTTTATCGGCATTACTTTAATTAAAATAAAAGCACCTAAAAAAGACCCCAATGTACGTGCTGCAAAATAAACGCTTGTGCCTAAACCGGCTTTACTTAATTCCAAACCGGTACGTTTCATAATTAATTCGGGAACCGATGTATTCATCCCTACATCAATACCCACAATTAGCAATATGCACAAAAAACAAGACAATATATAGTTGTTTTTCAGTAAACTTAATACTCCCTTAAATGTGGATGGAGCGTTTTCAAACCCCGTTTCGTGAATTTTAGAAGCAGATAATAATATTACTGACAATAGTGAAGTAACACTGAAAATGACAAATATATATTTCCAGTCACCAAAATAACTTGCAGCAAAACCGGCTATAATTGGGCCCAAAAACGAAGAGATTGCTTTCACAAACTGTCCGGTAGTAAGCATACTCGCCGTTTTTTGTTTGTCGAACATTGCTGCCACTAACGGATTGAGCGATACTTGCAAAATAGTATTGCTAATACCTAATAATGCAAATGCCACCAAAATAACAGCAAATGTGTAGGAAAAATAGGGGATAATCATTGCTATAGTGTTAATTACTAACGAAATGATAACCGTTTTTTTTCTGCCGATGCGTCCCATTAATATTCCGGTAGGAATGGAAAAAAGGGCAAACCACAAAAATACCATCATTGGTATCAAATTTGCCATTGTACTCGACAACGAAAAATCACTCTTAATGTAATTGGTTGCAATACCTACCACATCAACAAAACCCATTATGAAAAAGCCAAAAAATGCAGCAATAATAGATTGCCAACTCGATGTAGAATTTTCAGATGTTTTCATATATTCTTTAACTTAAAATCTTACGTATGCTTTTATAGTGGCACATTCTTTCCCTTCACTTTCGCCGTATGGACGAATGGTGTATTCTCCCACGGCAGCAGGTACTATAAAAGTTTCGGCATAATGTACAATAAAAGGTTGAAATGCATTTGAAGGACTTTCCACAATGACGCACGCACCTTCTACTAAATTCAGCACATTTACGCTGTTGTTTGTTTGATGTTTCACCTTAGTAGAAAACCAATGTCGACGTGTTTCTATAAATTCATTTGGATGCAATCCTGTTTTTTCTTCGCGCCATCCATTACCTTCTGCAACTGTTGTAAATTGATTAACCAATTGTTTATGAACGTATTCAGTATTTCTGTTCCATTGAATTACCTTTTTTCCGCGTGTGATATTTACCGGTCTGGGTTTCCCATCCAATCCCATTCGGTTCCAGTCCCAAAGTTTGAATGTGAAGATATTGGGTGTTGAGCTTATTTCAAGTACCATTGAATTTTTACCGGAACAATGAATCGTGCCGGCAGGAATTAGAAAATGGTCGTGTTTTTTTGCAGGAATGTAATTTATATATTTTTCGGCATCAAAGATGTAATCTTTTTCAGTCTGTGTTTTTTCAAGCTCATTTAACATTTCAGTATTATTTATACCTGTTTTCACTCCTAAAAATACGTGTGCATCTTCCTTGGCGTCTATTAAGTAATAACTTTCGTCCTGTGTGTATGTTAATCCAAAATTTTCGGTAGCAAACTGAGTGGTAGGATGCACTTGCATACTTAAATTTCCACCGTCCATTGTATCCAAAAAATCAAAACGGATAGGAAATTCCTTTCCAAATCGCGCTTCAACCGGTTCACCAAGCAACTCCTTACTTTTAGTATAAACTAAATTCACCGATGGCATTTCAAATTCCACGTTATTTACGCTAAACAACAAACTGTTTTCTTCGGGAACACAATCAAAACACCATCCAAAATTTATTTTTGAGCGGTCTAAATCACACACTTCCATCATCCACTTTCCGCCCCAAGGAGCGGGGTCAAAAAACGGAACTACTCTGAATGGCGATGAAGCCGCTTTTTCCATTCCGGCAAA
>JAJFVH010000208.1 GCA_021371875.1 Bacteroidales bacterium
TAGACCTGTAAGAATCCAATGTTGCTGTTTCACTATAAACAGTTCCTACTAAATCTTTCCACGATCCAATTAAACTAATCGGTTGTGCTGTTTTCTCTGAATTATAGACTAACTGCAATTCATTTTCGTTTGCAATCGCAATTTTTAATCCTGTCCAAGTACGATTAAACACATCTTGTTCGGCTGTTGTTTTAATAGTCCAATCAGTAGTTAAAAATGCATCTTCAAAGACTTTTAATGCTGTGCTTTGAGTTGTCGTACCTGAGTTTGTTTGCGCCTGAATTACAAGCGAAAATGATAAGGCTAATATTAATAGTAATGTTTTCATATGTATAACTTAAAAAAATCCTTTTAATCTTAAATTTTCATTTTTAACCCACGCAGGAGATGGGGCACTGCTAAGTAATTTTATTTCATCAAATTTTAAATCTGAAAAATAATATTTGGGAACTGTAGAATTTCTATCCGCAGTTGCCCCTAGACAAAAGAAATTAGAGTTATTTGCGATAAAGTTATTATTTCCACTTGAAGAACCTACTAAATTACCATCAGCATAAAGATATAAGGTAGATGTATCGTTTTTATAAACGACATATATTACGTGCCAACTTCCAGCAGTCCATGAATGTGTAAATTCAACATAAAAAGATGGATTTCCAAATACCCTTGCTCTTATTTTTGTTGGGCTATTATATTCAAAAACATCTATTGACCATTGCATTTCAGTATCTGGATTATTGCCATCCCAAGATTTTTGAAAAATACATTTATACCCAGTTCCAAATGAATGAAAATACACATATCCTCCAAAACATTGATCTGAGTTTGTTATTCCCATATTGTTTAATAAATATGCGGACTTGTTTAAATTTGAGCTTCCTAGATTTATTCCTTTATCTTTTTTGCCAATTGTATAAGTAGGGCCACTTATGCTACTTAAATTATATCCATTTCCACTTGCATCTGTGGCGTTATTATTAAATCTCCAATATCCTCTTATTTGTCCAAATCCTTGGAATGAACAAAATAAAATCAGCACTACCAATAACTTTTTGTTTATTCTGATAGCTCCAAGTGAACCGCCAAAAAATACTAGCATCAAACCAATGATCATGACATAATTCATTCCAAAAGCAGTGTAAACGCTCTGAGGAACAATGTATAATTTTGCCTGAAAATCTGATGCTTTATTTGTCGCTCCGGCAGAACTCATAATGCGTAAACTTACTGTTTCGGCTGCTGTTATTGTGTTTGTTGTTGGTCTTTGACTTCTTAAAATAGTGCTAGTAACTAAATCAGGAGCGGTTCCAAATAATGCAGTTGTATTTTTATAGATATTAACAGTAAGTGCTGCTCCTGTTCCTGATGCTGGTGTTAATACCGAAAAATCAACCGGTAGAAGATAGCTATTTGTTTGAATGTCTGAGTAAAACATTCCTTGAGAATAAGAAGCATCAGCAATCTGTTCACCAGGAATAGTTACTAATCTCATATAATCAGTTACCTTTCGATTATAAGCTATCTTAAAATCTTTGTCTCCACTTACTAAATCTGTATCGGTAATTACATTACAAGTAATTGTACCACCTGAATTAGTGGCTGTTTTAACGTATCCAATACGCCGTGTAGCTCCTGTTGAGTTTGTACAAGTTAGTAATGATAGCTCTAGCAATCCAACATCTTTATCTGTACCTGTCATGGTGAAAGTTGTTGCACTTGCATAAGTTCCAGTTAAAGATGTCCATATTTCACCAGTAGCACTACTTCCTCCACTGCTAGGTGTAATCCAAGATCTAACTCCTGATGTCGTTGAAGATAAAACATACCCGCTAACAGAAGGATTGCCTAATGATGGCTCTTTAGAATTAAGTTGCGTCTGAATTGATGACGAAACTCCATGCAAATAACTTACTTCAGTAGGAGTAATCGTATAAGTCAATGCTTTAATTCCTTTTGGAATTAATAATGGTTGTGCGTTGCTAATTAACGCAAATATCGACATTGTCAATAAAAATATTAACTTTTTCATTTTATAAATTTTAAAATTTAACTACTTGCCTGACCTCCGATGTTTTCCCAATCTGTATTTTCAACTCCTGAAAATCCAGTAGCTGTTAATGCTCTGTCAATTGCATAAGCAAACCCGGTTCTTTCTCCGATCCGTATTCCTTTACTTGAAATGGAGGTTGGAAGATAAAGAAACCCATCGACTCCAACTGCGGAACTAGATCCATCTACCCTAAAAAAAAAATCAGAATAAGCACCACTTAATTCTGTAAAATCAGAATATGCAGTACCGTTTTCTTTTAAAAAATCAGTAACAGGGTGATCGAATATATCCTGATTTGAATTATTGCGTTGAAAATAAATAATTGTCAACTTGGTCCTGTCCGTGCTTGGAACTGGCTTACAAATTCCTGGTTCATGAAGACAGTCAATGTTCTGTCCAAAAACCCACTTTCCGTCTGATGTTCTTTTAAATAGATAAAGTTTTTCGCTCATGATTTTATTTTTTTAGTTTGTTTGTATTTTAGTTTTTGACTACTTTATTATTAGCATTTATACCTCTTGTGGCATTTTCAAATACCCTTCTTTTACTTGATGGATAGGAGAATGTATCTGCTGAAATTTTTTGTTTTTTAACAAACATATTTTTGTTGTAATCGTCGCCTTGATTTGTAATTAATTCAAATTCAATTTTGCTTGTAATTTCTGTTTTGTCTGCTTTTTTGACAAGTTCAGATTCAAATTCATTTTGTCTTAAATATGAATATCCAATGACTGATGCGAATAGTAAAAGAATGATTGAATTATAGCCAAATCTTCTATTTTCCCTTTTGTCGGATTTATCTAAAAAATCACCATATTTGCGCTCTTGTTTTTCAAAAAACTCATCGCTTTTTTTTTCTCTTTCTTCAATAGAAACAGTATGGTCGTGATTCATTTTTAAAATGGCATTTTTTGCGCTATTTACCATAGAATCAACTTTGTGTTGCATTTCCGTAAAGCAGCTTTCACAATTTTTTACTTCCATTGTTTTTATAGTTTTATCTGGTATTAGTCGAAATTGTTATTTGCTATACTTTTTCCCAATTCCCGGCATATGCCTGATACAAATTATTTTCATAATAAACTAAACTTTCTGAAATAGGTGTAGTTGGTAATGTTTCTATATTTGAATTGCAAATTATTTTACCTTTGACATCTGCATTCATAATTAGTTCTTTACAATTTATGATAATTGCCTCTGTTTCCAATCCTGTCTTTACCGATATTTGATTAAATTCAAAATCAGAATTATAAATTTCAAGCGTACTGTCAGGACTTGTATAAATATTGTCAAATAAAGCAGCTTTAATGCCTTTCCAGTTTATCAATCTATACTCATAAGGAATATTTGTCATATCAACACCAGCATAAATTCCCTTACCCCAGGTTGGTTTATAGACATCTTTAAAGTTTATGTTTTTAACAAAAGGATAATTAGCAACATCAACCTCTGGATGCAAACTTCTTCCGTACCAACTTTGATCATTGTCTATTGTAAAATTACAAATGTGCCTTTCATCCGTCAATGAATGTAGCCCATTGATCATTACATCAAAAATATTTGCTTTATAGATTGTTATATCATTTACAACCGCACTTCCTGTGTATTTCCAACTAAATCCACCGGCATCAGCCTGAAGTCCGTCATTTGTTCTATTTGGTTCTGTTTGAGAAATATAAGTAGTTAATCCATATGGAGCATAGCACCGGTATAAATTTCCATTTGATGCTACAGTATCTCCAATCATCACTTCAATTCCCAAATGCCAATCAACCCACGCCCCCAGTAAATTTCTCATGGTTTGCCCGCTTGTTTCAGCAAGATCGCTTTTAAAATCTGTATATCCTTCAATCACAATGTCAGATATGTCACCGACTGAAGGGCTGGAATTAATCCAATCACACGCATTTAATGGTATTCCATCATCCCCTGAGTGGATTTCAAAATTTTTACCTCTTAGCTTATTTCCGTTATTAATGTGAAAAGCATCGCCATGACTATCAATAAATACATTTTCAACGGCTACGTCGTACCAATCAGCTAAATGAACACCAACATCTCCTTCATTGTAAATTTTCACATAACCAGTAAGTCTCAAATTGTTGATTCCAAAAAAAGAGACAGCACCTCGAAGGCCATACGTGGCTAATGCAGGTGAACCAAGCCCGCTAATCGTTGATAATAGATTATTACTGTCAATTTCTAAATTGTGAATCTGAATGTTTGAGTTTTTTGTCCGGCTATCTGCTCCTACATTTACAAAAGCATAATCATTTATTGTTTTTTTATAAACGACACCAATAGAATTACATAGTAATGTGTTGTCGTAAATCTTAATTTTTGCGCCAATTTGGTATATTCCTGGCTTACCTACATACAATGCAACGTTTCCACCATTAAGAGCTGCATTTAGAGCCGTGCTATTTTGAGCCGCAGTATTTGTTGGCAATATGCCTTCGTCTTCAGCTATTTTTACCGTTAGTTCATTAAATTTTATTCCTTGAACGCTTACCGGAATATTAAGGTTTGCTATCTTCCCATAATTCAATGACCTTCCAAGAAAATAATCAGAGTTGCTTGTAATTTTATTTTTAGGCAGAAATAATGGCAATAATAAACCATGATTTATTAATTCAACATCCATTTTATCGGTATTCACAATTACTTTAAAAACCTCTTCTTGCGTATCAAGATCAAGAAGTGTTAGTATTTGGTATCCATTCAATGTTCCGACGTGATTCTGATACCCAACTTTAAGAATTTCCATTTCATTGCAAAAAGCAAACAGCCCGGCATCTGCTTTATTTGAATAATATTGAAGGTACAGTTGTCCGTACTTTGATATATTAACAAGTGGTATTAGTGAAATAATTAACCCATCCATTTCTTTAAAATAATCAATATCATAACAGGATGGATTTAAGAAATGCCTACACTTATCTATTGAAAACTCGTCATAATTATTTCCAACAACTTCTTTTATCTCATTCATATCTGCTGCTGAAATCTGTCTTTCAGGATCAGTTACAGCGACCTTATCAGTCTTGTCAGTGTATGTAATTTTTGCCATTTGCTTATCTTATTTTATTATTATCAACCATATATGCGTCAAAATCAAATGATAATATTGTAGATTCCGGTAGAACTTTTCCACTCTGTAATATCGTAACTGATTTATACTTTCCTTTCAATGAATTGATCGGGATGTCGTATCTTATATTGTTTGGAAATGAAATATTTCGATTGTCTTTTTTACAAACAAGTGGCATAGATTTGGTCCTTCTGTCAATATCTTGACTTCCCCATACGCCAAAAGATAAATATCCACTTGCATCATTTCTAATTAATAATGTTCTTGAAAACATTCGATTTATTTTTTTGTAGCAGCTTATGTTTTGGAATTTTATCGGCCTTGTTAAAATATGGTAGAATACAGGAATATTAGGGTTTTCGCCACTCAGTATGAATAGGTTTCCATTGGGCGAAGAATTGACCAAATATCTCGAATAAATATCACCTTCAATTGTTGAAATGACGCTAAACAACTCTTGTTTTTCCCTAAATACGAACGTACTCATGCCCCATTGTGACAAGTCTAGGTTATAGATTAAAGAGAAATTGTAAGATGAGTTTGAACACCAGATACTATTTCTTCTGGCATCAAAAGCAAGAATAGCACCTTTCATATACGAAACAATATCATCGCAAACATAAGGATTTGCGCCACCAAAAAACGGACTTGTTAGTATATTGTAATTTTGATAAATACCCTCTTGTAATGGGAAATTACCGTTTCCTTGCTGCGGAAAATAATTACTGGTAAGGTTTTGAATGTCACCATTTGAAAATATCATTAACCCCTTATCGCTTACGAACAAAATATTGTTATCAATTTCCAGAATTTCTTCTGAAATCATTGGAATGTTTTTAGTTTTGGTAATTGATGCGATAAAATTATTTCCCATTGGGTCCAAGTTTACCGTATAAATTCCGTCGGTTGTACCGATGATAATTGGAGAAATAACTTGCGATTCCGAAGGGTTAACGCTCCCTGTGCCAAGGTTCATAACCTTACCCTCTCCAATTCGATATGAATTAAGAGCTGGCCACACTTTATATTCTCCTGACTGCGAAAACTGGATTCTATTTTCTGATGAATATTTGGTAACTACATCTACAGAGGAAGGAGCTGTTAATTCAGAAAAACTATCATATACCGTTACTATCGAGTAATCTGAAGATATTTGTATTTTTGTTGGTTCTAATGGGTCTAAATAAAATGCCATTCCATTTCCTGAAGCACTATCTAAGTCAAATGCACAAGACATATTGTGAGAAGCATTTTTTCTACATTTAAACATTTTTAAGTCAATACCAACAGCACTATTTACTCCTACCGAATTTGCCCTAATGTCTGGATAAGAAAGCAATCCTCTTGTCTTTACTTTGGTGGCAACCATCTGAACAGCTTTGTCAATAATATAAGAAACTCCAAATAAACTTCCGTCTTCTGTATCTATTTTAAACCCTTCTTGTGATGCGACATTTTCCGTAGCCAAGGCCCTAATGTAGCCACCAGATAATATAGTTACGGGCCGTAAAACATCTAATCTGCCATTATAAGAACCAATTTTTCCATATATTTTGTGATAACTAAAATTATCTATTGGCATTATTTCACCGGCCGCAATGGTGTTAATGTCAACTTTTGAATAATTATACGAAGTTCCAGTTGGAAGTACAATATCGGCATCTAAAGCCCCTGCTGTAAGAAGAAGTTTTTCTGTAGATGTTGGCTTGTCAATTGTTTTAACCAAATAAAATAGTTCTTCGGACTTTTCTCTAAATTTACCTTTAAAGTCTGCATCATTAATTATCCAAGAAAAAGATTCTGGATCCGTATATCCTTCTAAAAACTTATTTTCATAGTATGGGGTTGAAGCATAAACATTAATAGCTGATACTTCTTGATCAAATAAAGTTGAATTAGCAAATGAAAGATCAAGGTTTACGAACGTATGAATGTTCTCAATCAGATCATTTTTTTGAATGGCAACAGATGATCTATTGAATCCATAAAGCCCAAATCCATAAATTGGAGAATGCAAAACAACTTCTCCAGACTTTAGTACAAGCGCAAATCTTATGAGTATCATTCCACATTGCGAAAGCACATGAAAATTATTTTTAGTGGCAATTAATGTAATATCAGATTGATATGGATAAAATGGGATCAATGTTTTCCATGCGTACATATCATAAACAGAATAGGAAGATGTAGAGTCGTTATATTCAAGTTTTAAGTAATATTGTTCGATCTCGCTGCTGCCATCGCCCATAAAATAAATCAATCCATTAAGTATTGTAAATGATAAATTAGGTGTTCTTGTTATTTGAATTTCAACTGCCGGAATTTCCGTATATATCCCATTAAGTATAATTCCAAACCATTCAAGTTTATTTGTAGATGGAAGCGATCCTCCAAGCCAAGCCGGAAGATCAACACTTAAAGCCCCTCCTACTCCAATTGTATTAAATCCCAAAACATTAATTTGATTTTCATCTGCAACTTTATGAAGTATTATTTTGTCATATCCAGCTCCATGAATAGCACTTATAATTCTTTCCGGAATAGGTTTGAAAGAACCATCACGCCACTGCATGTTAATGCTTTCCTGAAGGGAACCGTCCGGTACATCCCTGTCGTTATCCTTTAAATTCAATCCTATGGGTTTAACGATGTACATTGGCAGGAGTTATCTGTGGTTTATTATTTTGTGGTAATGTTTGCTGTCCGGGAATTGGCATTTGCCCAGGAATTAATCCTTGTGGATTTTGGGCCATCTTTTTGTTATACTCAGCCATCTTTTGTTTAGCCTGAATCATAACAGGATTGCTGGAAATGTCCATGAATACATCAAAAGGAATAAGTTGTTGATAAACCAACTGAAGCAATTCCTGTTCGAGCTGTAATTTGTATGCCAAAGAGTTCGTACCCTTGCTTTGCTCGATTTTAAAATCATACTGAGTTAGTTCTCTAGGATCAACTTCATCGCCGATAATGCGCTTGTAGTCTTCTTTGGTGTATCCTTCGAGAATAAATTTAAGGATCAGTTTATCGCGGTCAACCAGTAGTGTTAAATATTTGTCCATCGTAGGACGTACATTTAAGCCCGCATTGTTTGTTTCCATTGCATATCCTGAAGCTGTTTTGGTTGAAGTATCTCTTCCCTGTGCAGCTCCGTAATTGCCTGAAATTTCATCAACCAAGTTGGAATACATCTTGATAAGGTTCTGAACTTCTGCCGATATGTTGGCTGAATTAGCAAATTGTTGGGTAGGTTTTATCTCTTCGGCTCCATCCCTTACTTTATAAATTATTGCTCCATCGGTTTTTTTAATTTCATTGATATACTCTTTATTTGAGTAATCGTCTGGAATGGCGGTATCTGGAATGAGCCATATTCCTTTTGCTGCATTGGCAATAACGGCATCGGCTTGTGAAATTTGCCTATCAAGTCCTAATTGGGCATTAATAAGCTCTTCAACTAATCCCCATAATTCACCATTGATTCCCGGAGGCGTGAACACATAAGGAAATTTACTGTCTTTGTATGGACTTTCACGAACATCAAGAACGGTTCCCCATGGAGTCATGTAAATAACATAGGCTCGTGTCACGTAATCAGCCCTAAATTCAATGAATATTTTATCGTCTGGCGAAATTCCTTCAGAATTAGCCAACCTTATTTCATTTTCAGCATCAACAGCTTTTTTTACTTTATCAATACTTTCCCATTTGTGACAAACAGGTATTCCAGTGCCATCAATAGGATCATAGGTAATTGCTTCGTAGTCGCTGATCAATGTCCAGTGTTCTAAATAGCGGTAAGACGAGTTACTTTGAAACATAAAATTCATATTTCTAAGCTGACTACCATCAAACGAACTGAAATTGTATGATGATTTTAATGTTTCGTCGCCTTGATATTTAATGTATTCTTTTCTGATTTGTTGGCCTTTTTCGTAATCTTCATTGGCAAAGTTGCGGATAATGTCATCAATACCCACATCGTGAATTTCTGTAAGGTTATGAAGATTATCCATATCATAATCCACTATGCCAGGATTAGTGCAAAATTTAGTCGGGCTTAGATTACGGTATTTTACATCAATTTTACTCTGATTGTCTTTTGTTTCCCAAAGAACCTTGAATACTGGGCGACCGCTTTCAAGCATTTCTTCAAAGTTGGCTGAATCCTTATTTTTCCACTTGTTGTCATTTTTTATTTTTTCAAGACAAATGGTTAATGCATTGGCAAGTTCTGTTCCTCTTTCCTCCCGGCTTTCACACGAAACAATATTTCCCATATTCATTTCACCAAATTGCCCGACAAGGCTTCTGGTAAACTTGGAAATTACATTATAAGTCAACGGAGGTATATTTCTTCTTTTAAGGTATTCTAACTGAGAAACCCATCTTTTAATTTCAGAATCCCACACAACTTCATTAAATTGCCGTCCTCTGGTAAAGTCAATGTTTTTTTGTCTCCGGTCTCTAAAGCTTTGTTCAGCATAGTATTGAGTTTGAATTTGCTGAATCAAATGAGCTGGAGTCGTGTTCATCCGGTTAAAAACATACCATTCAAGAAATTGCTGAAACTCATTGTTCTGTTTTTTCTCAACAGTAAGCCCGTTCTTTAAGCCGAAACGTCTGTTCCGAAGTAAGGATTCCTGCAACTGTTCTTTAGTGGTTATTTTTTTAAACGCCGGCATAATGGTATCCTGTTTTAGTCGAACGGTCATTCTTAACCCAATAGGCTACGTATTGACGGTTCTGTTCGTAAGATCGTTTGTAGTCTATGTATTTTTTGTCATACCCAATAGCCCTGTACAATTCCATTAAAAGAAAATCAACTAAAGCATCTGTTAGGTATTTCTTGATTTTTTCGTACGCAAGTGGATCAATTTGAATCTCATCATACATCTTGGCTGTGTAATCAAGCGTATATTGTTCTCTGGTATCCATGTTGAGCCATCGATAGATAATGACACCAGGATGTTCCGTTGTATTGTATTCAAATATCTCTGGTGCATCTACTGTCGGCAATGTCATCCACCTTTGAAAAGGAGAAAAAATGGGCATAATATCTTTGGTTCCCTTTTCAAGAAAATCATTCCAGATTCGCGCTCCTTCTCCATGTGCCTCTGAGAATAATTTTTGAGCAGCCGTATGTCCGGAAAAATAAGGGTCTGCCATAACAGTCAAAGAACTGTTTCTGGCCACCAACTTATAAATGTCGGCTATAGTAATGCTTAATTCTACGATAGGAACACCGTCAGGGTATAAATGATCTTGTCCGGTATCTACGACTATTAGATTTGCCATAATTAATCATGTAAAAGATAAATGCATCCAGTTATGTCGTTAATCGTTTTTTGATAACGGTCATAAAAAAACTGAGCTTGGTCGTTGTTCTTTTTAATTTTTAACCACAAAAATGTAACATATAAGAATAAGGCATTCTTAACATCTTCGGTAAGTGTTTCCTTTAATGCCAAAGCCTGAGGCAATAACGGTGTTTCTTCCTTAAACCGATATGTTACATCAGTTGCAGTTTTTTGAAATGGAATTCCGCTAACATTTCCCTGCCTTGATACGAATGATTTAAGAACCTCCCGTGATGCCTCATCCATAAAATTAGTCAAGACATCTTCCTGATCCGGGCCTAATTCGTTGTTTACAATCAAGGGAATCCCTTCTTCACCAACAATAGCTGTTGACATATAAGAGGTTACAAGCCATGATTTGTAAGCCACAAGACTGGTAGTAATATTTATGGTTACATCTGCCATTTAATAATTTCCTTCCATTGACTCAATCCCTAGCTTTGGCCGGGTTTGTTCGGGTTTCTTTTCGTCGCAAAATTTGTTTGAGTCAACAAACTCTTTTTCGGTTACAACTTTTGGATAATTCGAATCTTCAGAGGCCATAATGTAACTTCCTTTCGGAATGGTCATGGTCATTTCCGTGTTGTTGTAATCGGTAAAAGTAATTTGTTTATCTTCTTCCATCCGAACAGCATAACCATCAAATTTCTTTTCGTATGGTTTGCCCTTTTCGGCAAGGATCTGCATTAACTGCTTGTCCTTGCCGTCGTCCATTTTTGATACTACTTCTGGATTGATCATTTGAATAAAAATTAAGCGATTGTTTTCCAAACAAGAACTACCTTTCCAGATGCAGTCAGGTTGCCTGTCAAAACATTGTCTTTGTTTAATCTTACGAGTTCCATAATACTTGTTTTAAATTATTACTATTCGTGTTGTTCAATCGATTTTAATGCTTCCTGACCTTGTATTTCACCTTCCTGTAATCTTCCTTTTATTACATTAAGTTCAGATGCAAGGGCGCGGGTAATTTTTTCAAAAAGTTCATCAGGCCAACTATTTCCAGAGTCATTGGGGTAGTTATTAAACGAAACATATTCGAATTTACTTACCGTTTTAGCATCAGTTGGACTTACCGAAAAACATTCAATTCTAAATGTTCTATTTGCGCCGGTAGAAATATCCGATACAGCCACAACTGGATTTTGTTTTCCTCCCCTAGTAAATGGGTTGTTTTGTGTTGAATATTCAGGAGAATCAATTAAAATGTATGAAGTGACAGGTATTGCCCACACGGTTAATTGTAGGCTTACCAATTCCCAAAAATCATCAGGAGAAATAAACACAACCTTTTGCTTTGTATATGCCGATTGTGATTCTCCGGTGGATAATGTATCAAGTGAAAGCGAGG
The DNA here is from genome assembly GCA_021371875.1 of Bacteroidales bacterium. Taxonomy (GTDB): domain Bacteria; phylum Bacteroidota; class Bacteroidia; order Bacteroidales; family Paludibacteraceae; genus Paludibacter. The sequence continues at coordinate 11,853 of JAJFVH010000208.1, forward strand.
CGGTTTTTACAAGGTATTTTTTAAGCTCAAACGGAAGTTCTTTGATGAGATTTCTGGCTACCTCTGGAAGTATTTCTTTAGCCATATCCGTAAGAGACATTTCAGTACTTGCAGCATCTTCGATGTCTGTTATTCTTTCATCGATAAGGGTTAATGCTCTAGTGATAATATCTGTTGCAGTCTTGGCCATAATAAGATTTTTTTTAAATAAGGGCAGCTAATTTACCGCCCTTATAATTATTTATTTTTCCAACTGAGCCTTGATCCATCCAAAATCATTGGCTTTCATATTTGGAACTTTCTTCCCTAATTTTGCGAAATATTCCGCATGTAGGGTTTCTTTTTCGTTTGCTGGCGTTGGAGTATTGTCTTCAGGAACTTCTACTTCAGCCTCTTTTCTTTCTGCCTCAATAGTTCTGTCAGCGATGTATTTTTCTGCATCGAAACTTGGATTAGATAAACCATCCAAGAAAGCCGGGTCGTTCCAAACAATGGCCGGAACAGGCTTGCCGAATTGATCAGCATAAAAATCTCTGGCATCTTGTTTTTGCTGTTCAATTTCTGCTCCAATGTCTTTCTTTTCAAAAATAATAGGAGTAGGTGCGCTTTCGGGTTGTTTCTTGCCAAGTTTAAGCTCCATAAACAGTTCCAATTCTTTTTTTAGTACGGCAGCGGGCTTGCTTGCATCAAATGTTGCAATTCCGGCATTTTCAAATAGGCTCTTTAATCCCATTTTTTCAACATCTTCTTCAGTAATAAGAAGAGTTGCAGTTTTTTTCAATCCTTTTTCATCGCCTTTTTCGTAAAAATCCTTGCCATAGGCAGAATTTGAATACAAAGCAGCAAGAACGACAGGATCGTTTGTTGTGAACTCGGCGGCAACGCTTCTTCCGTTGGTATGACGAACCTCTTTATGTACCAAATGTTCGGTTGTAAAAGGAACCCATCTTTCGGTGAGCACTCCCTTTCCATCTTTTACGAAGATTTTTACTTGCCTTCTGAATGTCCGTTTGTTGTCTAACACAAATGTTTTACGTTCCATAATTAAATTGTATTGATTAATAAAAAGTTTTTGTATTTAAAAAGGGGAGGACAGGCAAACTGCCCTCCCCGATCTTAACTACCAGTAAACACTATGCTTTGACAACAAGCACAAAATGAGTATCAATGTTCCTAACTACAAGGCCACAGGTTTCAAGCATATCGATAGACTGAGCGTCAGATTCACGAAGTTTCAATAAATCGGTATTCGTCTGTTTAAATGGTTGGAATACAAATTTATCAATGAACTGCATGTCTAACAAGAAGCCTCTATTGATATACTCTGTCTGGTCAAGTAAGGGAGCATACATAGTGTTGATTGTTCCGAAGAACGAGTATAATACGGTAAAAGAAAGTCCGTAAACAGTATCGTAATCTTTCTGTACAAAACGAGTTGAATCGCTCATTACGCCTTTATTAAGCGAACTGATCAGGTCACTTCCGGCATACAGATAACGGGTATCAGAACCATTGTTGCCTACGCGCATTTGTTTAGTGAAGTCAACAATGTTAGCTTCGGTAATAGTAGTATTTCCACCACCGGTTCCGTATTCAATTTGTTGATCAATGTAATGAGTTAATCCACCAGTTGTATAAATGGTTTCTGTTCCACCGCCAGGTTTAGTTGAACTGAATTTAGAACGAAGTCCAAACATAAACGCAAATTCCTGACCGTAGCGGAAATCCTGTAATGCTAAATTGGTTACCATGCTGAAAGAGTAGTTGGTAAACAACTGAGTCATCATCAACCAGTTTGAGTAAACTACTGAAGTAATGAATTTCTGAGCATAGTTGTAATCACTTACAGGAGATTGAGAAACCATATCGTTTTTAACTCCCAATTCAGGATGAGCAGTTCCGGTTCTGGTAATACGGGTATTATCAGGAATGGCGGGAATAAGACCAGCACCATCGGCTGAAGTTGAAATAACAGAAAGAGTATTATTGCCTGTATTTACACTTTCAACGAAAAGAATACATTCGTCACCATTTGCATAATTTACACCCTGAACCTTAACACCACAATAGCGAGTCCACATTTTAGGATTGGCTACAGTAAGAGTTGCAGAAGTAGCACCTCCAGCAATAGCTTCAGTCATGGAATCCTGGAAAGGAATAACGGCAATTTCGCCCCAATTTAATTTATAGTTTTTTACAGATTCAGTATCACCAAACTGTTTGTAATTGGTCATCACGTCCTGATTAACGGCATATTTAGTATTGAAACGACTTTCACCTTTATCGGTCTGGATAAGAATATCGTTATAAGTACCTGTTGCCGACTGAGCTTTAGCCAAACCACGAACACCGTCCAAAACCTTTTGAGTCAGGAATGTCGAAATTGGAAAGTTTGCAGGAGATACCAACACTAAAATTTCTAACCACGCAGGAGCGATCATTTCAGCCGCATTGCCTTCGAAGGTTGCCAAATCGCTAATGTCATTAAAAATGTCACTAGCAGCAGCAGTACCCTGTCCGGGCGCGATAGAAGCATTGAGAGAAAAAGGAGATAAGCCATTAGAAATGGCCTCAGGAGTAGTTGCAAGAATAGAGCAAACTACCGAAAGCATGAATTTCAAAAAGGTTTTCATAGTAATGTATTTGTTTTTGATTGTTGATTTTACTTAAAAGCTTGTCTTTTACGTTTCCCGATTTCTGTAACATCAGTTCCGGTGTACATATTCTGAGCCATAGATTCAAGAGAATTTTTAGGAGCGGCATTAGTCGCTGGCTTTGATGCACCAGCCATTGATTCCTGCATAGATGCTTTATCTGGTAAAACAGTTTTAACAGGCTCGGCCGGAAGCTTTGATTTCATCATTTCCATATCTTCGTCGTACCTTTCTATTTTATCAATCTTAGACACTTCTTCTTTGGAAATAAACCCGTCTGCAAACACATTCATCAACATCTTAATGGTTGAATAAAGTCTTTGCTTTTCTTTGTCACCATAACCATTTTCGGCACAATATTCATCAATGGCCTGTTTTGTTTTCTCAAAATTGCCATACAATTTTTCTTCTGCTTCGTTTTCCTCTTTTTCTTTTGAAACGCGGTCTTTAACGGCATTTTGAACATCTTCATAGCCTTCTTCGTCGGCGATTTCCTGAAGTTCTTCCATTGGTACGTTCCGGGCTATTGCAACCAGCAAAGATGGCGTTTGTCCATCCTGACGCTGATCAAGCATATCATCCAAAACATCTTTAAATAGAGGATCTTCAAACGCATCGCGTAGAGTAACCATTTTTTCCACAAGGAATTTTACTGAACCATGAAGTTCATCGGGGATTGATTTAATGCCACCATTGCCTCCTGAGATTTGATCCACTTCATTGAGGATCATTAACACATTGTCAATGTCCGTTTTGTCGGGGAGCTGTGAAGCCTCACTCTTTTCAGATGCTTCATTTGGGTTTTCTTCAGAGGACTTTGCCGGAGCAATTACCTTTTCCTCAACTTTTTGTTCCTTTGTTTCTGTTGCCATGACGTTAATTTTTTGATTTCACTTATTAATCATAGCAAAGAAATAATACATTATTTTTTATCATCCAACTTTTTGTGTTATAGTGGTTATATTTTATGATATTGAAGTCATAAATTATGACCACTATATGCTTATATATTAATTCAATAAAACAACGCCTTTTACCTTTGAAAATAAAAATAGGATATGAAACTATTAAAACTTATCTGGAAGGTGTTTGTAAATGCCTATTTCACAAGCGCAGACCCTAATCTTTTTGGAGCCACAAAAAGAAGAAAAGCCAAACAAAACATTGCAAATGAATACAAAGCCATGGCTCAGGATACTGAAGGGCAGATTCAGGATGTTATGTCTCAAAACCCATTTGAAAGCGCCGGAGCAAAGGCAGCAATGGCAAAAGCTTCTTTTGGTGCAAAGCAAATGCAAAACCGAATGTTTAACACTATGGGAGCCGGAGCAACGCCAGAGGCTATGGTAGCTATGCAGGGAGCAACCAACCAAGCACTTGGGAGCACAGCCGGAAATATCGCAGCAGGAGCAGAAGCCAACAAAGAAAATAAGATCAACAACCTCAATAGCCTTAAAACCCAACAAATGGGAATGTATGGAGAACAATCAAACGCAGCCGAAGCCGAAAGAGGTTCTGGATGGAATACTTTGTTCGAGGGTATTAAAGCCGTAGGAAGCCTTGCCAGCGGTGCCGGACAAGCAGCAGGAGCATTACTTTAATTGTAAAACATTCCAGAAAATGGCAACTGAAAAAGATAAACTTCCAACACAAGCGCAAATTGATGCTGAAAAGTCTGAAAAAATAAATCAGACCAAATCAATACAACCAAATAAGGCCGACATTAAAGAGCCTTCCTTGTCGCCAGAAGAGCTTAAAAATATTTCTCCAGCCAATACTAAAACGCCAAAAGAAAGCAACCGTCAGTATGGGAAAAAAGTTCAGGACTTTAATGCTGTTATTGATCTTGCAAAATCTAAAGGTGTAGATGTTGACAATTTGGGGAAAACAGAATTGCTTGATTCTGACAAACAAAAAATCACAGAAGCCGTCAAAGCTGCATATCCAGGAGAAGTTGCAAGAGGAGTTGAAAATCTTTCAAAAGCTTACGTTGCCCCAAAACCCGAAAGTGTTCCAAAGATCGATATGAAGAAGCAAATGGATCTGGAGCGTCAGAAAAGAAAAATAAAATGGGCTGATGCTTTATATGCTTTTGGAGAAGGAGTACAAGGAAGAACGGCCAATCCTGAAAACTTTGCACAAAACAGGATTAAGCGCAAACAAGATCAAGAGTTTCAAGATTATAAAGATGTCATTAGCCGAAACGCAGCATCCAAATATGCTTACGAAAACAAAACCAGAAGCGAATTAATGAATTGGGCTGATGAACAATCAAAGAACGAAGCATTAAGCGCAAGAGAACGTGAAAAGTTTGCTGAAATGAAACGTCAATTTGAAGTAACGGCAGCAGAAAATAAAAGATACCATACTGGTATGATAAATAAAAAATCTGGCGAAGGAGATAAAGCCAATAGGCCAGTAAGAATTAAGACTTCTAAGCAAACCTACGAATTAAAGCCAGAGGAAGCCGCTTTTTTAGCCAGGGAAGCAAAAAAGAAAGCATCACTAATTGCCGATAAATACCCGCAATTTTGGGTTAAGACTCAAAAGACTGATAAATATAGAAAGCCAATTGGAGAACCATCTTATACTCTAAGGCCGGAAGTTTCAGACAATGATTTAGCCGCAGCAGTTCTCGAAGAACAGGAAGATCTGCAATTCAAACAATTCGAAAAATCAAAAGAAAACATTCTGGAAAATTACAAACAGAGCGGAGAATTAAATCCAGAACAACCAACGAAAGCCAAAGCAGACCCGCTAGGATTAGGAATTTAATTACATAAGAAAATAATAACATGGCAGATTTATCACAAGCCCCTGTTACCACTACTATTGAGGAACAGCCCAAAATTAGTGTTCAAGAGTTTTCAAAAAAAGTTAAAGAAAAATATCCAGACTACGCCGATGTAGATGATGTTGTTCTTGCTCAAAAGATGGTTGAAAAATACCCCGAATACAAAGAAAGGGTACAGTTCGATAAAACACTCCCCGAAACTACAATTCAAAAACAACAAGAACAGGTCCGGCCTCAACAGCCCTTAACCTTTATGCAAAAACAGTTACGTGAAAGGTTTCCTGAAAATTATAAGGATGAAGTTAAGCCAGAAGCAGCAGCACTGATTCAACCTCCTAAAGAATTGTCGACTATTGATAAGTTGAAAGTTGATTATATCAACAGGACAAGAGGCGAAGAGTTCGCAGCAAAAAAGCAAAAAGAACTCGAATCTACAGAGCCATCATTTATAAGTAAATTAGGCAAGGTTACAGGAAATGAATTTATGCTTGGGACAAATCAGCTTAATTCATGGATAGCAGATGCGCCGGGATTTATTTATGATTTAGCCGGAGCGCCATTCCGGGCAGCAGGATTAAATGTACCAACATCAAAAGACTTTAAAAATACACCACTTACAGATGTTTCAACATATTATAAAGATCAATCTAAATTATACGAAGACAAGGTTAAAGAAATCAATCCAGAAAGAGATAAAGGGATCACCGATTCATTCAAGAATGGAGATATTGAAACAGGATTTTTAAACCTTGCCGGAAGCATATCGGAAAGCATGCCAGCTTCACTTGCCATGATTTTATCTGGTGGAGAGACTTTGCCAATGATCCTTGGTGGTGGTGCAATATTTGGAGCTGGGAAAGCCCAAGAAATTGATGAAAACGCACCAGAAATGAATTACGACAAAGGCAGATTAGTTGCTGCCATAAACGGAACATTAGAAGGCGTATTTGAAACTTACCTTGGTTCTGGTGCTGTTGCAAAATCTCTTTCAAATATTATCAAGAAAGAAGGGACAGAAGTCGCAAAAGATCAGGTAAAGAAATCGCTCCGTACCGTATTCACGGATATGCTCACTAAAAGCCCGTGGCTTGCACCGCTTGGAGAAGGATTTGAAGAAGTCGGAACACAACTTGCTCAAAATGCTGTTGATAAATATTCTGGATATAAACCCGATCTTGATTTAATGTCAGGAGTTGGGGATTCATTCTTGGCCGGTGCCGGAATGGGAGGTATTCATGGAGCAACAATTGGTCTTGCCAAAGCAGCTATGAAAGAAAGTGGCATCAATCCAGAAGAAATTCAACAGCCCAAACCTACCATTACCACAGCCACAGTCGAAGGACAACAATATACGGTAAACAATCCTGAAGAACTTGGCAAGGGAGGTTCAGCCATATTCATTACAGCCGAAGATGGAACGGTAAAGGCAGTCAATAACCTTAAACTAAATGATGTTGTTACCCAAACACCGGAAGAAATTGAATTGGCCAGTCAACAGGCAGTTGAACAACAGGCCTTAATGCAAGGTATTGATCCGAACGCACAGGTGATAGGTGACGAAACAAACAACTTTGGTAATGGTCAGGTAAGAATAGTTGAGTTCAACAACGGACAATCAAAAATATTCACTCCCGACGGACAAGAACACGTTGTAAATAATGAGGAAGAAACAAGCGCATTTCTTGATAAATTATTTTCAGGCGAACAAGTTGTTGACCAAACACAACCGGAAGCAGCAGGAGTCCAAAAACCATCAAGAAAAGTCATTTCTCAGAAGTTTGGAGGAACAACTATCGACATAGCAGAAGATGAAGGATTCGATGAGGTTATTCCAAATGATAAGGTAACGCTTGATAAAGCACTACCGGCACTTGAAAAGAAATTTAAAGGAAACGAGAACTTTGAACTTCAAGTTGAAAAGGAAGAAATCGAAGAACCTGGAGAAACCAAATACGACAAGCCAATTAAAAAAGTTGTTGTTAAAAGCATAAGGATTGTTCCAAAAAAAGCAAACATTTCAGAAAATCAAATTGAAAATATTTCCGAAACACAAAATCAACCTATTGAGCAACAGCAAATTGAGAATATTGAAACTGAAAATAATCAACAAATAATTCAACAAAATGAAAAACCTGTTGAAAATGTTATCCAAACTGCCGGACAAATTAACCAGTTGCAAGGAGAAAATACCCCACAGGCGCAACAAGGGCAAGGAAACGAAAAAGGACTGGAAGAAAATGTAAGCGATAGGTCTAGTTATGGAAATATGGCGGCAGATTATTTGCTTACTGCCGGCACTGGTTCAATATTAAGTTCAGATTATTTCATTCAGGGTTTGTCTGGTGTATTTACTCATGCCGGATCAAAGATTGATGCGATAAGAAAGAAATATTTCAATGAGTTTACCACTTCTGAATTTGGTGATGTTAAGAACTTTACTGGAACAGAACTTTACAACAAGATTATTTCAGAAATACGAGATGCTGTAAATAGTTCTTATGGCAATAATACTGAAATACAAGATATATTTAATCAGATAATAAATCATCCTACCGGACTGCCTTACAAATTAGGGCAGCAAATAAATATACGGATGGATGAATTAAATAGCGTAGAACAAAACATTCAAGCGGTTCCTCCGGTAGTAGTCGAATCATTTACGCCAGAGGATTCTGCGCCTCTTGTTAATGAGACGACCAAAACTGAAACACCACTAAATACAGAACAAAATGCCACTAAAGAAGGGAAAATCCAGAAAAACAATCGCCGAGAACATCCAAACGGAAATAGAGAACGGCAGACAGAGAGACCGAGCGATAGCAATCGCGTTGAGTCAGGCAGGGAAATCCAAAAAGAAATAACTGAACCTCAAAAAGTATCATTTACTTACCTTGATGGCTCAGATCATACTGGAGAAGTAATAGGAGAAACCAAAGACGGTAAGCTTCGGATTAAGGCCGAAGATGGCCTTGTTTATCGTATTCCAAAAGATAAAGTAAACGATGTTCGATTTAGGGTTGAAGAAAGGGAAAAATCTGAGGCAGAACAAACCATTGATTACCTTCAGTCGCTTGACGATTCGCCAAAACAAGTTATTCAAGGAACAAAAAAAGAAATTGTCCAATATCTTGAAGATAATGGTTATCCAGAATCAACGATTAATTTAGTAAGGAATACAAATTTTGGTGCCGTTATTATTGGTGGAAAAATATTTTTCGATTTGGGTAATGTTAATACTCCTGAAAAAGCAGCAATAAATTGGCTGCATGAAAGAACTCATGCAGAAACAAGCGGAGAATTAACTCCAGAAGAATTAATCGACCTTTATAAATCACTTGGGCCAAGAGAAGTCAGAAGGATTATTCCATCATTTTATTGGAATATGTCTTACGAAGCACAGGCAGACGAATATATTTCTTATGCAGCAGAACAATTAATTTCAACAGGACAACTGGATGATTTAATTCCAGAACATGCAAAAGAAATTATCACTAATATTGTAAATCAATTTACCTCACCAAAAATACTACAAGATGCAAAACGGCAATCAAACAATCTGGATAACATTCGACAAGGGAACGCCCCAGGAAATGTACATGGGAGTAATAATAACACCAGAGGAGCAGGAGAAACTGAAAGAAGTTCAGAAGGCGAACAAAACGCTTCCGCTCGACCAGGCGTATCTGAAAATGAAGGAAGAAATGAAGGCAAAACAGGATTAACCATATCCGATCAGGCCAAAGAAGATTTAAAGACTCGCCATAATGCTTTAGATGCAATCACCAGGATAGGATCTGAACTAAATATTCCTATTCAAGTAATTAATTCATCTGAAGTACAATCAGGCAACGATCAGCTTGTATTCACCGATAACGGAACAGTAAATATTGTTTCCGATAGGGTTAAGTCTGTTTCTGATGTAATCAAGTCATTGGTTAAAGAAGTAGCAGCAAGTAAAGGACTGCGTGAAATGTTTGCTCAAGCCGATCCAAACTCAATTATTGGCAAGCAACTGGCTAAATTCGATGAATTGACCGACAATGAATTGAATTCTGACAAAATGGCTCAGATCATTCGAAAAGCCTTCAGGCTTACTTCAAATCAGTTTACAAATGACGATCTAAGAGAAATTGTTAGTCGATCACGCAAGCAAGAAGCAAGGTTTAGAGCAGAAGATCAATCTCAGATTGTTCAGGATGCCAGAAAATACAATTCATTTGAAGATTTTGTTGATGCCTATAAAGATGCAGGCTTTAGAGATTCTCATAGCGCGCCAAGATTTGATGATACCCCGACAGAAGAAAAATTAGACTCTGGTGGTGATTTCTCATTAATTGAAGTTGCAAATGGATTTCATAACCAACCAAATGATTATTTTACACCACGAATAGGCGCAAGATATTATGGGTATGATGATCTCGAAGGAATGCAAAGCTATACCGCAATAAATAACATTATCCGGGCAATTAAAGCCGGAAATAATGATAAAACAATTACTGCATACAGAGCTGTTCCAAAAGAGATAAAGCTAAATAAGTTAATTGATGGAGATTGGGTTACGTTTTCAAAAAAATATGCGATAGGACACGGAGAAAGCCGATTTGGAGAGAAAGAGTACAAGATCATTAAGCAAGAAGTCAACCCAAAAGATTTATGGTGGGATGGCAATGACATTAATGAATGGGGATATGATACTGGTGAAACTCAATCGCTTGGTCGATCTGACTTAAAAAAGATTTGGGATGAAGTTCACGGAGAAATACGCTTCCGCATCCTTGGAGAAACCGGAGCAGCAAACCTTGACAAAGCAGAAGAAGCAACTACAAGAATTGACAACTTAAATGTTGCCCGTGAAATGGAACAGGCCGGAAAAGATGTGAAGTATATTCGTTTGGCTACCGGATGGGAAAAAGGAATTGATGGTAAATGGAGGTATGAAGTTTCCGAGGGTAAAATGGTTTCTGGAAGGGTGGGTCATTGGTTTTTACCTGAAATCTATGAAGATCCAGAATTATATGCTGCTTATCCTCAAATAAGAGATTTGGATGTTGTAATAGCCAGAAATAACGGTCGTAGTGTAAGAGGTTCGTTTAATGGAAATGTAATTCATATTTATGCCGACGATTTAAAGCAAGCTAATTCTACCTTAAACCACGAAATTCAACACGCTATTCAAGAAATTGAAGGGTTTGCAAAGGGTGGAAATCTTCAAAGCGGAGTTGCCGAACTGTATGACAGGATAAATAAGCAATTGAACGACCTCGCAAGGGAAATGAATAATCTTACGGTTCCCGGCAATTATGGAAAATTCAGCGACCCAAAAGGCTACGAATTAAAGGAAAAGTATGATGCGTTGATGCAAGAAAAGTTAAATGCAAATCCATACGATTACTACAAACGTCTTGCCGGAGAAGTAGAATCCCGAAATGTTCAGACCCGTATGAACATGACACCCGAAGAAAGGCGAAATGCTTTACTTTCGGAAACAGAAGATGTATCCAGAGAAGATCAGATTGTCTTAATGGAAGGATTGGGAGTAAGTAATCTGGGAAAAGGACAACTTCCTTTTACTAATTATTTAAAATCAACCGATGTCAAAACAGGACAGCCAGTAACATTAACATACCTCAAAAACACCGAAAAAGCACCGTATTTAGGTAGTAGATTTGGACAGGATGTAGAACCTTCTGGATTTTATTTTATTCAAAAAGAACATGATTTTCCTCCTTCTTCTGGATGGGTTGAGGGAAAAATAACCTTAAAGAATCCATTGGTAATTCCTTTGACTGATGAAAATATGATTGATTATAAAAGGGAATTATCAGAAAGATATAAAGGAAAGAAAAAGAAAGCCCTATCTAATGCCATTAAAGCCGATGGGTACGATGGAATCATTACAACCAAGGACGGATATTTGGGCGAAATGATCAAGTTTGATTTTGACCCATCTGAAGTAATTTCAAACAAAATCGAACAACAACGCTTCGAAATTAACACCGAACCAACCGAAGCTCAGAAAGAAGCCGGAAACTACAAAAAAGGTCACATTCGTTTTGATGGCTTTGACATATCTATTGAAAACCCTAAAGGATCAGTAAGAAGTGGAGTTGACAAACAAGGCAATGAATGGAGTCAAGTTCTTCCATCCGATTACGGTTACTTCCGTGGAACTACTGGGCGCGATAAAGACCACGTTGATGTTTTTATTGGCGACAACCCCGAATCAGATAAAATCTATGTTGTTGATCAAATTAATCCAAGCACGGGAAAATTTGATGAGCATAAGGTCATGTTGGGCTTTAACAATATTACAAAAGCCAAACAAACCTATTTAGCAGCATTTGAAGAAGGATGGCAAGGATTAGGTCAGATAACCAGAACTGACAAAGAAAGTTTAAAGGATTGGTTTGAAAATGGAAACCAGAAAAAGCCATTTGCTGACAGTCAGGTTAGGTTCAGAATAGCAGAAGAAAATCCATTTGACAAATTATTCAGTGACTTAAATGAATTGGCCTCAACTTCTAAGTCAAAAGAACGCTTGGAAGAACTTGATGCAGCGAAAAAAGAAGCCAAAAGAGCCGCAAAAGAACAGATTTTAAAGCAAATTCAAGGGTACAAAGAAGGCTACCGAGCCGGAACAAATGAAATGAAACTCAGATTAAAGCTTATTCAGGGAAATATTATTGCCTATGCAAACAAGAATATGCCTTATTCTGAAGCCGGAAAACGTTCAATTACCTCACTTTTAACAGCTATTAAAAACGCAAGCACCCCGGCAACAATTGAAGATGCTTTTAATAAGATTGATGAACTGACAGAAAAGATCAACAAAAAAACTGTTATCGCACAAATCGAAAAAATCCTGAAGAAAAACAGGCCAAAGAAAGTTGACGGAAAATCTGCTGGCAAGCTTGATCCAGACATCTATAAAGTATTGAAAAAGATCAGGGAAGTTGTTGACTTAAAATCTGATGAAGAGTTTGAAAAATTTGCATCAAACCTAAACGAAGAAGATGTTGAATCGGTCGCTTTGTTTGGTATGTTTTCCAATCTCGAAAGCAAAACCGAGGATAAAGCCAAAGAAGCGCTTGCTCAACTTTCTGGCATCGTAACGGAAGGCAAGGTTTGGTACAAAGAAGAAATGAAGAAGCGGAAAGAATATCTTGATGGAATCCGCAGTAAGGTTCTGGATAAGATAACCGGAGGCAAGCCGCACATGACTCAACAAGATTACATTGCAGCCGGAACAGTACCAAAAGACAATTTCCTTAACAGTTATGTTCTGGCCAACCAGAGTTTGGAATGGTTACTTGATATTGCCTCAAAGGATAAATCAGAACAGGCCGGCGAAGGATGGATGCAGGTTCATTTTGGCGACCTTTTGAACGAATCTACCAACAAAGAGACAAAAGGCATACGCGAAGCTGTGGAATTAGTAAATAAAGCCGGAGAACGGATATTTGGTGTCAAAGAAAACGCACTGGCAAGAATATTTACAGCCAATAGTAAAGTTGTTGATAATACCGGGGTAACTTTTGCAACAAACGAGGGAAGGACTGAAATTCCTTTATCCCAAAACCAAGCGGCCAAGCGTTGGATGGAAATGCAAGACCCAACCCTTAAAGGAACATTCGATAAAATGGGGTGGGATGAACAAAGCTTGACCGAGCTTGAATCGTTTATGACCCCACAAGTAAAACAATGGGCAGAATGGCAGTTAAATGAATTCTATCCTGAGTATTTCAAAGCAACAAACGAAGCGTTTCGGAACAATTATTTCGTTGATATGCCTTTCAATCCTAAGTATTCACCGATCAGGCGCGAGGTTATTCAGCAAAACAACAACGATGGAGAACTTTTGCAAGGCTCAACCATGCTCAATAGTGTAATGTCTGGCAGTTTCATTTCCCGTATAGCAAACATCAATAACATTTTGCTTCAGGATGCCAATACTGTTTTGTTTAACCACATATCAGAAATGGAACACTTTAAAGCATGGATTGATTCTGTTAAAGAAATGCGTTCTACTTTGGGATCGAGAGATGTTCAACATGCCATTAAGTTTGAACACGGGAATAAGTTGAGACAAGAAATCAATAACCAGATCAATGATTTTGCTTCCGGTGGTTCAGATAAAGCCAACGTGATTACTTTGGTTGATAAGATCAGGGGAAACTTTGCCGTAGGTGAATTGGCGCTTAACCTTTCTCTTTACCCAAAACAGGCAATATCTATCCTTACATTCCTTGCTGACGTTCCACTAAACAAATACGCCGAAGGGTTGGTTGATATGGCTTTAAACATCAAGTCTGTAATTGACATGATGAAGAGTTCGGAATTCATTAAAGAACGCTATCTGTCGGGTTGGAACTATGAAGTGCGGTCAGCATTAAAGAAAGAAACTCCAGAGATACTTTCAAATGCCAAATCAAAGTTTAACGAGTACAAAAACAAATTAATGTTTCCGGCTCAGTTTGGTGATTATACTTCAGCTATTGGAGGATGGACGGTATATAAATACAACTACGAAAAGCAGCTTGCACTTGAATTGCTTAAACCTGGCATCACACAGGAACAGGCAGAAAAAAACGCACGTAAAGAAGCAATGACCAGATATGAAAGATCTTCAGCCAGGCTATTGCAATCTTCAGCTTTAAAAGATGCTGCAAGTATTCAAAAGGGTTCATTTGGGAAAATGTTCACCATGTTCAAGTCTCAACCTCAACTTCAGCAACGATACGAATCGGCAGGATGGAGAAACTTACTTCGGAATAGAGGCTCAAAGGCACATAATATTAAATTGATCGCGTTATTCCATGTCCTTCTTCCGGTAGCATTTCAAGCAATGGCAAACATGTTTACCGATGATGACGATGACGAAAAACTCAAAAGGCTCTTGATTGCCGGAGTTATTGGTTCGCTCAATGGATTTTTGATTGCATCAGATGTAATTGAGTTCATTATTGAAAAAGCCATGGGAAGTCCGTTTGATTATTCACTATCACCACTTGAAGGATCGGTCAATAAGATTGGAACCGGGGCCACATCGATAGTGAAAGGAATCAAAAACGAAGAAGGAGACCAAGAGGCTGCAAACGATCAAATATTCAAAGGCATTGATCAAATAGCTTATGGTATCAATAATATTGCCGTAGGGCTACCATATCGCCCAAGTAAGAAGATTATCAAGCAAGTGGGTGAAGTTGTCAATCCAGAAGGAGCAAAGAGTACAGAGGTCGAGAAATTGGGCAAAAAGATACTGTTCGAGCAATATAAATTCAACCATGAATTAAATAAAGTGAGCGACGAAGACCGGAAAAAGATGCTTTCTGACACAACCATGACCGGGATAATGAACGACATATCAGTTGTCAAGTCTGAAATCACACAGCGAAAGGCCGATCTTCGGGATGCAAAGAACCTTAACAATTCAATGGAAGAAGACACCAGACGGCAGATTTTAAATGAATATCCTCAAATAATCGATAGTCTTTACCGCGATGTAGTTGAAAAATACAAAGACTTTGACTTTCCAAAGAGCTATAAACCAAAAAAATAGCTATCATGGGAACGTTATTGTCGGAGAAGAAACAGGCTGAGATTGAGGCGGCTGAGATTGGTGTCAAATGCCTTGATTCTTTCTACTACTTCTTTAAGATGTTTTGGCCGGAAATGTCGGGCTCGAGATTCGTGGATGCACCTCACATAAAATATATATGTGATACACTTCAGTCTCATGCCATGAAGGTTATCAGAAGGGAAGATATAAGGAGAACGCTTATTATAAATGTTCCTCCAAGCTCTTCAAAGTCAACCATTGTAACCATTGCTTTTCCTATTTGGGTTTGGTTACACGACCCTACATTGGCATCTACAAACGTTTCTTACTCAGGGGAATTATCTAAACGTCACGCCAATAAATCAAGAGCAATAACAGACAGCACTAAGTGGCATATTCTTTTTGATAATATCTTCAAAGTTAAACATGGCAAAGCGTTGGAAATACTCATTCAGAATAATAACCAAATAGTAAATAATTTTAAAGGCGAGCGTTTTAATTCTTCTGTTGATGGAGCCATCACAGGTATGCATGCAGATTTTATTATCAAGGATGATATGCAGGATCCTAAAATGGCCAAATCAGACACACAAAGAGTTCACGTGAATGAATGGGATCAGGAAACTCTAACAAACAGGCATAAAGATCAAAACTGTTTTTTGGATATTATCATAGCTCAAAGGCTGCATGAAGATGATCTTTCAGGCCATACATTAAATAAAAACATTGACATTGTTCACGTCTGCCTTCCAGCGCAAATAACAAACGTTTCTAATGTTATTCCAAAGTCTGCGGAAAGTATTTACATTGATGGAATACTTGACCCCTTACGTAAGCCCCTTGAAGCATTAGAGCAATTAAAGCAAGGTATGACATCTGGTCCTTATACTTGTCAGTATCTTCAAGCACCGTTTAACCTAGAAGAACAGGCCATAAGACCGTCCATGTTTGAGATCATCGATCCTCGCGACGACATGACTTTCGACCTTTGGATAGATGGTGCCTATACCGAGAAAACAGAAAATGATCCAACCGGGATAACAGTCACAGGATTTAAAGACCACACTTTATACATCAAACAGGCTTATAACGTGTACAAAACCCTTCCAGACTTGGTTAAATTCATCAAAGAGCTAGGAGAGGCAAAAATATTTGATCCTGATAAGGGTAGAATCTTTATTGAGCCAAAAGCATCGGGTTATTCCCTTGCTCAATACATTGAATCAGAAACAGATTACAATTTTGTATTGATTGGTCAAAATACAAGCAAGGATGAAAAGAACATTGTAAGTCAAGGAAAAACCGCAAGACACACAACTATTCAACCTAAAGCAGAGTCAGGCAGGATCAAACTATTCAAAGGTAATTGGAACGACGATTACCTCACTCAGATTTGCGGATTCCCACGCGCGGCTCACGATGAGCAAGTTGATAATACCGGATACGCTGTTCATCACTATTTTATAACTCAAAATACCTTTATTGAAGATTGGGCCATCAAGAGACTTGAAAAGAATGTCCCGGGATCAATTAATGTCACCACAAGCCACTCAATCAACAAATACAAGATCACGGCAGAATATCGTGAATCAGACTCAGGAGACGTTCAGTTGTTTGATGTTCCGAACACAAATATTTACAATTACCGCTATTTATGTGTCCTGGTATTGAGGGCAGAGGGAGAGCGGGGAGGAAAGACCACAATAACCGTTTTTGACAGGGTTAATATGTTTGTTGCGGCCTACTTTGAGTCTGAAGAGATAACACCTCAAAAAGCCGGTAAAAAAGCCCTTGAAATGGCTGCTCTCTTTGATAAGGCTAAATTGGTTGTTGCAGTTCAGAAAGAAGTCGGAACAACACAGAATGAGGAAAATGATTTATCTCACATTGCAATTCAAGAGGCAAGGAAAATAAGGTACGACAATATTTACTCCCGGCTGTCGGTCAATAATATAAAATTGGACAGGGAAAGAGAATATGGATTTCAGGTCAACAGATCAACGACCAGGGAGGTTTATTACAACCTGAAGGAGTTTGTCGAAACTAATAAGATAACAGATGTTCCTTTAGAAATTTTAAATGACATCAAATTGCTCGAAAGAAAGAAAGAAACAGGAGAAGTGAACGGAAGGGAAGGCTATCAGGTAAACGCTGTTTTAAGCTACGCAATTGCGCTTAAAATACATGAAGAAATGTATGATAAACCGAGCATTAAAAGAAATAGCAGATAAAAATAAATATAGATTTAATTCCATTTACTTTCAAAATCAAGTATTTTAATCAACAATCCATTCAATCCGGCGCAAGGTTCAATCATCTTCTTTTCACGCAGTTCTTTAATGTCGGAATTAAAACTTTCACCAATGTAAAATTTTGTTTCAACAGGACCGTAATACGGCCATTTAGTTTGACTGAATCGTTTAAGTAGATATAAATGGGTTTTATTCATGGATGATTAATTCTTTTCTTTCTATCCAGTAATACAGGTTTTGAATTTCATGGGCAAATTTTATATCTGTTTCAAGTGATTCACTGAAGGTCTGATATCTACTTGACATTAAAATTTTATGATTTTTAAAGTACAAATCAAAACGCTGTGATGGATGCCCCTTAAACCAACACTCTTTCCATAGAGCCATCACAACTTCATTAAATTCAAATCCAAATGTCTTTATTAAATCCTCACTAAGCTCAACTCCTTCAATTTCTTTTGCCCACAAAATCCTACCGTCTCTGTCTTTTACTTGAACCTCCTGAAAGACAATAGCGTGAACTGGAAGAATACCGTATTCGGTTTTAATTAGATTCCCCTTGCGAAGGTCGGATGTTAGTATATTTTGCGCCATTTATAAGAAATGTTAAATAAAACTATATAATTAACAATCAATATTTTAGTCTCAATGTGTCACAGGGTGAAGACAATAATTTTAATTATTAAATCTGCTTTGCTTTGCTAAGTATATCCCGAACATGTTCAAGGTCGTCAATCTTGATGATATGATTATCGATATAAGCTCCGAACTTTTTCAGGAACATATCTGCAACGGCTCTTTTGTCAATAAGCTTCACTTTCTTCAATTCACCTATTTGCGCCCTGTTTTCACCCGATCCACCAAATAATTCAACAACCTCATAGCTTGCAATCGATGAACTTTCCTGATCGCTCATTTCATGCAGCATCTTCATTGTTCCGTCTGATTTAAATATGCTCTTTACATCAAATCTAAGCCATTCGGCCATCATATTGAGTACTTCATCAAGCGTGGCCTGATTTCGGTTTTTAATCTCTTCCTGAAGTTCTTTGACTCTACCCTTAATCTTCCCGTTATCCATTAATTCAGAAGATCGTTTGTAAATCGTATTTATAGCCATGTTTTCAGACGCATATGACTCTTTGTAGGCATCAGCATAAGTATTACCAACAGCTACTAATTGGGCAAATTTCTCTTGTTGTGGCGTTAATCCTGACATGAGAATTGATTTTTAGGTTCGGGGATTATATAATATTTGGAGCTTCGTCAGCTTCGTGTAAACGATCAGGAACAACAAATTGACCGTCATTGTTGATACTCAATCTTTCTGTAACACTAATTGATTCATCTGGCTCCTGTTTAACCATAGCGCGTTTCTCATTAATTCCATGAAATAAATCTTTTTCATGTACTCTATACCCAAACGAATGAAATTCAGAATCATGTTTAGTTTTGATTGGTTTATCCATAAACTTTATCGCTCTTTCTCTTTCTTCATCAAAATCATTAATTCCGGCCAGCATTTTAAGGTTATTGATGTGCATGAAAAGATTATCAAAGTCTTGACTTCGCCCGGGTGTAAGTTCACCAACCTTTGACATTGAATTACGCATCGCGGTTACATACAAATCAAGAGCTTTTATTTCATTGATTCCAAATGATAATATGTTTTCTTCTGGATCAATTCCGGCTTTTGCGCTGTTTTTTATGTCCTTCCATTTCATCCAAGCTTTTAGTTCGTCTTGATCTACTCCTAAAGCCCGAATATCAATTACTTTTTCTGCCAGTTCGCAGCGTTTCTTCCAGTATTCTAATGAGTGATTCATAGGTTTATTCTTTAGTTCGTATAACTTCTAATTCAATTGTATGTAGCAAATTTTCAAGCGCATAACTGAATGAAGAGAAATACCAAGGTCTATGAGGCATTCCGGCTACCGAAATTGCATGAGTCCAATACTTTTTCCCGTACCATTTTGTTTTCTGAATCTCAACTACAAAACCATTCGGATAAGATTTGATTCTAAACATATCAATTTATACTAAAGGTTTTCTTTGCTATTTCCAGACCATTCAAAAACATTTTTTCATCAATCGGGTTCTTTGCCATCCATGAGCCTAAAACAGAAAGAAGAAAGCGTTTAAACTCTTCATTGTTGTCTAAATGATGTTGAATAGTTGATGCCAATAATTGAACGTCGCCTTTAATATTTATAGAAGCTGTTTCAAATTCTTTATCACCTCTGATATACATTATTACATCTTTGGTGTTGGTTGGATCTTCGATCAATTTGTTGACCAAGTTCATTATGTCAAGGTCAAGATTTGTCTTTTCGTCTGCCGTCATCGTCAATTAAAATAAATTATTACTCTATCACCAGTGCTGTCTTCTGATATATTGTATCTTTTATATTCAATATCCTCACATAAAATAGTAAACGTAAACCATCCTGATTTATTGGCAGTTGGTTTCAGTGTTTTTCCATTGTACATGTCTGTAGGTTGTTCAAATTCAATTCTATCGTCAAATATTTTTAATTTTATTTCATTTTTGAATAATTCATGTTTTGTTGCAATGTTTTTTGCTCTTCCGTTTGTTCGGCCTTTACTTACAAAGATGCAATCTATGTTGTCTTCTTTTTTCATCTTATATATCCAATTATTAGTCTTGATTCCCTTTTGCAGAGTTTAAATTTTATCTCAAACTCTTTTAGTAATTTATCAAAATCGTAATCAATTCGCGCAATGACAAAAGTTTTCATTTCGTAACTGATTGCTTCTCGGTAATGTTTACGGACAATGTTTCCGGCGGTAGCTCCTTCGATAAAACATTTCTTCCCGGCATCTTCATACATTGAAAGTGTTGAAAGGTCTTTCCCTGAACGCAAGAGTCTTTGAAACTCCTTGATGATTATCGCTTCTTTTTGTAGGGTTGATTGTCGGTTCATTTAGAAATAGTTTTTGTTGCAAATTCGTTAGCCTCATTTTCGTATCGTTCATTTACCATATAAAGAAAATAAGCAAATGAAAAGTAGACAGGAATAAATACCATCCAATTAATAGCCAAAATCAGTGGTGTAAACGAAAACAAAGCCCTTAAGAATAGCGTATTTCTTTTGTGTTTATGCCTTACATGGTATAACTCGTGGAAAAACACGTATTTAAGCTTCTTTTCGCTCATGAATAGATTTTCGTTGAGATAAATTGTTTTGAACCAGGCAAACCCATAATGGGTTCCATTCTTTTGAAAAGTCTTAATGTTAATATGGTATTCGGTTCTTAACTGACTGATTATTTTATTCGGGGTATTCTTTATTGACATCGTTCTCATAATGTCTGATAATACCTGAAGAATAAAATAGTAAATCAGGTGAATTAAAACCAATATAATAGCTGTTAAAAGTGAGATCATAAAATTACTTTTTTGATTTTGGTGTACATTTATTAATCTCGTCCTGAAGGTTAAAGGAATCCATATACTCATCCGTAAGGTTAAGAATACTTCTTAGTTCATCATCAAGTACCTGAATATTGCGGTGAGAGTGGATTAAAGCATTTGCCAAAATAGCAGCATTAAAACTAAGTAATAATTGTTGTGGACATCTAACAACTTTCCTATTATATTCTTTTTTTTCATACGAAGTAAGCGGAATTTTTTCATATATTTTATTAGATAATTCTACCCATCTTTCTTTCCTTACAACATTAGAACGCGGATAAACCCACTCAATCAATTCTAATTTTTGTTTAAAATCCCAAATTGGTGGAGAATTTTTATTTTTATTGTCAAACTCTAAGAGAAATAATAATAATTGACCTCGATTTGTGCTTTCAATGAACACCCAAATCATTTTCCAATTCTTATACAGGAATATCC
The DNA here is from genome assembly GCA_021371875.1 of Bacteroidales bacterium. GTDB lineage: Bacteria > Bacteroidota > Bacteroidia > Bacteroidales > Paludibacteraceae > Paludibacter. Next base: position 32,986 of record JAJFVH010000208.1, read on the forward strand.
CGATAAAATAAAGAATTAGTACTGAATAAGGGATTACAGCATACCAATACGAGAGTTTGGTAAAAGGGCAGGAGAGGGTATAAATGAATGATACTACTCCTGCTGCCAATATGTAAACGTACAGTAGTTTTGCTTTGGTGAGCGATTTGTTTTTAAACTTTTTGAGGTTTGGTTTCTTTTCCATGATTGTTATTTAAGTTTTTGATAAATTTCTTTAATTACTTTGGCTCAAAAGTTAATACCATTCTTCCAAAAGGAGTTTCATAAGATTTCAACTCAATAGTCTCTGAGGATTCAGGCGGGGTTTCTACAAAAGAATTATTTGGAATGTCATTTTTCCATTCTGCATAAGCTGATTTAAGATTTTCTGCAATCATAGGAATAACAGTTTGTTGTATGATTGTTTTATGCTCCTGCCCTTCAATGGAAACATCTTTCATAATAAACCAATCCTCATTGTGGTCTCTTAAAAAAACATTATTGTCGTTGTCAACAAATCGTTCTTCTGTAAGCTTAAATAATTTCATATACTTATTTATAAATAGTGTCAATTACATGTTTAATAAAGCCTTTAAGCCAAATTTTAAATTTTCCTTTTGTAATCATTGGAATTACTACATCTTTTTTGATAAAGTCTTTCTTCTGGCATACAGCAACAGCGTGTATCTGCCATTCTCTGCCCATAGGGTCTGTATATCCTCCGGCGAAGGTTTTATATCCAGCAAAGTCGTCTGTTATTCTTCCGGTATTATGAAGATGATTGGCGATTGTTTTTACAGCCGGGATAAATTTTTTTTCTACTTCCCTTTGCTGCGTCCTGGTTGTTGATCTTGAATTATTAGATGGCATATAAATAGTGTTTTTAAAAGTAATTAATCACACAAATATAATAAAGTAATTGAAATGTAGTCATAAATTATTACTATATTTTATTAACAATGTCATATTTAAAGATGTGTTTTATCAAAAATATGTTTTACATTTGAATCTATTCATTTCATAAGTTGGTTTAGTTAGTTGTTAAGTAAGGTTTAGCCGGGAGTACAGAGGTGCTTTCGGCTTTTTTATGCCTTAAAGTGTAACAATTGTTACAAACCAATAAAATAATTGAAAATATTTTCGTTCTGGTGTTGTTTATTCAAAAACTTGTTTTATCTTTGTATCAATCAATTGTATCAATCAAATTAACAAATAAAAACATGAGCAGAAAAGGCGTAATTCAACCGGCCATAAAATCATTAAAACCAAACGGTTACTGGATTTTCGATTTAACCAAACACAAGTACAGCGTCATTGCCTCGGCACTTCAAACAATCAAAAGAGACAATCCAGGCACAGACTATGAGTTGAACAAAAACAATGATCAGCAAACATTGATGGTTACCAGAACTCTTTAATCTATGAAAACAAACCAAAACCTTATCCGAAAGATGGGAGACTTTGATGTTATTCAAAGAACCTCCGATGGAATGTTTAACGCAACAGACCTATTATCTCAATGGAATAATTCAAAGGGTCAGTCAAAGGTTATTGGTCATTATTTCGAAAATTCAACCACTAAAGAGTTTATAAATGCGTTACTAGAGGAAGAAATGAAAGATCGGAAAACCGATGAAATATCATTATCAGACCTTTACGTCAAAAGAAGAGGAATTTTCGGTGGAACATGGATGACTCCTTTGCTTTTCATTGACTTTGCTATGTGGTTGAATCCTTCATTTAAGGTTAAAGTATTAAAATTCGTTTATGATGAATTATTGAGGTATCGAAACGAGGCTGGTGATGCTTATAAAGAAATGTGTTCTTCTGTTGCAAGTATTCTTGATAAGAAACAAAACACTACAATGTGTATTTCAAAGGTTGCAAAAGCATTAAATTACATCGTTTACAATCAACACGAAACAGAAATTCGCAACAAACAGGCCGAAGAGGGTAAGGTTAAAGAATTGTCAGAACTTGAAAAGGAAATTTCAAAGCTGATTAATCGCGGATTCATAAAAACACACAAACAGCTTATTGAATATCTTCGAATGCTTTGGTCTGAAAAATATTTACCAAAAGAACTTAATTGACTTAATTGAATACCGGGAGTGATTGCCCGGTCGGGGGATGCTGGCTCTGAAAGTTCGATTCTTTCTCCCTCGACAACAAATTTTATTGAAAACAAAACGAAGGTTGCTCAATAACCAGAAAGCAAAAGAAACCAAGATCCGGCTGAGATAAACAGCATAAATACCCCGAAAGAGCGAAAGAGCGCGACGAAAAGTAGGGAACAAAACAAAACTGAATGATTAACGACAAGATCAATCCTTTTGGTGTCGACCGTGAAAATCGGGAACCAAGTTAATCACAAAATACAGGGCTCAACCTCTTGATCGGGGTTGCGCTCACAATGACATAAGTCAGAAACTAAAATTAAATCAAATGGATGGAATGTCACAGGGCGTCGAATGCTGCGCACAAGAAGTAAGACCACAAGGACAGGTTGATCGTGGTAGACAATTAACCGAAGCTCCAACACCAACAGGAAACAATCCTAAAATCAGATCAATCAACATTGAACAACTTGATTTAGGTTATGTAGTTCGGGTTGGATGTCAAAGTTTCGCAATTGAAACAGCAGATAAGTTGCTTATTGCGATGGCAGAATATCTCAAATCGCCAGCCGAAGTTGAAAAGAAGTGGTTTGACGGTAAATTTTTGAAATAATATTTAGGCATTAAGGTTATAGGGCTTTCTACGGATAAAAAACCTTCAGCGATCATGAGGTATTGCTGAGAAAAACTAAAAGGCTGGTGTGATCTTAACGTCTATCCGGTCACAAAAAAAACTACTGCTGAATGCAACCAAATAATGCGTAGGTATAAGATACGAGCATTATAATCGCTGCCGGAGTGATGTTTGGTTTAGGTAAGATAAAATTAACGCTAAGCTTGTGTGACAGAAACAATAACGAAGCTCATGACGAAGAGAACGGTTCTGTTATTTTTATTCCACCGGAAATGGGCAGTAGTTTTTTAGGTCGGTTTGCTTTGATCGGCATTCCGGCCACAACCCTAGCAAAAGCGAAAACGAGCGAATGATCAATTTACGAAACGACTGACCGAACAGTTTATTAAAATCGGTGACTTCATGGAAAGAATAGAGATATGACATGACAGACGGGATTAAGTTTCTAAACGATTGATTATTCTGGCGGCTCGGAAAGACGAGCATTTTTAAAGAAACAATCAGCCACAAGAGGATTGGCTTGTAGAAATAACAAGCAAGTGGTTGGTAGCCGCATTGCCTCAAATTTATTGGGGGGATTGGAAGCTCGGTTCGAATCCGGCTTGCGGCACAATGTTCGTTGAAACTATTTTGAAACTGTTAAGACGTGGGTTCGACTCCCACCACCTCCACTACTTCGCCAAGTGCGCTAACCCGTCGCGTTAGAACGGTTTTCTTTGTGGATCAAGTACGAAGTCTGCACAACTTCGTACCATTAGGGGGTGTCTGGTTTTGATTAGCAGATAGTATGGGTAGCGGAGAACATTAAAGTCAGAAATGACAACGATTATCAAATGAAAGCAGCAGCTTAGAGTTGTGTGCATTCCCTAACCTCGCTCTGAAATAAGGCGGGGTTTTGTAGTCACAAATTTTATTTTTTGATATTCGGAAATGGATAGGGATTCTGGATAACACCAGTCTGATAACGTCACCATAACCGATGTTAACAATAGGAGTAATTAAAAACACTATTGTTTTTGCTATGCCGGAAGTAATAAACTGCTTCCGGTTTTTCTTACCTGAATTTTTTACACTAAAACTTAATTATATGAAGTCAATTGATGACGCTGCAAAAGAAGCCGTACAGCATAGATTTAATCTAGCTGGAGCAATTAAATACGGTGATATATACGAACAGGGCTTTAAGGCAGGTGTCGAATTTGCTCAGCGATGGATTCCTGTTGAGGAAGAATTGCCAGACCCACTTCCAATGAAAGATTCTGGATGCATAGAAAATCACGAGCTATTATTATTACAGCTTAGTAAGTACGATTCAATAGAGTTTGGTGTCCGTAGAAAAATAGACAAAAGAGATTATTGGGAAATTCCCGACGTAGGCAATTTTGAATTAGAAGAATGTCCGCTTTGGCGACCAGTTGAACTAAAATAACAAAACCTTTAGCCATGTCCGACACCACCGCACTTAAAGAACTCAAAACTGAAACCATTCTTCCATACCGCGAATTTTCAGTAGGAATATACCGCGAGAAAAAGAAGTTGGTAGTCCGAAAATTTGAATTGAAAGGAGTTGTCCGAATTCCGCTTAACGAAGAATATGTCTTAAACATCGAAGATGCTATTACTGTGATGAATATTCAATTTCATAAAATACACTCATTTAAACTAAACTAACTATGAAAATGGCAATTGTAATTCTGAGCCTTGTCGCTTTAAATGCGATAGTAGTGGCCGTTATGATGATTTATAGAAATGCAACACTTTCGAAAGAAAACGAATCACTGAAAGAACAACTCGAAAAACGAAACCTCATCTCTATTGCTCAGGGCATTGAAATCGAAATGCTTACTACTGATAAGAAAGCATTAAATCAAGAGATTGTTGACCAAATGCTTGAAGATTACGACCATGAGAATTTAATCGCAATGAACACTTAGCCATGAGACAGAGAGTAAGCGAAGAAAACAAGGCTATAAGTATTCAAAAAGCCAAAGTAAAAGTAAAAGATTACCCCGACCAGATCATGAAGGATGGTAAATTTAATCCCATCTGCCCATCAGGTTATAATTTTTTAACCGGATATACCGATTATCGGGAAGATAACTGCAAGAGAGGTTTTACACCTTCTACATATGGAAAAGTAAACGGAGTTCGAATCCATAATATTTAAGCCATGGAATACTTACCTGACATTTTTTTGATAATTGTTGCTATGGCAATATTGGCTGGATTCATACCTATTCTAAAGCCTTTCTTTAAAAAGAAAGATCGATACCGAGACTCTGTAAGTTCAAGCCGTAAACAAAACGAATTGATTGGAAGGAGGAAAAAGTAATGGAAAGAGAAATTTTATTTAGAGGTAAGCGAATTGATAATGGCGAATTTGCCGAAGGTCTTTTGATTGAAGACGATGGATATTATTACATCTATCGAAGCTTTGGTGTTTGCCCGAATGGATATGATTATCTAAAATCAGGTGGGGCTACGGTAGGATTTTACGTTAGAGTTATTCCTGAAACAGTAGGACAATTCACTGGATTAACCGATAAGAATGGGAATAAGATATTCGAGGGGGATATTGTAAATATTCCAGATTTAGAATTTGTTGATTTTGTCGATAATGGAACATCGTCACCAGACGAGAAATACGAAGATGGTATAGTTGAAATATTTTTTGATGAAGGTGTCTTTTGTTTTAATCATCCCAATACAGATACTCCGTGTCCTATTTTTTACAATATAAAAGAGACAGAAATCATAGGCAACATTCACGACAACCCAGGACTTTTAAAACAAGAAAGGCGATGAGCGGTAAACATCCAGGTCGACAAAGAAAACCAGTACCCGAAAAAGTTCATGTTCATCACAAGTCACCCAAACCGGGCGATTTCTGGATTCACGATATTGCAGCCAAAGCAACTTATTACCCTACATCTTTGGCTAAATTCAAAAGAACTTACGCCAGACTTCGGGATGAGAAAAGAGAGTTAAAAACTTCACATAAAATTTAAAAATGACAGAAAAAGATTTACGCCTCATAAAACAGGCTTTTGAATACACTGATGGGTCAGATTGGAATATGATGAAAGAACTCATTAATCAGGCCGAATCAGATCAAGCCAGACAAATGCTTAAAGACAGACAGTCTTATTTATACCACAAAGAAGAATCGTTTGCAGATCAACTTTAAAATAAAAAATATAATGGAAAATTCAATAGTGCTTGTTGATGTAAGACAGAAATTTGAAACGGTTTGCCAGAGTGCAAAATCACTTCAGATTGCAAACAACTTTGGAACTGCTTTCGAGGCTGTTCAAATCGTCTTAACTCTCCGCGAGATATTGACGGATGATGTGATGAAAGAAGTATTCATGCCTTTAATGAATACCAAGGTCGGGTTCCTTACTGACAGAACAGGCAAGCCAGACAAACACGGAAATGTAAAAGAACCTTATTCAATTTCGGTTGTCCGTGATGTTATTATCGATGCTGTCACTATTGGCCTACTTCCAACAGGAAATCAATTCAACATCATTGCCGAAAGAATGTACCCAACAAAAGAGGGCTACACAGCTTTGCTTAAAAAGATTGGAGTAAAGTATATCCTTGATGTTTCGTATGACAAGGGAACCAACGCAAATTTTGCCGAAATTCCGGTAAAAATCAACTACGAGCATGACGGCGAAAAGAATTCGTTTACGCCCATAGCCACCGTCAAAAAGGATTCATTCAGTTCGCATGACCAATTACGAGGAAAGGCCGAAAGAAACGCAAAAAAGAAGCTTTACGAATATATTACGGGTTGTGATTTTGGCGATGCCGACGAAATGTCTGGAATTGTTGATACACCATTTGTTGATGTAACTCACGAACCACAGCTTCAGAAGTTAAATTTCAAAACCGAAGCCGAGGCCAGAATATTTTTTGTGACCGATCAGGGATTTACCCCGGAATCAGTCGAAGGGAAACTTCTTTTCTCCCTTGCAAAAGAAAAGGGATTTGATCTGATAATTGCTGGCATTTCTTCGGCAAAACTTTCAGAGGCAGAACAGAAAAAAACTGATTTAAAAGGTAAAGCAAATCAATCACCAACTTTAATGTAACATGAAACCACGATCAGCTATTTTATTGAGAGACTTGCCAAATTGTCCAAAGGGAAGGATTTTTGAAGAGCAGGAATTTATTATTGGGTGTCCTGATTTTTTTCACTCAATGACTGATGAAGAGTGTATAAACAGACAATATAAACACTATTGTTTTTCTAATGAAGAGGTAGAGCAAAATCCAGATTGGTTTAAAATAATTAATCCATGACCTACATTAAACCTTACCACAAGTTCCGGGACCAACCACCGGAACTAATTGAAGAATTATTGAGCAACTATCTAATAAATAGCTGGTCGTATTCGGGTGCTGCTGAATTTGCAAGGCATGAGAAAGCCTTTGAAATGCACTACATTTATCGGATGGATAGTAAAAAGTCTTCGGTAAATATTTCCGGGTCTGCCTATCATGCCGCACTTGAATTTTTCTTTAATGGGCTTAAATCTGGCGTGTTTCAGGACATTGCCACTCTTCAGTCGGTTGCATTTGAATTTATCGACAACGTTCCGGCAAACGCATGGAAACTACAAAAAACATCGCCTACGGTCGAAGAATCAAAAAGCAAGGCTTACAAGACAGCTTCGGTTCTTTTGACGAACTTTTTTGGTGAGCTATCAACTTATACCGACGAAATAGAAGAAGTTGTTGAGGTCGAATTATACCTTGACGAATGGCTTCATTTGAATGGGGTTGATATTCCACTACCATGCCACATGAGGATTGACTTGGTAGTCAAAACAAAGTCCGGCAAACGGGTAATTATCGACCACAAATCAAAGACTACCTTTTCTGATGAAAAGGACATTGCTTTCAATAACGGCAAACAGGCCATAACCTACGTTTTGGGGTATGAAATGGCTACCGGGGAAAAGATTGATGAGGTTTGGTTTATTGAAAACAAAGCAAGCCAAAACAAAGACAAAACGGCTCAGCTAATTTTGTTTCCTGTCGTTATCGACGACAACAGCCGTAAACTTTACGAATTAATGCTTTACGAGCCGCTTAAACGGATGATCGAAGCCGTCAACAATCCTGACTATGTTTATCTGATCAATGAAAGCGACAACTTCACAGATACGGCTGAAATAAACGAATTTTGGGCACAAACACTTATAGCAGAGGTCGAGGACTTCAATATCCCGGACGATAAAAAGGAAATGATCAGAAACAGGCAGCGCAAAATTCGTGATGCCTCAATTTTCTCAATCAGTCCAAGCGTTATCAAAAAATTCAGAGCGGAAGCCGCTTCATTTATTCAATACGATTTATCAGGAAAAAATATGACAAACGGTGAAAAAATTGAACACATCCTTAAAACGTTTGGGATTGATGTTCGGGTAAAACATGTGTTTAACGGGTATTCAAGTGCAACATTTTTGCTTGAAGTTGCCGCCGGGATTCCTATTTCAAGAGTTCAGCAAAGAAGCCTTGATGTGGCAAACGCCCTTGATGTGGCTAATGTACGCATGATGAAAGAACTATACATGCACGAAGGTAAATCATATTTAGCTGTTGAATCAGCAAAGAAACGCGAAGAAAACTTAATTTTCCATCCTGACTATTTAAAATCAGGAAATAAAATCCCTCTTGGAATTGACAATTTTGGAAAAGTAATTTATTGGGATTTAGATAATCCATCAACACCACACATGTTAGTTTGCGGTGGAACAGGTTCTGGAAAATCAGTTTTTATCAGGTCGTGTATTGAATATTGCCGATTAGCCGGAATTGAAAAGATTGTCATTCTCGATCCCAAGTTTGAATTTATCCGTGAATATGCTAATACAGTTGGGGTATCGGTCATTTCTGATATTGAAAATATTGAACTTGAAATGGCTGTTCTTGTTGACGAAATGAATGGATTGGTTAAGTCTGGCCGTGTGCAAAAAACACTTGTTATTTTCGATGAATTTGCCGATGCAGAAGCTAATTCACGTTCGGGCAATGCGCTTAAAAATTACTCAAATGTTTGTGTTGGATTAAGTGCAAAAGGTATTCCTAAAATGAAACGCGAATGTACTTCTGTTGACAAATCGCTTGAAGAGAACCTTCGAATATTACTTCAAAAAGGCCGTTCATGTGGATTTAGAATTGCAGCTTTAACCCAAAGAGCTTCAGTGAAAGTAATAACCGGGGATGCAAAAGTAAATTTTCCAATCAGGGTTTGCTTCCGTGTAAATTCAGAAGTTGACTCAAAGGTTGTTATTGATGAACCAGGAGCAGAGGCATTACAGGGCAATGGCGATGGATTGATAAAATCACCAGAGTACCTTGACACTATTCGATTCCAGGCTTTCTACAAAGAATAAACCTCATGCAACTTTTAGAAGTGAACGACAAACCGGCAGTCAAAATATTTGCCAAGAAACTCACTGAAAAAGGAGGGGCAATATTATTTGATTGCGAAGGCGACAAAGTATGGATCCCAAAATCCTGCGTCAAAATTATTGACCGTGATACTATTATGATCCAAGAATGGATTTATAAACAGAAATTCTAACACTCAAACCTTACAAAAATGATACTTAAAGAAATATTTTACGCTGTAAAATGCGATCGTTGCGGAGCAATCAACAACGAAACAGATACCGCTTTCTGGGGTGAAAAATCGCAAGCAGTACTTCAATGTCAAGATGATGAATGGCTGTGTAATGTTCCCGGAAAGCATTATTGCCCGAATTGCTTCACCACCAATGAGGAAAATGAAGAGGTGACAATCAAGCCTCCATTTCCGGAATCAGTAAAGCGAATTGAAAAATTCATCGACGTAATAACAAAGAATCTTGCTGAAGTTCACGAAAAAGATGATCGTTTTGAGATTGATTTTTATGAAAGGATTTCATTACACCAAGCCGATAGAAATTGGATTGTAGAAAACTATCCAACGGCTAAGATCAAGGAAGAAATTCTTAGAGATAGAAAGAAAATTACCATCACAATTAAAAAATAAATTATGCAAAATTGGTTTGAATGTAAAACAAAGTACGTCCGTGTTGATGATGACGGTCGAGAACGTAAAGTAAATGAAATGTATCTGGTAGATGCAGTTTCGGTAACAGATGCCGAAACAAGATTAATCGAACAGCTTAAAACTATGGTTCGTGGTGAGTTTGTCGTCGGCAAAGTAGCCGAATCAAACATCATTGAAATTTTCCCTTACGAAGATGGTCAATGGTGGTATAAAGCCAAAATTCAGACAGTCGTTATTGACGAAAGTCTTGGCAAAGAAAAGAAAGCCAATCATTATTTTCTGGTTGCTGCTGATGATATTAAACAAGCACTTCAAAGGCTCGAGGAAGGATTAAGTTACCTATTAGTACCCTATTCTACTATTTCTATCGTATTGTCTGCTGTTGTCGATGTGTTTCCTTATTTCGACGAAAACACGGCAATTCCAAACAATCTAAAACCGATTGTAAAAGAATGTGTTGTTTATGATTCAGAAGAAGAAACTGAATAGCCATGAATCTCGATGAACTTATTCAGGCCTTAACTGAACTCAAAGAATCAGGTAGGGTAATTGATAAAGAGCCAGTTTATTATTTGGATAAATTAGGAAATGAATATCCAATAAACGTAGTAAAGCATTTCCAGAACGTATTTGGTCAAATTGAATTATATTCTTAATCCGTAACGGTTTAATGGGAAGGTTCGATTCCTTCCCATTATTTTAAAAACTAAAACTATGAAAAAACTTATTCGATACCGCATTCCGGTTGCCGTGACCTTTCCAGCTATCCATAAAAGAAAAGGAGAGCCAACATATTTTAAGGAAAAAATTTTAAAGGCGATAAAAAGAAATGTTTGTAACTCAAGGGATAATGAAATTGGTTCTTCTTGTTTATCATGTGATGGTAGGTATGAATTTCAAGAATATTGCCTTGTAGAACCAAAGCTTCACACTTGTAGGTCAAGTCTATTATGGATAAAACGTTTTGAAAAGATCAATAGGGGTGAAGCTGTTTTGGAGCTTTATTATTGGTCTGGAAAACCATATAACAGCACTCCTGTTGTAATTTGCCAATTAGGTAAAGACGATGGGATTGGAGTTCAAAAGATTCAATTTCAGAAAGAATTTTTCAATACAAATTGGATTGTTGGGCAAATTGATTTTCCTGATCAATTGCTAAAAACAGTTGCAACGAACGACGGTCTTTCACTCGAAGATTTCAAGGAATGGTTTCGTAAATATGACCTATCAAAACCAATGGCAATTATTCACTTCACAAAATTCAGGTATTAATTATGGAAGAAAATATAATATCTGTAAATAAAACTACGATTCAAGGCTTAAATGAATCTGAAATTGAATTTATACAAAGCAAAATCAACGATAAGTCAGAAAGCACAGAAGATAAAAAGTGGTGGAGACAAGACTTGAAAGACTTAAAAACAAATCCTTCAAAATATTGGAACGCATTTATTACAGAGATTAAAAGTGAAGAAAACAACCTAAGGGTTAGGCAAATAAAGGCGATTCAGGAGTATTATTCAATGCCAGAACAGTTGGGTATAAACTTCAAATAAACTATACCGGACAAATTAAACACTTTATTTATGAACAAACCAAACATTAAATTTTGGATAGGCTATTATTTTGGACTAAGCTGCATACTTCACCCTGAAACCGGAAGATGGATTTTAACCGGTTTTTTTGACGACCAGGTAGTATGTCGAAGAAACATAGGAGAACCGGACGAAGATTGCATGTACTATCCGATTTCAGAAGTCTCCTTTATTTTGAAGAAGATTAATCCTTTCCTTTTTGAATCTGTAAATGATTTATCCCTTTTTATTAAAACCAAAGCCCTTGAAGGTTATTGGGTATTTGAAGATAAAAGTGTTAAAGTAATTTTTGAAGAGTAGAACAACATTTGACCAATTCAAACTAATAAAATTATAGTAAAATGAAAAACGATACAATTAGAAATTACAGAAATACTATTGTTATTGATTTTGTTGAACGTGGCGATAATTTCAGCCTGAATGTTCCTCATTACAGAAAGTGGATTTCTATTTTAAGGTTTTTGAGAAACAGAGGATGGGTTATTTCTGAAAACCCACACTACAAAAAGCAATACGCTTGCCTTTCAAAATATCATAGGATAGGATATAAAAACAACATGGCTTGTCTGCTTGAAATTAGGGCAGCAGGCGTTGAAGTACAATTTGGCAACATTAAGAATTTATGGCATGGTTGCGAACAATCTTTTTGGGACAATCCTAACGACGAAAGATTTAATAAACTAACTTACTTGGAATCATGCGCTGTAAAACTTGAAATATGGAAGTACAAAGAGTATTGTAAAAAATTCAAGTTGGTTGTTATTCCAGACAAAAGCAAGATGTCTGCAATAGAATCTATAATTGATAACCTAAAGGTTAATTCTCACATTCACGGAAACGTCAATTGTCTTGAGGATATTAAGATCGATATGCAGAAAGATAACTATAATTCACAACACAATAGCACCGATAAAAACGGAAAGAAAATTATTTGTGGAGAAACTAAATATTTCTACGATTACTCTACAAGAAGGATAATGTGTGGTGAAGTTTGGCATCATATAAACAATATGTGGTGGGTCATTTGTGGTGGAATTAATCGAAATGTTTCTGCATTTAATTTATTTGATTTTGATCCACTGTTGCCAAGAAGAAAACCAATCGGGAAAGATGGTATTGAATCTTTGCTTGAAAGATTTTCAAAGTCAAAAAACTATAAAAAATGCTTACAAATTGTATCATTCTATAACCTATAAGGTTCAACTAGACAAGAATCCGAAATAACACCAAACCAATTTTATTAATCACTCATCCTGCAACTTAAATTGTTGTGGGGTGAGTATTGACTTAAAAGTTATGAAGACTATAAAAATTCAAACGGGAGTTGGCATAAGAGAAGCCGATGTATTTGAGGAATTTGAATGCGTTGGTAGAAAGTTTGCAATAACTCGTCATGCTGTAAAAAGGAGACTTAGGGTTGTAACTGATTTTTTAACTGGATACATGATAGGAATTCCAGAGTATGGCATACAGAATGCTAAAAATAAAGCAATTATAATCATTGAATCACATTCTGATTTTGATTATTCAAAATATCCTATAATCAATGGACCACTTACATAATATTGACTCTGTTCATCAACTTCAGGCGGTACAAAGAGCCATAATATCTATTCAGGGTAATATTGAGTTTAGTCAGGAACAAATCGATTCACTTGAAAAGTATTTCCATTATTTATACTCAATTGGATACCATCAAGGCACCAGACAAAATTCACATAGAAAAGTGGTATTTGAGGTTGATGAAAACGGAAGGATACTACATCGTTACAACAGCACGGTTGAAGCTGCATTTTATTTGGGTGTAACTAAATCAAGTATTGGCCGGGCAATAAAAGACAAGTTTAAATGTAAAGGTAAAATCTTAATTTATGGAAACTCCAACCTGGCAAAAGACTGAAATGATTTGTGCATGCACTAAACCATTCAGGCCACAATATCGAAATGGAATACTTGTATCAAAATCATGCCCGAATTGTCGGCTTAAATCACTTCACAAACCTACAGGCGTGCGTTTGGCTTCAGAACTACCAATCAGTCGAAATAAGCCCGAAAAACGCAAGAAAACACCGCGTCAATGTGCAATGGATCGAGCCGATGAATGGTTTTCGCGTTATATCAGGCTTAAATACTCTTTTGAATCCGGTGGAGAACTATTTTGTAAATGCTACACCTGTGGTAATCCGAAGCCAATTTTAGTTATAGAAAATGGTCATTTCCAGAGGAGAGGTTACAAAACAACCCGATTCCACCCGAATGATGCACGACCGCAATGTACCTTCTGTAATCATCACCGGTCCGGAGAGCCTGAAAAGTTTGAATTAAACCTTATCCGAGATATTGGTCAAGACAAAGTGAATGAACTCAAAAAACTTGCCCAACAAATCGGAGAAGATAACGAACCATTTTACCGGGAACAGGCCGCTAAATATCGGAAGTTATTCAATATGCTTTTAAAAGAACGAAAACTTAAATCACCTTGGAAATGAGTAAAGTGTATTTAATAGGCGCACATGTTGGGGCCGGAACATATCGAAATAATAAGGCAAGATTTATCAAACCCGTAAATGCACAAGTTATTTGTGTATCAAGCGTAGAAGATATACCCATTGAGGATAGAATGCAGCAAATTGCAGAAGTACATAGCTTAAAAGCTCGATCAATAATGGATTTGCCTTTAATTGAGTGTGCAAATCCAGATAAAAGAAAGTCACACGAACGTCCTTATAAATTTCACCGATAAAACTACAACCATGCCACTAAATAAATCAAAAGGAAACATGTATGAATTTGTCACTCATACATGGAATACAGTAAAAGAACAATGTTTTCACGACTGTTCTTACTGTTATTGTAAGGCAATTGCAAAAAGGTTTAATTCACCTCAGAAGCCGGTTGATTTCGATGAAAAAGAGCTTAAAACAAAATTAGGATCCGGAAACTTTATTTTCGTTGGTTCTTCTTGTGATATGTTCGCCAAAAACATTCCTGATATATGGATTCAAGAAACATTAAATCATTGCCGAAAGTTTGACAATGAATATTTATTTCAGACAAAAAATCCGGGTTCTATTGAAGGATTGCTTGAGCAAATGATTTTCCCCGATAAAATCAGAGTATGCACGACTATTGAAACAAATAGGTTTATTCCTGAGATAATGGGTAATTCTCCAACTCCAAATACAAGGGCTATGGATATGAATGAAATTGCCCATAAAGAGATAAAAACATATGTAACCATCGAGCCGATCATAGATTTTGATCTTGATTAAATGGTTTATTTAATTGAAACCTGTTTACCGGAACAGGTAAATATTGGTGCCAACTCAGGAAATATTAAACTTCCTGAACCGCCAAAAGAAAAGGTACTCGCTCTTATTTCTAAACTTCAAAAGTTTACAACAATTCACAATAAATCAAACCTTAAAAGACTTTTGAAATGAAAAACACAAAATTCAACAAACGATATTTTATCAGGAGAATCATTTCTTTGCCTTTTGTCTTTGGAATAATACTTATCGCTCATAATCTGTTTGTCTTAAAGAGAACCTATCATTATTTGATGTATGGAGGTGAATACGTGAATTTCGAAGAAAACGAACGAGATAGTATGGTTGGAATCTTTGAAATGCTAAAAGAGATCAGGAGCCACCAAACCTACAGGTATAAATCACCTGAAGATGAATTTTTAGAATGGGAGTTGTGGAGTAAAAGACAAAATAAGAACACTTAAAATTTTAGTTATGGCCAAGAATCCAGCGTTTAATTTTTACTCTGACAACTTTCTTTCTGGTACAATGTTTTTTACCGACGAACAAACTGGAAAGTATATAAGGCTTCTTTGCGCCCAACATCAAACTGGACATTTAGAAGAAAAACATATGATTTTCATATGTAAGGGTCATGATGATGATATATGGAAAAAATTTATCAAAGATGAGAATGGTTTATACTTCAATGAACGCCTTGATTTTGAGATAAACAAGCGAAATTCATACTCTGAATCTAGGTCTAACAATAAGAAAGGAAAGAAGTTAAAGAATAAAATCATATCTGAATCACATGATCCACATATGGGAATAGGAAAGGGAATAGGAAAAGGAATAGGAAAAGGTATTATTCTTTCTTCTTTAAATATTGAGTTTGAAACTTTTTGGAATGAATATGATAAGAAAGTTGGTGATAAATCAAAACTTGAAAAGAAGTGGATTGCACTATCCGACAAAGACAGGGAATCAATCTTAGAATATATTCCACTCTACAAACTTTCTCAACCTGATAAGAAATTCAGAAAAAACCCATCAACATTTTTAAATAACAAATCTTGGAACGACGAAATAATTTTTTCAAATGGAGGAAAACAACAACAACTCTCAGTTAGTGACAGGTCGGGGGAACTTGACGGAATTGTTTCGGCAGTCTTTAGATCGAAAGGAATGTGAACATACTTCTGAAATTTCAATTTTTACAGGAACCGTTGCAAGTGAAAATGAGATCAAGTCTGAAGTCAAAAAACTAATGGCTGCTTTCCCGGACGTAAAGAGCGATTTTCTTATTGTTCTTGTCGAACGAATGATTGATAAGAAATTCACAAAAGAAAGGGTAAAGGAAGCTATAAACCACGTTATCGATACAAATCCATATCAACGCCCATCTATTGCAAATATTATCTCATTCGATCGGAAAATAAAGGTTTATACCTATTCCGAAATTTCATCAAAGTGCTATCCTGGTTATTCTGCTTTCGATCATTTTGAAAAAATAGAAATTGAAGGTAGGAAAAGGTATATTGAGAAATAACGATTGGTGATATATGCAGTAGCGGACTACGAAGCACAAAACTATCAAACTATAACAACAGATAATACGAGTATAAACCTTACGCATACCAATAAACCCGCTATTTTTTATATACGGTGTTATATGCCGCTTTTTATTATTAATCAATAATTTACATAAATGGAAGCAAGCGAATTGAGATTAGGAAATTTAGTTACAATTGATAATGAAAAACATTGGGCTAAATTGAAAAATATGCCTTTAAAAATTACCGCTATAAATCAATTGCAAGATTTAGAAGGCTCAAAAAACGGAGTGGGATTAGAACACTTGGTTCAATTACCAAATACTTATTATGAAACTTACTCGCAGTATTTACATTTTATTAAGCCAATAGAATTAAACGAAGCGTGGTTAAAATCATTTGGATTTAAACCACTTAGTAAAGACTTTCAAAAAAATGCAGTAATTATTCACACTCGAAAACGTGGATTTGTGGTTAATACTAAAATTCCAGTTTTAAAATACGTGCATCAACTACAAAACTTATACTATGCACTTCGAGGAGAAGAACTGTCTTTAAATGCCTTATAACGGTTTGGGCATGTTGCGTTAATTTGTGGATTTGAAACACTAAAAATAAAGAAAAATGAAAACACCGGAAGAAATTGCACAATGGGTAATAAATAATAGATACCCCCGAAACGAAAAGGAAAAGATAAGTGATGCCGAAATGTATCATAGTTTAGTAGAAAGCATAACAAATTTATGCAATATGCCTGTTGTTAACGGCTGGCACTTATTTGATGAACAAAAGCCAACTATCGGTAATTATATAGACATAGAATGGAATGACGGAACAGTTGATGAGAATATACGATACGATGGGTTTAATCCAACATTTAGTCTTTTGCCTATTAAGTGGCGTGCTTGCCGGTAACGGTAGGCAATATGAAATGTGCCGTAATTAAAACATAAATTTATCACACAGTAAAAAACTAAATATGAAACACATAAGTAAATTATTAAGACTAACAAAGGCATATTTTATATTGCTTGTTAGCGGTTCGTTGTGGTGGAAAACCTCAATAATAATGCAACACGAAGACTTTGTAGGATGGATTAAAGTTACAAAGTGTTGCAAAATAGGCCCAGTTACAAGTGAAAAGTATTGTCCTGAATGTGGAAAGCGAATCATTAAACAATGAACGCTAACGGGCTTGCGGCATGTTGTCGGGCGCTGCTGAAGAACTGACTAAGTTGAAACGAGTAAATAACAATCAAATACAAGTGCGATGGATACACCAATTAAAGTTCTGAAAGACAAGTTAAATGCTATGAAGAATAGCCAAAATCATCCAAGTTTGCAACATCATCGGAAAAGTTTTGAGGTTGCTATACCGCAATATGAATTAGCAATTTCCATTTTGGAGGCGGCGGAGGCAAGCCGTGTGTACGAGGACAGCAACTGCAATAAACCGCTTGTTAGCGGTAGTTTTTGTCCTGAATGCAATAGCGAGAACATAAGACCTTATAATGACACGCCAATGGAATGTTTAGAATGTCATCATGTATGGCTTTAAATTACCGCTAACGTTTGATTATATGAAACGGTGGGGATTAGGAAGCACTAACCTATCAACACCGTAAACAGTTAATTAGTGCAAGTGGGCTAAAAAGACACACTACACCCCACTGTTTTATATAATGTGTTGTGTGCAGTACTTTATGACAGGAGATAATTACATAAACGAAAACAGAACTGAAACATTTAAAAAGGGTGAAAAAGTAGTAATGCATAGCTGTATGGAAGCAAAACTGCCTAAATACAACGGCAAAATATGGACGTGCCAAACTGATAGTTTTTTAGATAGAGGCAAGCAGGAAGTAGTTTTTATAGAAGGTTTCAGTGGCTATTTTTCCGCAGAATATTTACAACGTGTGCAGTCTTAGTATTGCACACAACGGTTGGCAATATAAAATCGTGCTGGAATACGAGGCACAACCATATCCGACCGCACAAACTTTGATACGAGAGAAAATATTTAATAACCGCACGAAACCAGCATGTTTTATATTGCGCGTTGTGCGTAGTGCTTTAATAATCAAGACAATGGAACAAACATTTGTATTTATTTACGCAAAAGGACACGAAATAAAAGTGTTAAATATCGAAGAATCGAAAAGGCTTGATACTGAATTAAAATCAGATGGGTGGAAACATACTAACACATTAGATGCGTGTACTTTTATCCAATATCTGCATAATAATTGTGATAACATTAGAAAAGAGATAAAAAACTTATCGAAGTGCGAATCTTAGCATTACGCACAACGGTGGGTATATGTGATGTGCGCCCACGATAACTATAAATAATAGCACGACACTCATTGGCGCATGGCATATATACCGTGTTATGCACCGTTTTTAATTACTTAATATGAAAAAAGATATTTTAAGCTGGAATGATGTTAAAGAAAAGTATTTAGAATTTCACAAAATGGATTCATTTACTGAGAATATGGCTATTGATATTGATTTTGGATATTGGCTTGTAAACAACTGCATATTGCCAGCTTTGGAAAAACAATTTCCATCTAATCCAGAAATATATAGATGGATTAATGAAAAAAAATTTCAAAAAGCACAAGGAGAGCAGGAGTATATGATGCTATTTGAGATTGATATGCCAAAAATACTGAAGGCGTTTACTGATCGTCTTTTAAATGGTGCATAACGGCTGGCGGTATGGCTTGTAAGCCTTACACCACCGTTTCAAGTTACCGAATAGCTTCTGGCTTATAAGCTATACCGCTTGTTACCTGCTGGGCGGTTTAATTAGCAGGTGAAATAAATATTTAAAACAATGGATTTAGAATGCCCTTATTGCGAACAAGAACTTGATATTTGCCACGATGATGGCTTTGGTTATGAAGAAGGAGTAAAACACCAATACGAATGCCCACATTGTGGGAAATCATTTGTGTTTGAAACCTCAATATCATTTTACTACGAACCTGAAAAAGCTGATTGCTTAAATGACGGAAACCATGATTATCAATTAACTCATACATATCCAAAAGAATTTTCAAAAATGAGATGTTCTATGTGTGGAGATGAAAGAGAAATGACCGATGAAGAAAGAATAAAATTTAATATCGGAACAAAACAAAGCTATATGGATTCGCTTCGGTAGCCTTGCAGGTAACGGTCGAGTGTTTGAAACGTAGGCGAAATTGAAATGCTTCCGTATCCACCGACACAGAACTTGAATAGAATTACAAATATTAATAACTGCACTAAACCGCCTATGTTTTAAACACTTTGTTAGGCGTATGTGCTTTAATTCAAATGATTATGACAGCAAAAGAAAAGGCAAAATTATTAGTAGATAAATTCAGAAATTATGTAGATTCTGAAATTGATGGTGAACAACAATTTGAATACTCAAAGGAGCAAGAAACTAACTTATCAAAAAAATGTGCTTTGATTGTAGTTTCAGAAATAGAAGATGCTTTAAAAATAACAATAGGGCATTTAACTATAAAACCATTACTCGAAAGACAAGAATTACAGATGGATTTTGAATATTGGGAAAACGTAAAAACTGAAATAAAGGCGATTCTTTAGCATTATGCCTAACGTTGGCGGTATGCTACGTGCCGGATTAGAAACGAAAACACTATCAAATTATGACAAACGATATTAAACAACAGGAATTTTGGCAAACCACTACACCCGGCATGGAGTATGACCGCGTGTTACCGCCTGTTGTTTCTTCTCGGAAAGGAATTGGATCCCATCATTCGGCAAATATGAAAAATGACGAATGGTTAACCCCTCCGCATATTTTAAATGCCTTAGGTGAATTTGACTTGGATCCTTGCGCCCCAATTATTCGCCCATGGGAAACTGCAAAAAATCATTTTACCATTGAGGATGATGGGTTAAACCAACAATGGTTTGGACGTGTATGGTGCAACCCACCTTATGGTTTAGAAGCTGCAATGTGGCTAAATAAATTAGCCGAACACGGCAATGGAATAGCTTTAATATTTGCCAGAACTGAAACTAAAATGTTTTTTGACCAAGTTTGGAATAAGGCTGATTCATTACTATTCATTGAAGGTCGGTTATTTTTCCATTTCGTTAATGGTGAAAAAGCAAAAGCCAATTCGGGCGCACCTTCCGTTTTAGTTGCTTATGGATCCAATAATTCTGAAATCTTAAAAACTTGCGTAATAGCTGGCAGATTCGTACCGCTCTTACAATAGGCGGTAACGGTACGGCGGTATGCGGTCGTGGCTGGATACGAAGCACGACTTTATCAACCGCTACAAATTTTGATACGAGAACGAAATTTTAAACATAGTAATAACCAGCCATGCCGTATGACCGCGTGTTATAAGCAGGGCATAATTTAAAAACGATATGAAAAAGATGATTTTAATTACAATTGGATTAGTTCTATTAATGTCAATTTGTTTGACTTTTTTAACGAAATCCTGTGAATCTGAATTTAACAAAGAAAAAGCAAAAATTGAAGTAAACATTGGTAAAAGAGTAGTTATTGAAAAAGACACGCTACTTATTACTGATTACTCAATTTTAGAAAGCAATTACACCTTATCAAACGGTAAAAAAGTTTCTTTTGAACTCATTAAGAAACTTCCAATCGTAAATTAAAAACATTGGCAAGGCACTGACGTTCAATCGGAGCGTCTTTGCCTTGCTTATAACGGCACTCGGCTAAAGTGTCGTTTTAATGCACTTTTAGCCGATGTTACCCGAAGTTAAAATGGGCTTACGTTAAACTTAATTAATATGATAAATTTAGACAAAAAAATATACAACCACGAAGGCAAATTTGTAAACGCAAAAGATGCCGACTTGAATAAAGGATTTAAAGAGCATTGTGATTTTAAAGACGCACCATGTAATTATAATGGACACGGATGGTATGACCGATGTGCTTGGTGTAAAGATAATAACGGCTTCATTAGAAAGAAGAATGCCAATAGCCCATTTTAATTTTGGGTAACGAATGGGTATATGTGGCGGCTTGTGTTGCGCCTGCGGCAAGCTGACATATATACCGTGTTACCAACTGGCGGTTTATGCAGGCGTTTATTAAATGAACAGAAGTAATAATTAAATATTTTTAGCGATGGGATTACAACATGTAGATACGTCACCTTACAAAGCAATAGTTCAGGCTCAAACGTTTGGACACCTTGCACCAAAACCACAGACAGAATACAAGGGCTTTATATTGTTTACTCTTACCTGTTTTGGAGAAACTTGCATAATCGAATTTATATTTGATGGATTGGAAGCAAGCCCTTGGTTTAACACTGATATAATTGAGTATATAGGAGACTATACGGATGCTTTACCTGATGATAAAGATTTTGGGGTTTATAGGTTTGAAGGAGCTTATAAAAAATTTAAAAACGGCAACCATAAATTTAAAGGCAAAGTTACTGAGATACCGTGCGGTGGGAAAAATATTTAATTATGGACAAGTTACTACACAAGCTGATTAAATGCACTGCCTTTCTTCCGCTTGTTGGTAACGGATGTGTAAATAACACTGCCTAAAAATCAATTAATTACAAACACAAAATTGCAAATTATGCAAGAAGATAAGTTAATTCACAGACTTGTATTGCAAAAATCGCAAGAATTAAAAAAGAAAATTAATACTCAGGAGTTTTGTAAACTTCATGGAATTTCGGAATCTAAATTTTCTAGGTTTCCTTCTAAAAAACTTATCAAAGAGCTTG
>JAJFVH010000202.1 GCA_021371875.1 Bacteroidales bacterium
GATGAAACCCCCATGACCGAGATTAAAAATCAGGACACACAAGGAGATGATTATAAAATAACAAAACTCAAAGTACCTGTATTATTCCCCCTTTAGGGGGTTAGGGGGCAGATATATAAATTATAAACACATGAAAAAAACAATCCTAATCACCGGTGGCGCCGGATTTATCGGCTCCCACGTAGTCCGTCTTTTTGTTAGAAAATACGCTGATTATCAAATTGTAAACCTCGATGCATTGACTTATGCCGGAAATCTGGAGAATTTAAAAGACCTTGTCGATGCTGCTAATTACACTTTTGTAAAAGGGGACATAACCGACGAAACATTTATTCCGGAGCTATTTGAAAAATATAATTTTGATGGAGTTATTCATTTGGCAGCCGAATCGCATGTAGATCGTTCAATAACAGATCCTTTCTCGTTTATCCGCACGAATGTTTTCGGCACATGTAATTTATTAAACGCCGCAAAAAATGCCTGGAAAGGCAATATGGAGGGTAAAAAATTCTACCATATTTCTACCGACGAGGTTTACGGGGCATTGGAATTTGACGGCACATTTTTTACCGAAAATACAAAATACGACCCGCATTCACCTTATTCGGCAAGCAAAGCCTCGTCCGACCATTTCGTGCGCGCTTATCATGATACTTACGGCTTACCCGTTGTTATCTCAAATTGCTCGAATAATTACGGAGCCAATCATTTCCCCGAAAAATTGATTCCATTATCAATAAACAATATAAAGCATAACAAACCGATTCCGGTTTACGGGAAAGGCGAAAATATCCGCGACTGGCTTTGGGTAAACGACCACGCACATGCTATCGACACTATTTTCCATAATGGCAAAAACGGTGAAACTTATAACATTGGCGGGAACAACGAATGGACTAATATAGATTTGATTCACAAACTTTGTGAAATTATGGATCGTAAACTCGGTCGCGAAGCAGGCGAATCGGCCAAGCTGATAACCTTTGTAACAGACAGAGCCGGACACGACTTGCGTTATGCTATCGATTCATCGAAACTTCAACGGGAACTGGGCTGGAAACCATCGCTTCAGTTCGAAGAAGGACTCGAAAAAACAGTAGATTGGTACCTGAAAAATCAGGAATGGCTCGATAATGTAACGAGTGGACAATATCAGAGTTATTATGATAAACAATACATGAACCGGTAAACATTAAAAAAACCTATCTTTTTCGGACAGGTTTTTTAATGTTTATTATGTTGTAAAATACAGACTGATAAATTCGATCGGCTTAATCAGTTACTTTACTTGGGAGCCGTATTATACAAATACACGCCTACCCCGAGAAAAACAATATTGGGCAACCAAACCGCAGCCAGTGGCGACATTAAACCGCTTACCGAAAAAGTTGTTGAAAGCGTTGAAAATAAAATATATAATGAACTTAATGCCAACCCTATACCTAAGTGAAATCCCATACCTCCACGCACTTTACGCGACGATAACGAAACTCCTATCAGGGTCATTATAAATGCAGCCAATGGCATTGAATAACGTTTATAATACTCATCTTCAAAGCCCTGTATGTTTCCGACTCCTCTGTTCTTTTGCCGGTGCAAATAATCCCTGAGTTCAATATTATTCATCTGGGCGCTCTCGGCAGAAGTAATAAAGAACTCGCGTGGATGAACTTCGATGATTGTATCTTTACTCGCTCCCTTGGTAATACTCTCACGCATGCCATTAAAATCGCGTTGAAGGTAATCCGTTATCTTCCAATTATAATCCGACTCCCACGAAATAGTTTCGGCAGTTAAACGCGAAACTAATTTCTTTTTATCAAATTTTTCGAGCGAAAACCGATAACCTTTATTCTCCGCAACTTCGTACCGTTCGATATACAAAATAACACCCGGCTCCACTTCCATCTGAACATTCCGGGCCCGGTCGGATTTTATTTTTTTAACATATTTATCTTCAAAAGTAATCATTTTTTCGTTAGCCGGCGGAATAACATACCCCCCCAAAACGAAAGCAATGGAGCCAATAACCAAAGCCGACAAGAAATAAGGAAGCATCAACCTCCTGAAACTCACACCACTGGCTAAAATGGCAATGATTTCGGTATTGGTAGCCATTTTCGAAGTGAAAAAGATAACGGCAATGAACGTGAACAAAGGACTGAACATGTTCATATAAAACGGAATAAAGTTTACATAATAATCTAAAACAATAGCTTTTAACGGAGCGCTATTATCAAAAAAATTATCTAATTTTTCAGTTAAATCGAATACAATGGCAATACTGAGGATAAGTACGATTGAATAAAAGTACGTTCCCAAAAACTTCTTGATAATGTAAGTATCAATCCGTTTTAATCCTATTTTCCTATAATCGATCGGCATTGTTTATAATTGATTAATTAGTTGATCTGTTAATTAGTTGATTACGGTTTTCAAACTTTCAAACACAAAATCCGACTGCCGTCAAACAGATGCAAGACATCCTAAAGTCGTCTTCCTACCTGTTCGATCATCCCTTTTTTCCAGTGGGCAAAGTCGCCTGCCTGTATATGTTTACGCGCTTCTCCAACAAGCCACAAATAAAAAGCCAGGTTATGTATCGATGCTATTTGCATGGCCAACAACTCCTTACTTATAAAAAGATGACGCAAATACGCCTTGGTATATACTGTATCCACATACGAGCTACCAAACTCATCAAGTGGCGAAAAATCATTTTTCCATTTCTCGTTTCGCATATTCATTACGCCCTGCGAAGTGAACAACATGCCGTTTCGTCCGTTTCGGGTTGGCATCACACAATCAAACATGTCGACACCCCGTTCAATTCCTTCAAGAATATTCTGCGGAGTACCGACGCCCATCAAATAGCGGGGCTTTTCCTTTGGAAGAATTTCGTTTACAATTTCTATCATCTCGTACATTTTTTCGACCGGTTCGCCGACAGCCAATCCGCCGATTGCATTCCCTTCCCGATTTTGCGAAGCAATAAACTCGGCCGACGCCCGACGCAAATCAGGATAAACGCAACCCTGGACAATCGGGAAATATGCTTGAGAATAACCGTATTTCGGTTCAGTGGCATCAAAATGTTTCAACCCGCGATCCAACCACCGATGCGTAAGCTCCATCGACTTTTTGGCATACAGGTAATCAGCATTTCCGGGCGTACATTCATCAAAAGCCATAATAATATCGGCGCCTATCGAACGCTGAATATCAACAGCTTTTTCGGGCGTAAACAAATGTTTACTCCCATCGATATGCGACCGGAAAGTGGCGCCTTCTTCGTGCAATTTTCGGTTTTCGGCAAGCGAAAAAACCTGAAACCCGCCACTATCGGTCAAAATGGGTTTATCCCAACCATTGAATTTATGTAATCCGCCGGCACGTTCCAATGTATCGATACCCGGGCGCAAATACAGGTGATAAGTATTCCCTAAAATTATCTGTGCTTTTATATCTTCCTTTAATTCATGGAAATGAACCGCTTTTACCGAAGCCACCGTACCAACAGGCATAAAAATTGGCGTTTCGATAACGCCATGATCTGTGGTAATTTTGCCGGCTCGCGCATTTGAATCCGGGTCGGTATATTGTAGTTCAAAAGTCATTTTTAGTTTTTGTCAAAAGTCAGGGTTATAGGAGTTGAAAAGTGAAAGTTTATAAAGTTCATAGAGAAATTAACTGACCTTATGCGCCTTTTATAAAATTTTCAAGAATTTTTTGTCCGGCTTCGCCCGATTTTTCAGGATGAAACTGCAGGGCATAAAAATTATTTTTATGTAAAGCCGAACTGTATCCGGCAATATAATCGGTTTGAGCTATGGCATTTTCGCACGATTCGACATAATAGCCATGCACAAAATACATATACGCATTTTCAGAAACGCCTGAAAATAAGTATGTTTTCAAACCAAAAATATTATTCCAACCGATTTGCGGAATTTTATATCCAACCGTATCAGGAAAACGTTTCACTTTTTCATCAAAAATGCCAAGACAAGGTGTATCGTTTTCTTCGGAATGCGAACACATCAATTGCATGCCCAGGCAAATTCCCAAAACCGGTTGCGTAAGCGAACATATCAACTTGTCAAGTTCTTTTTCTTTCAAATAGTTCATGGCTGATGAAGCCTCACCCACCCCGGGAAAAATAACCCGATCGGCATTGCGAATTTCATCATGATCGTCAGTTACAACGGCATGAACTCCTATCCGCTCCAGGGCAAACATTACCGACCGGATATTTCCCGCATTGTATTTGATAATAACTACTTTCATAAGCCCCTAACCCCCGAAAGCGGGGAATAAGAAATATAAGTATGGTTGTTAATCGTTTTCAATTTTATCTGTAATTCTACATCGCTTCTTAAAATCCCCTTTCGGAGGATTTAGGGGGCTACTATTTTATTCGTTGCTGTATCAGGGAAAACAATTGCCGGTTTAAATGTCCGGGCTTCTTCCATTTCCATCATGGCATAAGCCATAATAATTACAATGTCGCCCGGCTGCACCAGGCGGGCTGCCGCTCCGTTCAAACAAATCATCCCCGATCCACGTTCCCCTGGAATAACATAAGTCTCGAATCGCTCGCCGTTATTATTATTTACAATGCTAACTTTTTCGTTGGCAATAATATTGGCGGCATCCATTAGATCCAAATCTATGGTTATGCTTCCAATGTAATTCAAGTTAGCTTCGGTAACGGAAGCTCTGTGAATTTTTGACTTTACGACGGTAACTAACATTTTATTGTTTTGTTTTTCATTTTATTTAAGAAATCAATTGGTCATTGATTCAAATCTTACATTATCAATTAAGCGAACTTCGCCGCAGAATACGGCTATACATCCCACAGCCGGTTTTTCCCACGTTTGAATAGTCCGGAGGTTTTTAGAATCGACTATTTCAAAATATTCAACTTTAAGCCCTTCAATCGCATTAATTCTCCCGGAAACCCATACCGTTAAATCGGCAGGCGATAAATCGGGTACAAAGTTACGACTTTCAAACAATACTTTCGATATTTCAGCCGCATATTTACGTTGATCGGGAGTGAGGCGCTCATTCCGGCTGCTCATCGCCAATCCGCTTTCTTCACGCACAATCGGACAATCTATTATTTCCACATTAATATTCAATGCTTTAACCATATAATGAATGATGGCCAATTGCTGAAAATCCTTTTCGCCAAAGTATGCTTTGTCCGGTTGAACAAAGTTGAAAAGCTTACTTACAATTTGAACTACCCCGTTGAAATGGCCCGGGCGGAATTTTCCTTCCATAACTTTATCTAATCCGGCAAAATCAAAATCGAAATGTCCGGTTAACTCATCTTCGGTGTAAATATCTTCGGGCTGAGGAGCAAAAATAAGGTCGCAACCAATGGCGCCGAGCATTTCAGCATCCCGTTCTATATTTCGGGGATATTTTTCAAGATCGGACAGGCTGTTAAACTGAGTCGGGTTTACAAATATACTTACTACATTAAAGTCATTTTCACCGACCGATCGCACGACCAAAGATTTATGCCCGGCATGTAATGCGCCCATTGTAGGCACAAAGCCGATAGTTTTTCCTCTTTTCTGAATTTTCTGAATTTCAGACTGAAGCTCGTGTACGTTCGAAATTATTTTCATTCTTTCTATGTATTTTTATACCGGAATTTCCTGATTTTATATCAAAAATCGGTGCAAAAGTACAAAAACTTATTTGTAAATCGGGATAAACTTTATCCGTACAAGAGTAATAACAAGTTTTATTACTACTTGTTTAGTTTTTCTTTTAGCTTTACGCCGCTATAAGCCTCCTGTGCATAAGGCAAAATGTTATGGTTAAACTTTTTTAAAACACTTGAGCCACAAACAATAAGAGACATCGAGATGTAACGATTAAACAATTGATTGAATGAATTGTAAATAAGAAACCTTGCACCTCATCCTTTGAATATAATGTTCATTTTGTAATAGCACTTAACATTTTGGTTTTAAGTCTTGTGTATATCCGATTTTTTTTATATATCTTTGCAATCCGAATGTATTTCCAGCATTGGATCATAACGAGCATGAAAAAAGTTAACAAAGTACTTTATATTTCGCAAGAAATTTTTCCTTATTTACCTGAATCCGAAATAGCCAACATGGGGAGGTATTTGCCTCAGGCAGTGCAAGACCGTAACAGGGAAACGCGAACTTTTATGCCCAAATTCGGCGCTGTAAACGAAAGAAGAAACCAATTACATGAGGTAATCCGTTTATCGGGGATGAATCTGATTATCGACGACACCGACCATCCGCTTATAATTAAAGTAGCTTCGATACAAGCTGCCCGTATGCAGGTCTATTTTATTGATAATGAAGATTATTTCCACCGGAAAAATACGATTGCCGACGAAAACGGAGAAGAGTACGAAGACAATGATGAACGTACAATTTTCTTTGTACGCGGCGTGATGGAAACAGTTAAGAAGCTCAGATGGACACCCGATGTAATTCATTGCCAGGGTTGGATGACAGCATTAGCGCCGCTATACATAAAAAAAGCATACAATCAGGATCCTTTTTTCAAACATTCAAAGGTCGTTTATTCTGTTTTTGATGATGAATTTAAAAAACCTTTTCGCAGCTTATTTGCAGAACGACTTTTACTTGAAGGCATAGAGAAAAAACATGTTTTCCAGGTGAAGGACAAAGTAATTGATTATGTCGCATTATCGAAATTAGCCATCGACTTTTCGGATGGAGTTATCCAGTCGAGCTCACAAATAAATCAAGATATTGTGGACTATGTAAAAGAGAAGAAAATCAAATACTTACCTTACGTTCAAGATGAGGATTATGCCGATGATTATGTTAGGTTTTACGACAGTCTGGTGTAAATCAGCATACTAAATATTTTTTATATTCTCCATTTTTTCACCCTACTAATCATTTCATTTCACATGAAATTTCAATCTTTTCTTCTGATTATCTTAATGTCAATTTTGGCATTTTCGTGTACCGATGACAACATCACCGACATGGGGTCTAAAATTCAACCCGAAGGAGATAAAATCCTCATAGACACAGCAACTATTGGACTCAGTACCGAAAACTACGTAGTGCCTTACCTATATTCAAGACCCGACTCTCTTATGTTGGGCACATTTGTCGACTACACTTACGGGACAACTTACGCCGATATCCTTACACAATTACAGCCCCCTTTGGATTTTTCCTACCCCGCAGGTTCGGTTGCCGACTCGGCAAAGTTAATCCTTTATTATTATTCCTGGTTTGGCGATAAATACTCGCCCATGGAAGTGAATATATACGAAATGAATAAAGGGAAAACATTTGAGTACACAAAACCATACCTGTCGGATATCGACATTAATGAATATACTGATAAAAGCGTGAAAATCGGCAGCCGGATTTTTACAGCTAAAGATGCCGTTGTGATACGCCCCGACACGACAACTCTCGAGTTTTCTTTAAGCCAAAGCTTTGTTCAACGGTTTTCTCCCGTTTTAAACAAAAAATATACCGACGACAACAGCGAAGATTTTCACAACTTCTTCAACGGCTTGTACATTACAACCGATTTTGGTTCCGCCAGTATGCTTTACATCAGACTAGCCTTGATGAAATATTATTTTCATTATACCTACAAAACCAAAACAGCCGATGGAACAGCCGACTCCACAGTCGTTGTCAATTCCTACGTAAATTATCCTGCCAACAAAGAAGTGCGTCAGATAAACCGGTTTCAACACCCCGACAGGGCGGACATCATACAAAATCTGAATGCCAACACGGAGGTCAACTACATTTCGTCTCCGGCCAATATTTACACCAAAATAAACGTTCCGTTGAAGAGCATGAAGGCGAAAATGAACGTCAGCAATAAAAAATTACTAATTAACAGAGCTGTCCTGAGAGTCGATATAAATGATATAGACGATGCAACCTTGGCTCAACCTATTACAAGTTCGTTACTACTTATCAAAGAATCGGCTTACGAAAGATTCTTCAAGCACCGCGAATTACCTTCCGACACTTGCGCCATATTGGCAAATTATTCTTACGAAATGGATGGGGATACCGATAATGTTTTGTACTATTATTCGTTCGACCTTGCCGAGTTAATCACCAACGAATTCAAGAACGATCTTCCTGACAACATGCAGTTTGTATTGGTTCCGGTAACATTGCAATACGATGGCAACAGCAATATTATCCGGGTTAATGCGCGGAATTTGATGAGCGCCACAAAAATCAATTCAGGCAGTAATAAGTCAAGACCAATGAAAATCGATTTGGTGTACAGCGGTTTTTAACGTGTCCCGACTAAAACAAAAAATGCAACGAATTTCCGTTGCATTTTTTGTTTTAGCTGTTACTAATGTTTAGTAAGCATCCCAAATTAGCCGTATTTTTTGAGGAGGATCAAATTTTGATCTTTGTCGAAAAAAAGTTATGTTTAGTTTAAATGAAGGGAATCGGTTTGTAGTATGCCTGCAAGGAGTAGATTTACGCAAAGGTTTGGATG
>JAJFVH010000229.1 GCA_021371875.1 Bacteroidales bacterium
ATTTCGGTGCGATGCACCTTTGCGCTTTTTCTGCTTGTATTTTCTACCAATATATCGGGACGCTGTCCCTTTGTTGGCAGGTGCAGCGCACCGAAATATATTATTTGAAACTTTAGGAGCTTTTACGGATAATCATTTTATTTTTTCATAAAGAACCATCCGGCACTCCTGCCAAAATTAAATATCCAACATTTGGATAAAATAATTCTCAAATCTTGCTTATTATTCCGGGAAAAATCTTTTCCTTTGCAAATAATTAATAGCTCTATTAAATTAAATTATTAAACATGGATATTAAAAACGAACAAACCACCGAACAAGTCATACTGGAAGTAGCCGAAAGGCTCTTTCTTGAAAAAGGTTTTGCGTTGACTTCCACCACCGAAATTGCAAAAGAAGTAGGTTGTAACCAGGCATTGATTCATTATTACTTTCGCACAAAAGAAAACTTGTTTAATGTTATTTTTGAAAAAAAATTCAAGATGTTTTTTCAGGGTGTTTTTGAAAAACAAAACATGGGAAACATACAATTTACTGACAAACTGAAATTCGTCATAGAATCCCACTTTGATTTGCTCAAAAACAATCCGCGAATCCCGACACTAATTCTCAACGAGTTATCGAGGCAACCCGAACAAATAAAAATCTTGCGTGAAAAACTTCATGAAATTCCGGAGCAGTTATTCGCCGAACTGAATACCGAACTTCAAACGGAAATTGCCAATGGCAGAATCCGGAACATCAGCCTCATAGATTTGGTAACCAGCATGATTTCCCTGAATGTAGCTTTATTTGTGATGATGCCGGTAGTCGAAAAAATTCTTCCGTTGAGCGAAACTCAAAAGGAACAGATGATAGCTCATCGCAGATTGGAAAACGTTGAATTTATTTTGAAAAGTTTAAGACCGTAAATACCTGTTAAAAAGCTAAATTCGAACTAATATGAGAAAATTAATTTCAGGATTATTCTTGTTAATACTGCCAATGATCGCATCGGCTCAAGGATTGACAGTTGAAACCTGCCAGGAGAAAGCCAGAGCTAATTATCCGTTGGTGAAGCAATACGGATTGATTGAACAATCGGCTCAATACAACATTAGCAACGCAAACAAGGGATATTTGCCACAACTCTCGTTTTCGGCGCGCGGCACGTATCAATCGGATGCTATTTCGATTAACCTGAATGGAATGCATTTGGCACAGGACAAAGACCAGTACCAGGCAATTTTGGAGGCTAATCAGGTAATTTGGGATGGAGGCGTTATAAGCGCGCAGAAAAAAATCACGAATGCAGGCGCCGAAGTGGAAAAACAAAAATTGGAAGTGGATTTATTTGCTTTAAACGAAAGAGTTAACCAGTTGTTTTTCGGCTTACTACTTTTGAACGAACAACTTATACAAAACAACCTCCTGCAAAATGAATTACAGACCAATTACCAACGGGTAAGCGCTTACAAGCAGAACGGCGTGGCTAATCAAACCGATCTGGATGCGTTAAAAGTGGAACAGATCAACGCCAACCAACGCGAAACGGAATTGGGCAGCGCCCGGAAATCATACTTCAATATGCTTTCGGCACTCACAGGTTTAGCCATTGACGAAAAGACGGAACTCATCAAACCCGAAATCAACCTCCCTGCGCTCGACGTTGCCAATGTTCATCGGCCGGAAATCGGACTATTCGATGCTCAAAATAAGTTATACGAAAGCCAGAAAAGCTTGCTAAATGCCGGTAACCTACCTAAAATCGGCATGTTCCTGCAAGGTGGTTACGGTAAACCGGGACTGAATATGCTCAATCCTGAATTTTCGCCATACTGGTTGGGCGGCGTAAGGTTATCGTGGAACATCAGCGGATTCTATTCCCAGAAGAATAATATCGGCAAACTGGACGTCAGCAAAAAAACAGTCGATATTCAAAAAGAAACTTTCATGTTTAACACCGACTTGAAAACCAAACAACAACAAACCGAAATAGAAAAATTACAACAGATTATCAGCAACGATGACGAAATCATTCGTTTACGGGAGAATATTAAAAAAGCGGCCAGTGTGAAAGTTGAAAACGGCACTTCGACCGTAACCGATTTGATCCGTGAAATCAATGCCGAAAATCAGGCTAGGCAAACGAAATCGTTACACGAAATTCAACTGGTTATGGCCATTTATCAATTGAAGAACAATACAAATAATTAGACCCCCCAACTCAATAATATGAAAACAAAAAATAAACTTTACAGCAAATTTATGGCTTCTGGTATGAAATATGGCTTATTCGGAATCGCTATCTCCACGTTATTTGTTTCATGTGGAAAATCCGACAATGAATACGATGCATCAGGAACTTTTGAGGCAACTGAAATAATAGTTTCGTCGGAAGCCATGGGGAAAATTCTGCAGTTTGATGTAACGGAAGGTCAGCAACTAACCGAGAACCAGGTGGTAGGGACAATTGACAGCACGCAACTTTACTTAAAGAAACTTCAACTCCTGGCCAGTCAAAAAGCCATGCTGACCCGTCGTCCCGATTTAGGAAAACAAATTGCTGCCATTGAGCAACAAATTGCCACCGCCAAAACGGAGAAAAAACGTATTCAGAATCTGGTCAACGCCAATGCTGCCAATCAGAAACAACTCGACGATGTGAATGCTCAAATTGCCGTGCTCGAAAAACAACTCTCCGCTCAAAAGTCGACCATCGAAACTACCAACGAAGGAATTTCGGGAGATAACGAAGCGTTACTAATTCAGATTGAGCAAATTGAGGATCAATTGCGAAAATGCAAAATCATCAGCCCGATTAACGGAACTGTATTGACAAAATACGCCGAAAAAGGCGAACTTGCCACCACCGCAAAAGCATTATTCAAAATAGGCGATACCAATAAAATGATTTTGCGTGCGTATATTACTGCCGATCAGATTACACAGTTAAAAGCCGGACAAAAGGTGAAAGTATTTGCCGATTTTGGCGAGGATAATAAAAAAGAATATGAAGGAGTTGTAAGTTGGATTTCGAGCAAATCGGAATTTACGCCCAAAACCATTCAAACCCGCGACGAACGTGCCAATCTGGTTTATGCAGTAAAAATTAATGTAAAAAACGATGGCTTTTTGAAGATTGGGATGTACGGAAATGTAAAGCTTTAGTTGACAGTATTTTTATGATAAATCTGATTTTTTATACATCAAGGACGAATGGAAGAACAAAACATCAATCCTGCGCCATCAATTCATTGCGAATCATTAAGCAAAAGTTACGGCAAAGTTGAAGCTCTCAAAAATATTTCATTTAATGTTGAGAAAGGCGAAATTTTCGGTATCATCGGCCCCGATGGAGCCGGGAAAACCACACTTTTTCGTATACTCACCACTTTGCTTTTAGCCGATAGCGGGACAGCAATTGTGGATGGTTTTGATGTGGTAAAAAACTACAGGGAAATCCGTAATCGTGTAGGTTACGTGCCCGGCCGGTTTTCGCTATACCAGGACTTGACGGTAGAAGAAAATCTGAACTTTTTCGCCACAGTTTTCAATACAAGCATTGCAGAAAATTACGAATTGATAAAAGACATCTACCAGCAAATCGAACCCTTTAAAACCCGTCGGGCAGGAAAACTTTCGGGTGGAATGAAGCAAAAGCTGGCGTTGAGTTGTGCTTTGATTCATAAACCGAGCGTTCTGTTTTTAGACGAACCGACAACGGGTGTCGATCCGGTTTCGCGTAAAGAATTCTGGAGCATGTTGAAAAAGTTGAAAGAACAGGGCATTACTATTTTAGTATCAACGCCTTATATGGACGAAGCAAGTTTGTGCGACCGCATTGCATTGATTCAAAACGGTCAGTTTCTGAAAATCGATACACCTCAAAATATTGTCAAGCAATTTGGAAATGCACTTTTAGCAGTCCGTAGCGATTCCATGTCGAAATTGCTGAAGGATTTGCGGGAAAATGAACTGACAAAAAGCTGTTTTGCTTTTGGGGACAAACACCATGTAACGATTCAAGATTCAGCATTCAAGATTCAGCATTTGAAAGAGTATCTGGAGCAAAAAGGACATACCAGTATTGAGATTGAATTTATCGAACCGGGAATAGAAGATTGTTTTATGGAACTAAGCCAGAGGTAAGAAAGTAAAGATTAAGGAAACAGAAACAATGCAAAAATACAATATGGAGAAAGTAATTGTCGTTGAAAATCTGACTAAAAAGTTCGGGAACTTCACAGCGGTGGATCATATTTCTTTTGAGGTGGAACGGGGTGAGATTTTCGGATTTTTGGGAGCTAACGGAGCCGGAAAAACAACCGCCATGCGGATGCTTTGCGGATTGAGTATTCCCACTTCGGGCAAAGGTTTTGTTGCGGGTTTCGACATACATACCCAATCGGAACAGGTGAAGAAAAACATCGGTTACATGAGCCAGAAATTTGCCTTGTCCGAAGATTTGAAAGTATGGGAAAACATTCGCCTCTTTGCCGGAATTTATGGCGTTCCTGAAAAAAAAATCGCGTTGAAAACCGACGAATTATTAAAACGTCTTGGGTTTGAAAGCGAAAGAGATACTTTAGTCAAATCACTTCCGTTGGGTTGGAAACAAAAACTGGCTTTTTCGGTAGCAATTTTTCACGAACCGAAAGTTGTTTTTCTGGATGAACCGACCGGAGGTGTCGATCCGGCAACACGCCGCCAATTCTGGGAACTGATTTACCAAGCAGCCGACCGCGGTATCACGGTTTTTGTTACCACCCATTATATGGACGAAGCCGAATATTGCGATCGTGTTTCCATCATGGTAGATGGAAGAATCGATGCACTCGATTCACCCAAAAATCTTAAAAATGAATTTAACGCCAACAATATGGATGAAGTATTTCATCAATTGGCACGAAAAGCGAAAAGAGTTGACAGATAGCCCCTAATTGATATGAAACAATTTATGTCTTTTGTCCGAAAGGAATTTCATCATATTTTCCGTGATAAAACTACCATGGCTATTTTGCTGTTGTTGCCGGTTTTGATGTTGATATTGTTTGGTTATGCGATCACAACGGAAGTAAAAAATTCAAAATTAGCCATCTACGATCCATCAAACGATATGGCGACACGTGCTATTATTGAAAAATTCAATGCCAGCGAATATTTCTCGGTGGTCGAATTACTTACAAAACCCGCTGAAATAAATGAGCAGTTCAAAAATGGTGAAGTAAAAATGGTGGTGGTTTTTAGTGAAAAGTTTTACGAAAACATGTTGCATACAGGTACGGCACAAGTGGAATTAATTGCCGATGGCACCGATCCGAACTCAGCCAAATCGGTAGTTTCGTATGCCACCAATATCATAGCCGTTTATCAACAGGAATTATTTAAAGTTCAGAAGGTTCCGTTTCAGATTAATCCACAGGTGAAACTGTTGTACAATCCTCAAATGAAAGGCGCTTACAATTTTGTGCCGGGCGTTATGGGCATGATTTTGATGCTGATTTGCGCCATGATGACCTCCATTTCGATCGCCCGCGAGAAAGAACTCGGCACAATGGAGATTCTGTTGGTATCGCCCATGAAGCCCATTTACATTATTATTTCCAAAATGATTCCGTATTTCTTTTTATCTTTGGTAAATTTGACAACCATTTTACTTTTGTCGGTTTTTGTACTTGGAGTTCCGATTGCCGGAAGTTTATTCTGGCTCATCGTGCTGTCATTGGTCTATATTTTCGTAACTCTTTCGTTAGGCTTACTCATTTCATCGATCGTAAATTCACAATTGGTTGCGTTACTTATTTCCGGTATGGTGCTTATGCTTCCGGTTATTATGCTTTCGGGAATGATGTTCCCTGTCGAAAATATGCCGGTCTTTTTTCAATGGTTATCGCAAATCATTCCTGCCAAATGGTACATTATCGGCGTGAAAAAGATCATGATTAAGGGATTGGGATTTACATCTATTATTCCGGAATTAAGTGTTTTGTCAGGGATGGGCATCTTTTTAATTGCTGCAAGTATGAAGAAATTCAAATTTAGACTTGAATAATATAAAAATAGTTGTGACAAAGCTGTTAAATAAAAGATTATTATTTATCTTTGTATTTTCAATGTGAAAAACATTTTAAGCAGTTAATATGTTTAGATTTCGCTAATCTATTGTAAAATTTATCAAAAGCTCCTGAAAGCTGATAATAAATTCAATTTTTGAAATGTAATTTTCGAATAACAATTGAATATACAAGTCTTTACATAATTATACCATTTTACTATTTAACAATAACACTAAAAACAAAAAGACATGGAAGACAAAACTAAAAACGGGGATTTTTCCCCATTGGTTATAATTTCGAAAGACCGGGAACGCACCAATCTACTGAAAAAATATGAGCAGCAATTAATAGCATTTCTCGTTCAACGTATTCCTTCATGGATTAGTTCGGACATGTTGACCGGCATTGGTTTTTCCGGGAATATTATTGTTTTTCTTTCTTTTATTTTGGCCTATTACATTAGCCCGGTATACCTGTTGATAGGTGTATTTGGCTTTTTTGTCAGCTGGTTTGGCGATTCGTTAGACGGCCGGATTGCTTATTATCGGAAAATACCAAGAAAATGGTATGGCTTTACGCTCGATCTTACTACCGACTGGGTTGGGATTATATTGATAGGATGCGGATTTATCGTTTATGCAAAAAATCCATGGGAATTATTTGGTTTTGGATTTGTGGTATTGTATGGTTGGGAAATGCTTACCGCGCTTCTTCGTTACAAAATTACAAATGAATATTCCATTGATTCGGGAAAATTAGGTCCTACGGAAGTGCGGATTGTTATTTCGTTGATTCTAATTCTGGAAGTTTTAGTAAATGGCTCAATACATTATTCATCTGTACTCGCTTGTATAATTCTGTTCATTACCAATATTATTGACACCATAAAACTATTGAAATTAGGTGATATCCGAGATAAAAAAGAAAAAGAGGCTGCTAAAAACCTATAAAATAGTGGAGAGGATATTTGTTTTTGCCAAAGCCCAACTATCTGCATTTATCGGTGGATTAAGTGATTATGCCATAATGGTGTTTGTTACTGAGGTTTTTCACGTGCACTATACAATATCAATTGCTATCGGTGGGGTCGTCGGGGCAATTGTAAATTTCAGTTTAAATAAAGGCTGGACTTTTCGCTCAAAAAAGAATCCGTACAGAAGTTCCATTTACAAGCAATTGCTTAAATTTGCACTTGTTGTATTAAACAGCATCTTATTGAAATCCAGTGGCACTTATTTTATCACAACGTTTTTGCACATCGACTATAAAATCAGCCGTATCATCACCGACCTATTCGTTTCCCTTGCATTCAACTACACACTTCAAAAGCACTGGGTTTTCAGAAAGGTAAAAGTGAAATAGTTGAATTATCCAAAAATCCGATCAATTATTAACAACTCCGGCATGTTGAAATTTTTATTAGAAAAAGAATTCAAACAAATTATCCGAAACAAATCACTGCCCCGGATGGTGATTGTTTTGCCATTTGTTGCGCTGGCTTTGTTTCCATTGGTTGCCAATTTTGAGATTAAAAATATTAATTTGGCAGTGGTGGACAATAATCATAGTCCGTATTCGGAACGATTGATCCAAAAAGTTATTTCGTCGGGGTATTTCAAAATGACAAATGTTTCACAGAATTATAACGATGCGTTGCTCAGTGTGGAACAAGATAATGCCGATGTAATCCTTGAAATACCACCGCGTTTTGAAGAGGATTTGATCAACAGGCAAACAGCCGATGTTTTGATTTCGGCCAATACCGTTAACGGGATGAAAGGCGGGCTGAGTAGCGCTTATATGGCTGGAATTGTAGGTGATTTTTCCGGCGAGATACGCGACGAATGGATGCAAAGCGGCACAAAGCTGAAAGCTCCTGCAGTGGAAATTGTCCCACGTTACAACTTCAATCCGCATCTCGAATATAAATATACCATGGTTCCCGCCATCATGATGATGATGCTTGCCATGCTTACCGGATTTTTACCGGCTTTAAATATAGTAGGCGAAAAAGAAAAAGGAACCATCGAACAAATGAATGTAACACCCGTCAATAAATTTACATTAATTCTCTCCAAATTAATTCCTTATTGGGTCATTGGGTTTATTGTACTTAGTATTTGTTTTTTCGTAGCCTGGCTGTTCTACGGAATGATATCGGCAGGAGGTTATTTAGAAATATATCTTTTTGCCGCTATTTTTGTATTGGCATTTTCAGGTTTTGGTCTGGTCATCTCGAACTATGCTTCCACTATTCAACAAGGCATGTTTATCATGTTTTTCTTCGTCATAACCTTTATTTTCCTGAGCGGACTTTACACGCCGGTAAGCAGTATGCCTGAATGGACACAAACCGTCAGCCGTTTTAGCCCATTGCGTTATATGGTTGAAGTGTTGCGGTTTATATTTCTGAAAGGCAGCAACTTCTTCGATCTGAAATGGCACTTTGCCGCTTTGTGCGGATTTGCAATGTTTTTCAACGGCTGGGCAGTGCTGAGTTACCGGAAAAGCCAGTGATAAATCGAGTAGGAAGTGAGCGATTAGTTCGCTCACTGTCCTCTCACACCACCGTACGTACCGTTCGGTATACGGCGGTTTCTTAATATACACGAACAGAGCGATAATAATTTGAGAAAAATAAGTAACCTGCCTTTTGTAG
>JAJFVH010000003.1 GCA_021371875.1 Bacteroidales bacterium
GGTATGAACGTGTACGTTTCGGGGAAACCCATTTAGAGATTGCAAAATTGTATTTGTCACTTTTTATAATGCAACAAGATGGCATTGTATTAATATCAAAATCGACAATATTAATCTCTTTTAATTCATTTGGCATTATAAGTTTATACTCAATACCTTCAATTTCAGTGTTTATATTCATCGTTCTATTTTTTATTTTTGAGTGTAATTTTCTCAAGAGTTTCATTATTAACATATCGGTATTTCCCTTCTTTTCTTTCTATAACTTCAAATATATCACTATTCTCACTATAAACCAAATCGGTAAAACCCGTTTTTTTTCTTATAACATTTTCGAGGTCTCTAATTATTTCAAAACCAATACTGTGTCTCCCAAGATTTTTTGCAACTTTCATAGTCGTACCACTTCCTAAAAATGGGTCCAAAACGATTTCTCCTTTGTATGAAAATAATTTTATTAATCTATATGGAATTTCTTCAGGAAAGGCAGCTATACCTTTTTCAAGCGATGAACTTGGCAAAACATTTGTTATTTCCCATAGTGTCATATACCACTTATTGTCTTGAAATTCTTTTTTATCAATTTTTGAAAGTTCTCGTACTTGTTCTGGAATTGAGCGATAATCAAATTTACCTTTTTGAAATATAATTATACTTTCTAATAAATTGTCTGGATAATAATACATTGGATAAGGATTTTGTAATATTACACCACTTCTTTTGCTAATTCTAAGATAACCATCGGGTTTTTTCCAAGTTATCTTGTCTCTATAACGGAATCCAACCTTTTGGAATATTTTTATTGTATCAGCAATTATTGGATATTTTGTTCCATCCACAAGCATATCATCAATATTTATTACAGCAATTCGACCATCTTGTAGTACCCGATAAGTTTCAGTTGCAAATTTTTCAAGCATACCAAGAAATGAATCGTAATTTTTAAAAAAACCATCATAGTCAAATGGGGCATTAAAATAAGGAGGAGAAGTTATCATTAAATGACACATTTTGTCTGGTATTTCTTCCATACTCATACAGTTGCCAAAAATTACTTTATGTTTGGTTCTCATTTCTTTTTTATAATTACTTTTAACTAACTTGTAAAGTCGGATTCAATCTTTACTAAAGATATTTAGACTTGGTCTTCAAGTCCCTTTTTGAGTTTACGCGCCTAAGCTATTGGATTTAGGCGGCTGCTATCAACTATTTTTATTTTTTTTGAATATATTATTGTAATCAATGTAATAAAGCACTTTAAGCGAGATACTGTTGCTTTGATTTAACCAGGATTTTTGAAGATTATTCCAGTAATTGTGGTCAACCGTATTTTCGTTTGAATAGGAGAGCGTTTTCCATGCCAGCGAGAGCTCTGATCCGGGGGCAAATATCCATCTGAATATCATGTCGATGGTAAAGGCGTTATAATTCTGGTTTACATTTCCGGTAAAAGATGTATGGTCGGTAAGGGAACCATCGTTTTGAAGCAGGAAAAAATCCGAATTTTCAACTCCGCTCCAGTAATGCCTTATCCTCATTTTGATCCCTGATTTGTTGTTGATTACATAAGTTGATTGAAATGAATTGACAAAAGTGGAAACGACCCGTTTTGCAAAAGTGATGGAATTGGCGCTTTCGTTATAATCGGCAAATCCGTATTCGTTTTTCGATGTTATATAATTGACCCCGTAATCGAGCGAGAACCGTTGTCCGATACGCCAGTTTATTTCTGTTCCAAAGTCGTGGCTGGCTTGTTCGGTAGTTGGTTGAACCGAATATTCATATCCTATATCGGCGCTTAAAGGTTTCCGAAAATCGGTGCTCAGGTCAAAATCGAACTCAAAACTATACGGACTATAATAAAACCTGCCGGCTACTCTTGGTTCGAAATAATCGTATTTATTGGTTGAAAAAATGCCGTTTGAACTGAAATAAAAATTATTGGTGAATCTCGTTGACAAATCATATCCAAATTCATTATCGTATAATGTGTTAGGATTATACATGCGGTTGTAATTCCACCAAACATCTCCGTTACATTCTCTGAAAATCCAGAAAGGTTCAATAATCTGGTAATACATCCAGGCCTCGGTGGTTACCTGATTGTTTCGTTGCAAATAGCCTAAATCGTTGGGATTGTATTTGTCGGAATAAAAACGTTCCGCAAGTCCCCAATGAAACTTGCCTTGGTTTTTTTCTAAACCGAGCGATCCGAAATAGCCGGTTTCCGTAGCATCATCGCCACGTGTACTGAGACCTCCTTTGCCTTTTAGCGCGTAAGTTTTGGTTTTATTCCTTATCTCGAATTCCGTGGCAGTAACATTGGCATGAAAAGGATTATTAATCATCGAAATATTCGTGTTGATTATACTCATGTACGAATTGTTTTTAAGCGATTTATCAACAACCATGACATTGTAATTGGTAAAAGGCTGCACAACGACATCCCTTGTTTCGTCAGTTATCTCGTTTTTTATGACAGCGTAGGAGGGAAGCGACATGGCATTTAAAAATCCAATTCCCCAACCTTTGTCGGTACGCCCCGAGATTTTAGTTGCATTAACTAATTGGGTTTCGTTTGGACTATAATCAATGACTTCATTTTCATTCAATGAATTTTTTGCCGGGAATTTGGGACTTGCACCGATTCGTCGGGAATAAAATATATCTCCCCGTTGAAAAAGTT
This sequence comes from Bacteroidales bacterium, assembly GCA_021371875.1. GTDB lineage: Bacteria > Bacteroidota > Bacteroidia > Bacteroidales > Paludibacteraceae > Paludibacter. The sequence continues at coordinate 2,687 of JAJFVH010000003.1, forward strand.
CGGTTCCTTCGGTAAAAAATTGTCTTTTTTCATCGTAATACAATTCATAAGGCGATAAGTTCAGTTTTTGGTCGTCCGACTGAATTTGTCCGAAATCGGGAATCAGCATCATGTCGAGCGTAAAAGCATCATTGATACCATATTTCAGGTCTAATCCGCCTTTGTACAAGAATTTGTCGGCGTTAGCGCTTTTGGGTTCATAATAGGTGGCAATGTAGGGAGAGAACGAAAGCCGGACTGGAGGTTTAATATTTCTAATTCCGGTAAGTTGCCCCTCCTGATGAATAAAACCGGATATTTTTCGATCGACAAAGTTCCATGAATTGTTTGAATTGTACCGGCGTAAATTTCTGAACATGTTCAGTCCCCAGATACTGCTCGATTTCTCGGAAAAGCGCAAAGCAGAGTAGGGGATGCGCATTTCAACAATCCATCCCTTATCGGTGATTCGGGTCTTGCTTTCCCACACAGCGTTCCAGTTTCCATCCTCATTATCACCATTGCTTTTCGTAGCTTTAATGTCGACTTGTACGCCTGCCGGTGTAATAAAAAAGCCATAAGCAAGCTGTCCCTGATTATAGGGGTCGATATACACGCCAAAATAATCGGACGTACCGATATTATCTCTTTCGGTCAGATAATTGAAAATACTGTCCGGTTTGTCGTAGAGCATTGCCCCTACATAAATAGCCGATTGGTCGTAAAAATAATAAGCTTCGGTTGGTTGAAAGGATGGTTTTCCGTTATAAGGCTGTAATTGAACAAAATCCGAAGCCGGCGTTGCAATTTTATAGACTTGTTCATCGAGTATGGCATCTATTTTTAGGGGTTCATTCAGATATACAGCTTCAACCGTTTTTTTGTTTTGAGCTGATATTGCGCAGGAAAGAAAAAAGATATAAATGACAGTTACAAATTTTTTCATATACAGAAATAAAATATCAGTGGGTTATGAATGTATCAGGGTGTGCATCTCAGATAAAGTGAATATAAATGCAAATATATATATAATAATTTAATTGTCAGTAAATCACAATGAAGGTATTCTGGTGAAAATATTGATTCGTGAAAAATAAAAAGGAGTCAATAAATAAACTGACCCCTTTTAGCAAAATAAAATAAAACAAAGTTTCAACTACTTCCTTAAAAACAAAAGCATTAATTCTTAGAATCTTAGACCAAGGGTAAATACAATATTATTATTGGTAGTTTTTACGTCGGCAGGATTTGTAGCATAGTCAGGATTCATCTTACTCGAATTATAAGCAAAATAATTTTCGTCGAGTACTTTATTCATATAAGCAAAGTCGAGATACCAGTTTGCTTCTCTGTAACCAAAACCGGCTGTAATATAGTCTGTTCTGTTGTTTAAGAAAAATTCTGGATCGGTTCGGGCGGTATTAGGTATCATCCATTTAGTAGCATCTGTTTTGGTAATGCCGCTTGTATTGGCGTACCCCGCACGAAGTGAAAAATTATCGGTTAATTTATATTCTCCGCCGATTTTAATGGTTCTCGCATTATTAAGCATTGAATTTATATCTTCGTTATCAGCTGCATAATTCTGTGAATTCCCATTTTTATCCAGGAGTTTCATGCTACGGTAGTTATTCAATACATACTCGGCGCTTATCAATCCTTTTTTGTCAACAATAAACGCCGCACTCACATTGAATTGCAAAGGAGATTGAAGTTGATAGTCAACATAATTTTCCGGTGATTGAACATTTCCGTTTACGGATGAATTAAATGAAAGTGTTGAATAATTATAAGTTGTCAACGAATAGAACATGGGTGTATGAAGCGCTAAGCCTATTCTCATAAAATCAACCGGAACTAAAATGGCTCCTAAGTTCAGGTTTATACCATTCCCGGTTGTAGTCACCGTATTATCAAGCGTCATTCCACCCTTATTTCCAAATTCTTCGTTGTATTTGCTGTCTGACTGATAGTTTATGGATTGAAAATTTAAAGTGGCGCCAATATAAAATCTATTGCTGAAATTTCCCGACCAACCCAAAGCATATTCATTAACACTTCCTTGTTCCTGAAGCATATAGGAAGGAGTTACTCGTTCTCCCTGATCCAAAAATGAAGTCCATTCAATTAACTCACCTGTATTCGGATCGTTGCGAGGTGAAATCAGCCGGCCGTAATGAGCCATAACAGACATCCAGGGTAAATCAATATTGTCGAAAGGCGAATCGTACCCATACTGAGGGTAATTATCCCATTCCAAATCGTTGTCGGACAGGTTACCTGTAAAATATCCAAAATAGTCAGTCATCGACGATGAGGCTGCATTGCTTTTAATGTTGACGTTCCGATTGAAATTTTTCAGTTTATTGTATGAAAACGAAAAATTTGAACTTAAGAAACCGTTGTACCCATTATTACTTCTCCAGGTGGGTAGCGCCAGTACAAAAGCGAAGTTGTTTACTCCTACACTGTATTTGTTATCGTTAGCCGATTGTTCGTTCCAAACCGACGAATTCGTTTGCATAAGTGCATCGGCTGTTAGGGTCAGTTCCGATTTACGATAAATGCCAAGTCCGGCAGGATTATCTTTGATGGCTGAAGGATCTCCGCCTAAAGCGCCGAATGCTCCTGCCATACTTGAGTAACGTGCGGTACCAATTATATCGTTATCAGATGTTTTAAGTGCATCGAATAAAGTTTGTGAAAACAGGATAGAACAGTTGAGTGCAACTGTCAAAATCATTAATATACGTTTCATATAGTTAGTTTATGATATTAAAACTGAATGTTGTTTACTTTATACTTTGGAAACGAATGGATTACCTCCTTCCTCCTCCTGAGCTGCCTCCAGAACTGCGTGAGCTGCCACCACTACTTCCGCCTGAATATGAACCGGATGATGAAGAACTTGACGGACTTGGACTCGGCGAACGATATGTGCTGTTTGAATTGCTCGACGATTCGGTACTACGCGTAACATTACTACTTGAACTCGATCGTGTAGTTGACGGACTTCCGGTTGAATAACTGGAACGTGGCGTGGTTGAAGTGCTTGTTGAATAAGTTCTTCCAGGGGTTGTTGAGGTTCTTCCTGAGTAGGTAGGACGTGTTGTTTGGTCTGTTGTACCTCGGTTAACCGTCGTATTTGTATTTCCGTTTCTGTTTGTTGTGTTAAATGTTGATGAATTACGGGTACTCCCTGTTCTTGTAATTGACGTGTTTTCGGTTGTATTTCTGTTTGTTACCGAACGATTGTTCAAGCCGGTATTTTCACTTCTGATATTACTGCTTGTAGATGAACTGACAGACCTTGTTCCTCTTGAATTGGTGATTGTTTTGTTGGCATTTGTCCCGCTTACGGCAGTATAATTACTGCGAATTGCGGTCGACGTTCTGCTGCTGCTACCCCCAATTGTTGTTGACGATATTCTGCTGCTTCCTCCCTCTGATGAGCGTGCATTGCCGGTTGATCTGCGGTTAGCTTCGTTGTATGCAGGATTGTTTCTGTTGTTGTTTCCTCCATTGTAATATCCGCCTCCCCAATAGTTGTTGTATCCGTATCCGTAATAATAAGGAGAACCCCAGCCATAATCGTAATATCCATAATATCCGTAGTATGGATATCCCCATCCGCCATAATAATTATAACTCCACGGATTGTATCCCCAGTTATTATATCCCCATCCGCCGTAATACGAATAAGGTGAGTACCAACTGTTTCGCCAATACCAACTGTTGTAACTGTAGGGACGATATGTATAATCGAACCAGTAAGGATTTGTCCATGTAGGTGTAACATAAGCATACGAACCATCAACATAAACATTCCAGTCGAAATTATCCAGGAAGTAAATGTCGTTATAATTCGGGTCGCCAATAAAAACCGTATATTTGGGATTATGAAAACGACGAATACGTTCGGCATATTCCAAATCGGACTGAGAGCCCTTAAATTCATTCAGATAATAACCTTCTTCATCATCGGCATATTCAATGCTATCATTGGCTTGAGCCAATAGATAGGTTGAATCGGGGGTTACAATTTCTACGGTGTCACGATCGATAAATATAATTTCCCTGGCTCCGTTTTTATATGTAGCTTTTTGTTTGACAGGCGCTTTAGCCGTTTTTGTTGCATTTTCCGGCTTGAAATAAATGTCATCAATAATTTCAGGCTTTTGGCTATAAACTCCGATTGGCAGAATCAGAGCGAAAAGCAGAAATAAAATGGTTGGTTTCATAATATTACCTCCTATGTTTAAAGTGGTGTTTTTTATAGAAAATTAGCAATAATCATGCCATTCGGCTTGATATTATGAGTTAAATTAAAGTATTTCAGAATAAAAAAGTATATATCTGTTTTTGTAGAAAACGATAAGTTAAGCATTTGATAGTCATAGAATAACCTGATGCCGCTTTTATTTAGCAAATTGCAGGAATTCAGTTGGTCATCTGGTAACTCGCGAATATTAGGCAAAGTTATAATAAAAACAGATTTCCATGCAATTGGTTTGTGTTTTTAAAAATTATTATTACTTTTACCTGTCATCATTTTTATCAAATTTTTATCATAGAGAAATTATGGACTTTATTCAGGTAACTTTCATCATTGAGCCTTATGAGGAGTATATATGCGATGTGTTGGCATCTGAACTCGGCGAAATCGGTTTCGACAGTTTTGTGCCTGCCGAAACAGGCATAGATGCTTTTATTCCCTCCGGTTTATTTAACGAAAATCAATTGAAAGAACTTTTAGCCGATTTTGTGTTTGAAGCTACCATCGACTACAAAGTTACACAAATTGAAACGAAAAATTGGAATGAAGAGTGGGAAAAACACTATTTTGAACCTATTGTCATTGGAGATGAATGTGTTATTCACAGTTCTTTTCATAAAAATATTCCTCAGGCAAAATATGATATAGTTATTGACCCGAAAATGGCTTTTGGAACAGGTCATCACGAAACCACCAGTTTGGTAATTGGCGAGCTTTTGAAAATGGATGTTGAAGATAGAACTTTGCTTGATATGGGTTGTGGTACTGCAGTATTGGCTATTCTGGCTGCAATGCGCGGAGCTAAAGATATAGTTGCTATCGATATTGATAAATGGTGTACTGAAAATTCAGTGGAAAATGTTGAGCTCAATCAGGTGAAAGGAATTGAAGTCAGACTTGGTGGAGCTGAGTTGCTCGATGGATTGCATTTCGATATTATATTAGCCAATATCAACCGGAATATCTTATTGGCCGACATGGAAAAATATGCCGCCTGTTTGTCGAAAAGGGGAGAGTTGTATATGAGCGGATTTTATAAAGAAGACATCCCGCTTATCGAAGCCGAGGCTAACAGGAATAATCTTCAGCTAATTGATTACAAAGAGAAAAACAACTGGGTAGTGGTAAAAACGATTAAAAATTAGCAATACTCACTTAAAGAAAGCGCCTTTTTCTTATAATAAAACGCTGCAAACTCAAATGTTTGCAGCGTTTTTACTTTCTTTTCTCAATTTACTTTTTTAATTAAATCCATTCCTGTATGAATCGCTTTTTCGTTCATTCCCAGCAAATGGTGATGACGTTCAGGTAATGATTTTTTAAGCCCTTTCAATACATTCTCAACCAACACAATAGGTCTTATTTTTAGTAATCCGCCTAAAATAATCATGTTCATTGTTTTAGCAGCATTGTTGGCATAAGCATATTCGGTTGCATCAATTCGGTAAACATTGATGTCGGTTCGTGTAGGAAACTTATGAAACCCGTTCCCGTCAAAAATAAGCGTCCCTCCGGGCTTCACCTTGCTTTCGAAACGCTCAAGCGAGGGTTGGTTTAAAACGATTGCTGTATCGTAGCTATTTAACACTGGCGAGCTGATTCGTTCATCGCTCAGAATAACCGTTACATTGGCGGTTCCACCACGTTGTTCAGGCCCATAAGATGGCATCCAGCTTACTTCCTGACCTTGCATCAAGCCTGAATAGGCTAAAATTTTACCCATTGAGAGAACTCCCTGTCCTCCAAATCCGGCTATTATGATTTCTTCTGTCATATTATTTAATTTACAATTTTAGAAATTACAATGTATAATTGCATGAATGAATTCTTTGCTTATCGATCATTGTATGTGTGTGTAATTAAGAAAATATTGTTCATGTTCTGATTAACTAACTAAAAATCCGAAAAGGGACGGAGTCTTATCCAATTAATCAATCCGGTTAAATATCCTTTAAATCTCCCATTGGATATTCAGGGAACATATTATCAACCATCCAGTTATTCGATTCAGCCGGCGTCATTTTCCAACCGGAACTACAGGTTGAAACAACCTCAACTATGGAAGTTCCCTTATTAAGCATAGAATTTTCCAAGGCTTTTTGAATTGCTTTTTTACACTTGCGGACAGATGCAACTGTATGAACCGCCTGACGCGTTACGTAGCAGGTCCCTTCGAGTTGAGCCAAAAGATTGGTGATGTTAAGCGGATAACCGTTCATTGGAATATCGCGTCCGTTGGGCGAAGTAGATGACTTCATGCCTTTTAAAGTAGTGGGAGCCATTTGACCGCCGGTCATACCATAAATTCCGTTGTTAATGAAAATGATGGCAATATTTTCGCCTCTGTTGCAAGCGTGGATAGTTTCGGCAGTTCCAATGGCGGCTAAGTCTCCATCGCCTTGGTATGTAAATACATAACGATCCGGTAAGAGGCGCTTTACTGCCGTTGCCAAAGCCGGTGCGCGGCCATGAGCAGCCTGCTGCCAGTCTATGTCGAGATATTGATAAGCAAAAACGGCACATCCTACCGGGGCAATTCCAATGGTTTTGTCCTGAATGTCCATTTCTTCAATTATTTCACCAATTAATTTGTGTACTACGCCGTGACTGCAACCCGGGCAATAGTGCATGGGAGTGTCATTCATAACTTTAGGTTTATCGAAAACCAAATTGGCTGGATTAATTATTTCGGATATATTCATTTTATTTAGTTTATAGAGTTTGTAAAGTTTGAAAAGTTATAAAGTTTTGAGAAACTTAGTCTACTTATTCAATAAATTATCTTATTTAGAGTTTGTTTATAAAGTCCTATATTTTTTGTTCGATTATTACAAAACCGATTTTTTTGAACAGTTTTCATTTTTTAGAATTCACTTTTTGTAGTATTGAACTTACTCATGCCGGGTAATTTTCAATTTTATACATTTA
>JAJFVH010000005.1 GCA_021371875.1 Bacteroidales bacterium
TCCGACCGGAAATTTGCCGCCGGCTTCCTTCAGATTCCACCTCGCGATGGACACCCTTGCCTTTGGCTAATGGTTGGCAACTGATAGCCCCCATAACGGACTTGAACCGTCAAATATACTCGCCATGCTCGGCGCACAAAAATAAAAAGTAGAATCTTTTATGTTCTACTTTTACAAATCAAATTATCGCTTTTTTGTACCTGTTACTTTTGAATTTTTATTTTCATTTCATATCCGTAAGGAATAACGGCATCGCTGGCATCGCTAAAACCGATTTTTGAACGCACAATAAATCTGGCCCGCGAGTTATTTCTTTTCATATAGGATACAGCCTCGTGCCATCCGGCGCATACCTGTGTTGCGTCCAAATAGTTGAAAGCAGTCGGATAAGGATAATCAACTGTATTCCAATTGGAAACAGTATCAGATTTTGCATTCAGCGTGTATTGATAATAACGAGGCACTACCAAATCGTTGGCATCGAGTGTGTCGGCATCGACACCCGTGTCGCCCTCATTTATCAAATGGAAGTACAAACCCGATTTAGTGAGTACGTAAACGTTCTCGCCCCAGGGAAATTCCGTGGGAAACTCAGAAACAACCTCAATATTATTACGTTTGATATAATCGGCTATTAATTCTTTTTCAGCTTTGAGTTGTTCGGCATAAGTTTGAGTGTCGCTACATGATGAAAAAACAAGGACAACAAACAGAAAAACAGGAAATAATTTTGAAAATACTTTCATATAGAGTTTTAATAAAATTCGTTTGCAAATATCCGATTAAATTCCGAAAATTAAAAGTTAAGAATAACAAATATGATTATGAACAATTTAATAATTTACAATTAATTACTGAACTATTATTGAACCAAATGCAAATAAACAATTACCGATGTATATGGATTTACATTTCCCCCATCTCCTTTCATTCCGTAAGCCAGATACCATGGAAGAATCAGGGTGGCTTTTTCGCCTTTATGCATAAGTTTCAAAAGCTCTTCGATACCGTTAATGGTTTGTTTTTTCCCAAGTGTAATCATCTCTTCTTTTCTGAAAAGAAACTCTTTATCAAGTGAATACACGCTATATGAAATTTTACAGGTTTCAAGTTCTTTCTGTTTTCCTGATTTGGTTGCAAAATTTATTTTATACCAAAAACCCTGATTATCCTTTGTGTAGATACTGTCCGTTTTCAAAACATATCCGGCAATCAAGCTATCTTCTGCAGCAATCAGGCTCTCATTTATTTTCAACAATGCCAGGCCCGTGCTATCTGTTTCGTTTGATTTATTGGCAGGCAATTGAGGCGCCGGCTTTTGGCACGACAGGAACAGGAATATTGAAATAAATATTAAAAAGAGCTGAAAATATCTCATTATTAATAATTTGACAAATTAATAAAATTCCAAGCCGTATTAGCGAATATTGGCGATACTGATAATATCCGAAAATACGCCGGCAGCAGTAACGCTTGCTCCAGCCCCATATCCCTTAATCATCATCGGGAATTCATTGTATCTTTCGGTGGTAATCAACACGATATTGTTGCTTCCCTGCAAATCGTAAAACGGATGCAGGCTGCCTACTTCCTGTAAACCAACCTCGCATCTGCCCATTTCCATCGTTGCCACAAAGCGCCAGCGTTTGCCTTGTTCGACAAGTTTTGCCCGTTTTTCCTCAAATTCTGCATCAAGTTCCGGAACGGTTTTCCAAAAATCATCCAAGCTTCCTGAAAAATATTTATCCGGAACAAACAGCTTTTTGTCAACATCATCCTGTTCCACTCTATAACCGGCTTCGCGCGCCAAAATCACTAATTTCCGAACAACATCCTTGCCACTCAAATCGATACGCGGATCTGGCTCCGAAAATCCGGCTTCTTTTGCCATTAAAATTGCTTTGCTTAACGGTATTTCTTTGCTTATGGTATTGAAAATAAAGTTCAGTGTACCTGAAAGAACCGCCTCCATTTTCTGGATGTGATCACCACTGTTTATCAGGCTGTTCATGGTGTTGATTATGGGTAACCCCGCACCAACATTCGTTTCGAACAAAAACTTGACGCCTCTGCGACGCGAAATTTCTTTCAGCGTATTATAATTATTAAACGATGACGATGCGGCTATTTTATTGGCAGCTACAACCGAAACATTATTTTCGAGTAAAGTCTGATACAAAGCAGCAATTTCGTGGTTGGCTGTACAATCCACAAAAACCGAGTTAAAAATATTCATATTTACCACTTCCTGGCAAATGCGTGCCGACGTTGCTTCTTGTCCGCCTGAATTCAGGTTCTCCCGGTAATTTTCGAGATTTACACCCTCGCGTGAAAAAAGCATCTTTTTACTTGATGCTATTCCCACCACATTGAGTTTAAGTCCGTTTTGCATCATCAATTTGGGCTGTTGTTTTTTTATCTGCTCCAGCAAATTACTACCAACCGTACCCACTCCGACTACAAAAACATTCAACACCTGATATTCCGAAAGGAAAAATGAATCGTGAATAACGTTTAATGCTTTACGTAAAGATTTCCGGTCGGTTACGAATGATATATTTGTTTCGGATGCACCTTGCGCACAAGCAATTACATTGATCCCGTTTTTACCCAACGTTCCGAATAATTTTCCGGCAATGCCCGGAGTACGTTTCATATTGTCGCCGACTATAGCCACAGTGGCCAAATCGTCTTCGGAAAAAATATTGTCAATTTCACCCTGCAATATTTCGGCAGCAAATTCCTGTCGTAAAACTTTCACGGCCAACTCGCTATCGGCATTGCGGACCCCAATGGAAGTTGTATTTTCGGACGAAGCCTGCGATACCAGAAAGACACTGATGCCATTTTTTGCCAATACGCGGAAAATACGATAATTCACACCGATAACTCCAACCATTCCAAGACCTTGAATGGTAATGAGCGAAGTATCGTTAATAGATGAAATGCCTTTAATAGCTTTCGACGCTCCACCTGCTTTTTCCTGTGATATATAAGTTCCCTTGGCTTCAGGATTGAAAGTATTTTTAATTACAACCGGAATATTTTTATGAAAAACCGGAAAAATTGTAGGTGGATAAATGACTTTTGCTCCAAAATTACTAAGCTCCATTGCTTCGCTGAAACTCAGTCTTTCAATCACATAAGTGTTGCTGATAATACGCGGATCGGCTGTCATAAACCCATCCACATCCGTCCATATTTCGAGAATAGATGCATCGAGTGCAGCAGCCAGAATCGCAGCGGTGTAATCGGAACCGCCTCGTCCCAGGTTGGTTATGAAGTTTGTTGTACTGTCGGTTGAAATAAATCCACCGCAAACTGAAATCCGTGTTTCGTTTGCAAATCGTTCCTTGATCAATTCATTAGTTTTGGGAAAATCAACCACATGTTTATCAAACTGGTTGATAGTCTTTATAAAATCTTTTGATTCGAAATGAACTGCTCCTGAAATGGCATTGGCCACTATGATTGAGGATAAAGACTCACCATAACTCACAATCGTGTCAATAATTTTTGCTGAGGTATCTTTGATTAAAAAAATCCCACGGAGTATATTGGATAAATCATTAAACTGAACTTTTACCTGTTCAAGAACAGTTTGTAATCTATCTCGGGGCACAACTGCTTCTACCACATCGATGTGTCGCTGAAGCATCGACTGATATTCGGTCAGGTATTCTTCATTGCCATCAGAAGCTAATTTTGAAACTTTATAAAGTTGATCGGTAACATCCGAAAGCGCAGAGACAACTACAATTACCGATTCTTTTTCAGCCTCTACTATCTTTTTTACGCTTAAAATACCATTGACAGAACCTACGGATGTTCCGCCGAATTTCATTACTTTCATGTGGAAGTGTTTGTTTTTTTTAGTTGTTACATGGAACTTACCCCAAAAAACAGGACTCGTTTCATCGCCGATGATATTATTAATTCCAGTTTATTATTTCAGAGTGCAATATTAGCGATTTTTTACCAGATATATGACGTGTTCAGGCGTTTTTTGGACAAACAGTTGCGACTTTCCAAAAAATAAAGTACTTTTGCACCGCTTTTGTAGAATCGGAAACGATTTCCTTGTAATAGCCTACCGACAACAAAAATACCGGTCCCGTAGCTCAGCTGGATAGAGCAACGCCCTTCTAAGGCGTGGGTCATGGGTTCGAATCCCGTCGGGATCACAAAAATCCCCTTGTTTAAGATTAAGCAAGGGGATTTTTGCATTATATTCATAATCAAGATGATTATATTTGCGCCAGAACCTTTTTCAATTTCTTTTTCAAGTCCTGATTATCATCTGTTCGAATTACAAAGTCGGCAAGGTCTATTTTTTTTTCATCACTGCCCTGATTATTAATCCGTGCCCTGATCTGCTCTTCCGACATTGAATCCCGTCTCATAACTCTTTCAATTCTAACTTCTTCGGCAGCCGTTACTAAAATGATTTTATCAACAATTTGGTCAAAATGAGCCTCAAACAAAATAGCAGATTCGATAAAATAAACTTTTTCGCCGGGATATTTTTTCATCCATTCGATAAGATCTTCTTTCACAAACGGATGAACAACGGCATTCAGTTTTTCGAGCAATTCGGGTTGTTCAAAAACAATCGCTGCTAAAAATTTCCGGTTCAAACCTGTTTCATCATAAGCGTTATTCCCAAACAATTTCATCAATTGAGTCCGTATTTCAGGATGTTCGTTTTGCAGTCGGCGAGCCTCTTTATCGGTGTCGTATACGAGAAATCCTTCATCGCGCAGTATCTCCGATACAGTAGATTTGCCACTGCCTATTCCCCCTGTAATTCCAATTATCATTGTTAATAAAGTTTGATTTGTAACTAAACACTTCTAAAAGCCAAAGCTAATACCGGCACTCAAGGTCAAATTTTGTCCTTGCAGGAATTTTGGCGTAAAATAATTCAAAGTCTGCTCCGCCGTCATCCGATTTTCGCCGAAGGTGACAGCCTGAGTTGGCTCATAAGCCTGAATATTAATGTATTCAGCTTGGAAAACCAGATAAGTATTGTTAGTTACTTCGTAAGTTCCGTGTAAAGCAACTGTGTGGTTCGACCAGATAATCTCACCCAACGAAGGTTGACTGATTATTCCGTCAACATTTCCTGTCAATCCGTTTGATGTACCGCGGCGCACATAATCGTATTCATTCCCATGTTTGGCATCGGTGTACGTAAGTTTAAAATCCAATCCACGAATAGGTTTATATTGCAGGGCTAAATAAATTTCCTGTGCGTTATCACCCAAATAATGACCTAAGTTATAACTGTTTGAAGCGTAAGTAAGAACGGGAATCGAATGCTTGTAATTGAGAATATTGGTTCGGGTATACTCAAACACCGCCGAAAGATTATCAAGAGGAAAATTACTGATATCTGCTCCAAGTTTTACAGAGATTGGATTCGCTTCGGCATTGCCGGACTTAAATCGTGCAAAATTAAGTTCATCAATAAAAACCGATCCGTACAAATGTGTGTGCCTGAGATTCCGCAAACTGATATTCATAAACATTTGCGAATTTTGGTTTTCAGTACCGAGACCTTTAGTCAGCGAGTGGTCAATAGATTTATAAAAAGCAATCGGAATCAAATATCCGGCCTGGATGGTTTTTTCGGCATAAATAATTGAATTCCCGATTGAAATTTTCAGCTTTTTGACTGGTGTAAATGTAAGCATATTGGCTGCCATAAACTTATTTGCAGGCCGATACCATATTCTTGTTCCATTTTCGAGATAATAATAAGAGCTGTCGGCAATATTTGAAACCAACCAAGCATGAAAATAATTTAACTCGAACCATTTAGCCGGTTTCAGAGTCAGTGTAAGCATTGGAAACGAAGGCGCCCGTCCCGAAAGTATATTCGATCCATGATAATTATCGCCCCAAACTACATTATCTTTTATAACACCTATTGATCCCCAAGAAGTTGAGTATTTTATTCCGCCCCGTGAATCGCTGTAATCGCCACCATAACTCGCTTCTTTATATTCGTAACCCGGATAATTATTCAGGTATTTGTAACTCGATAAAGTATCTCCATCATTCGACAAATCGCGCAAACTCCCGTAAACCGATAAATGTTTACCTATCATAGCCTGGAATTCTGCTCCTACCCAACGTTTAAGAATATTTCCATTGTCGTTATGGGTAACATTCAAGCCCAACAAAGGAGTAACTCTTGCACGAAAAAGGGTATCACGATAATGAAATGCCGGTTGAATCAAAGCAGCTTTAGAAAGTTCACTGTTCCAAAGATGCAAGTGTGCATCAGGCAATTTATCCGTTTCAAGAGCAAATTCGTTCAGGTAAAATTTAATCTCGGCACGTTTTCTCCTATTTAACTGTTTTTCATATTTTTGGGCTTCGAGTAGTTTCTCAGCAATAAACTGCCGACTGTAAGGTTTTATAGCCGAATTTAATTCAATAAAACCATCAGTGGCCAGTTCATCCAAAAATTCATAAATTTTGGTGTACGAAATATGTTGAGGAATATCCTGACTAAATGTAAATATTGTTACCGACAGGAACAATATTGAGAAAATAGTTTTTTTCATTGCACTTTTATTAATCAAATTAAAGACTCCAACCTTCAAAGAGTGTGAAGTAGCATGACAGATTTAATGTCGTATTTCAAATTCAAACCTATCCTCAGATTCCTCTCCTCTCACCTCTCGTTTAAAGTCGAAATAGGCAAAAAAGGACCTTTGCCGAATGTAACCAGAAGAATTATACGACATTGTTTAATTCCCATTACTTAATATCTTTGAAAATTGTTAGTGATATATTATCAAAACGCATTAGTAACTGAAGAATCTACGCACTTCTTGCTCTTTTAATAAAAATATTTTTCAATATTTTAAAAAAGTAACGTAAATCAGTTAAAAAAGTTCCTTTTTCTTCGCATTGTGTCAGATATTTCATTTCAGAATCCTGAATTTCTTCCAAGGTTTGGGGCATATCAGCATAAAACGGAGGCATAAGTCCCGGCTTAAATTTCACACGTTTATCCTGTAATTCTTTATCATACAGACTAAGATAATGTTTGCTCAACGGGCGAACACCAACTATTTTCATATCTCCTTTCAATAAATTCATAAACATTGGTAATTCATCAAGAAAATATTTTCGCATGATTCGCCCAAGTGTACTAATACGAATATCATTATTGAATTTTCCACCCTCCTGAAGGTCATAATGCTCATAAACATAAGCTTGCAGGTATTCGGAATAAGAATGCATGGTTCGTATTTTATACACATCAAATATCCTCCCGTTTTTACCTACACGTCGTAATTTGATCAATGGGCCGTAGGATCTTTTGGTTGTTGGTTTAGGCTGTTTTATTCTACGTGCATAAATATAGTGTAATTGACCTACTTTTTTTTCAGTTATTACCTCAAAACCACAAAAATACAACCTGCCCAGCACTTCTGCTTTTGTTAAGATACGGTTTCTCCCTCGGGTAAAGTCATAATAAAGCCGCCTCGAAAAAAAAACTTTCGGCATCAAACGCCTATAAATATAGTTAACGGAATAATAAATATAATTGATGCCCACCGGTAAACTGTTCAATATCCTTTTTTTACGTGTACTTTTTGATTCGAAACAACAAATAAACCGTCCATCATCCGGAAGTTTCTGATTAACAACTGTAAATAGTTTATTGATGCATCTTATATTATTAAGCCTTTCAAGATTGATTATGGTTGAATATATATAATTTGGTTTAGCATTAACATCAAAGAAACTGGTTGAAAAATTTACATACGTATTTCCACTTTTTAAATCTACCTGATTCGATAAAAATTCCAGAGCCTTTTCGCCTGAATGGACAGATAAAGTTTTACAAAGTGCTTCATAACTTGCTTTATCCAAAGGAGGCGCCGGTTTTAGATGGGCAACTTCCCGTTCATGAATTTTTATGGGTTCATCTTCATATTCAACGGCATAAAGCAACATGAAATATAAAAGATAAAAAGCAAAAGTTATAGCAAAAATAATCGCTGTATAAGTTAATATTACATAGACCGAATAATAACCATCAAAAAACAAAAACGACAGAAACCATACGATGCCAAAGGACAATATGGAAACATAAAAAAGATTGAGAGATTGATCGATATATTTAAGTTTGTGTAAAGGCCGATACCGCCCTAAAAAATAAGAAATTAGAACCCAAACCAGGCAATAAAAAACAACAGCTTCAGTATATTTTTCGTAAGGTGTGTTCGTTGTCAATGGCAACCATTCTACAACAACAAAAAACCCAATAATGAATATAAAAAAATCGGTCACCAAACTTATTTTAGACGGCTTGTAATGCTTGTAATGCAATTTCATAGTTATTTTATTTTAATTCAATTAAATTAACTTTCAGTTATTTAGGTTCATATCAGAGTACTATATTTCCACATTATCAGCGGCTGTTTGTATCAGTTTTTGGGCTTCTGCCTTGGCTTTTGTATTTAATTCGTCCGCTTTCTTACGAGCTTCCGCCATTAATTTATCGGCAGTCAGTTGGGCTGCTTTTTTTGTCAACGGGTTAGTCGCTTGAGCAATAAGCTTATCTCCTTGTTTTTTTGCTTCAGCAATGAGTTTATCACCCTGTATTTTTGCTTCGACAATAAGTTTATCGGCTTTTATCTGAGCTTCTTGTACCGCTTTTTCTTTTTGTTTTCGGGCTTCTTCGAGCGCTTTTTCTTTGGTTTCATCCACTTTTTTATTGATTTCGGATTCTACTTTGGTAGCAGTTTCAGTCAGCATTTCATCTACAGTGTTTTTCAGATCAACTTCCACTTTCGGTTTACTGAATGTCCCTCCGATTTTCAGGTTGAAAGTAGAAAGTTTTCCTAAATTATACTTATCCGGCAATTGCACTTTGCCCTGATAAGCAATTGTTTTATCCAATCCGGTCAATCCGCCCAAAGTCAGGGTTACATCCGAAACTTTAAAACTAAATGGCTTGGTTATCAGTTTTCCATCACTGATTTCGAACAGCAACGCAAGGTCTTTGATGGACATCGGCAACAAATCGTCCTTTTTCAAGGCTTTGGCAAGTGCATCAAGCGCAGGAACTTCTTTCAGTCCCACTGATTTGGTCGTAAAAGTACCCTTACTGAAAACAGAATTCAAATCGGGCATCATATCACTTTTTAGCAGCGAGTTGAACGACAATTTAGCAGAAAATTTACCTGAAGCTTTGTTAAAAACCGGAACAAACTGTTGTATAGTTTCAACCTGACCTGCTATTTGATTAAATACCACTTCCTTTATTGATAAATCAAAGGCTACCTCCGGTTTAAGTGTATCAGCCACGTTGTAACTTCCATTCATTACAAGAGTCCCGCCAAAAGCATTCACGTTCATATCCTGGATTTTCAATTCACTATCGGCTATTTTCAATTGACCAAAGGCATTGGTAAAATTCATTTTTTCGTAAATTAATTGTTTGAAAGCCGCCTGCATACTGAAATCGATATTCGATGGAATTTGAATAACACTCATCGCCGACTTTTTGGCTGCTGTTGTATCGGACTTGCTTTCAGGTTTATCATCCGGCATAAAATCGTTCACGTTAAAATAATCCGATTGCAGGTTTAGTTGTCCTTTTAATGTTTTATCGCGCAGGACATAAGCCACCGCATTTTCAAGTTTTCCGGTTGCCGATACATCATTGCGTCCGATTTTCATTTGCAAAGCCGTCAGATCCACATAACGGTTATTGAAAGTCATATTGGCTTTTGTAACCGATACATCCTGCGATAACGATTTCATTTTCAAAAGCATATCGCTGACATTTAATTTTCCGGCAAATCGGAATTTATCGTACTGATTGTTATCGTAATACGACATACGTCCGGTCAAATCCAGATTCATATCAAGCAAACCGTTCAGGCTTGTATTTTTGTCTAACGGATAAACATCTTTTATCATCCCGAGATTGATTTTTCCCACCGCTTTCATTTGCAGTTCGGTATCGGTCATCGGATAAGCAATTCGCATTTGAGCCGAAAAAGGATTTCCACCCAACATGAACGAAAACCGTGAAATATCAAAAACGGTTTCGTCCAGCGTTTTTCCGGGGTTTGTTATCCGTGCATCCACATTTATTTGCTGAACCGATTTGGGTAAAGCCGGATACTGGAACCACCCGTCAACGGCTTTCAGGCTCAGGTCGAAAGCAGGATAATAATCGCCAATCCACCTACCTTTCACAAACCCGTTCAGATTCACTTTTCCTCCCGCTTTCACTTCCTCAAACGATTCGGAATAAATGGCAGGAATCATCGAGAGTATGGCTTTAAAATCAACCTTTGCGGCATTCAGTTTAAAATCCATATCCCAACCATCGGGAATGCTTTTCAGCCAACCGGCAAACGCAAATGGTATCTCGTTGACGCGTGACGAATTCTTACTAAAAGTAAAAATCATATCATTCAGATTAGCATCAATATCGGCATTGAGTTCCACGTTGGCTTTCGAAATATATTCAATGCCATCCCAGATAAAACTCAACGAATCGCAGGTGGTACGCGTTACAAGTAAGGAACTGTCGGCAGTTAAATCACCTGAGGTATGATGATTCACCTTTTTGAAAACATAGAGCATGTCTCCTTTATCGTAGTTGTAAAAAATGTCGGCATTGTGAATCGTAAATTCTTTCAACTTCCAGTGGAAGTTCATATCCGAAGTATCGGCAGCTTGAACCGAATCTTCTTTCAGGATATCCCAATTGGCTTTTCCACTCGACAGCACCCGGACGACGACGCGAGAATCGTTGAATTCAAGTTTACGAATATCATAACCTGTTCCGGTAAATAAACTTTTTATATTCAGTATCAGGTTAATATTACCACTGGAAAGCAAAGTATCTTTCTCAAATTCATCGATTCCAGCAATATAAAAGTTTTCGAGTTTTACCGAGGCATACGGGAAATTGCGGATAAAACTCATATCAACGCCCTCAAAATCGACCTTTGCGTTCAACATTTTATTCAATTCGGTTTTTACCTTTTGTATGATTTTGTCCCGCAATAAATAAGGCAATGCCAATAAAATCACAAACAAAACGATGAAAATCGATGAAATTATACCGAATAATTTTTTAGTTTTTGGTTTCATTGTTAAATAAATTGAGCATAAAATAGTTAAAACGAGTATATTTATGATGCAAATATACTAAAATCATCAATCTATTTTATATTTTTATATAAATAAAAAATCTTAACTAAAATAAACAGACCAAATTTCGCAAGAAATGCCTTCTATCAGACATTTTAACTAATCTCTAAACTCTTTCGATATAAAAAGAGGTTTCCGAATGAAAAAATTACGAATATAGCTTACCCCTTTACACAGGAAAAAACATTATCTTTTTTTATGATTATCCGTATTCCGACCTGTAATCCCGTTAAGGATTTAATATCGGTAAAATTATTCGCCCACCTTCGTTTATAGCACCCCATACGGGGTGCTATACGTGTGTGGAAATGTCTTTCTACCGGTATTACATGCCTACGGCATAACTGTTCAGGTCGCTTTGCGGATAGTCATTATCTTTTTTGCAGATTATATTGATTCACGGGTTATATTTTGACTTATCCAGTCTTCCAGTTCCACTTCGTTTCCAATCCCCAGGCGTTTTTTAATTGTCTTCCGTCGAACGTACATTGTGTTTTTTGTCATGTTCATCAGGCTGCATGCATCTGATATGTTTACATTTAACACAATTAGCACAATAACAATTAAATCCGTGGGTGTTAGTTCGGTGTAGTTTTGTTGTAAATTCTTTATTTTGTTTTCATACAAATCATTTACTTCATCAATATAATACTGCCATTCGCTTTCGGACAGTATCGATTCCTTTGTTATCATTTCTAAAAATGCCTCATATTTTTCAACTTGCATAACACCTTTCTGCATCCTGTTGAATTTTAATGTATTATCTATTTTATGATTCAGCTTTGAAAGTAGTAACTCCCGCTTCTGTAAATTACTTATATGATTTGTTTCAGCTTCAAATTTCAATCGTTGTTTTTCCATCTCGAGTAAAGCCTGTTGCTTTTTATGCTGGTTGTTTATCAGCAACGAAATTACTAATGCAAATAATACAACTATTATCAACAATGTAATCCATATTACTTTGTTGCGGTTAGCAAT
>JAJFVH010000023.1 GCA_021371875.1 Bacteroidales bacterium
CAGGTATTCGAACGGTACAAGTCCGGTTTTACGCATGATTATTCCAAGTCCGATCATCAAAGTCATCATAATATAACCGCGAAGATTAAAAAAAGCATAGAACGGCACTTTCTTTTCTTGCATGTTTATAATCCGGGTCACATGTTTATTACTTATTTTTGTAAACATAAACCAATAAAAAACCACGCCAACCAACAAGGCGACAATCAGCTTGATAAAAATAAATGCAGGAAACTCGATAATGCCGTTTATCCCTCTGTAAATCAACATTCCACCTGCAAAAGCCCAAACAAGAGAAGCTACAAATAACAACACACGCTTTGAAATATGAGGAATAAACGAATGAATATTTATTTTTTTATTCTGCATAAACTTTGATTAAGGGGGCAAAAATAGTGAATTTTATCCAATTGCCACAGCAGAGCCGGGAATTCGGTTTTTTTCGTAAATAGTTTTTTTTTGCTACTTTTGCGGGTAAATACAAGTCGTCTAACTATATTGGTTTGATGAAGTATATCTGCTTCGGAATACAAACTTAAAGAGAAAAGTCGGATTATGAAACGCATTCAGATTATCAATGGTCCCAACCTCAATTTATTGGGAAAACGTGAACCGGGAGTTTATGGCAGTCAGTCCTTTGAAAGCTTTTTCGAAGAATTGAAAGCAAAATATCCTCAGATGGAATTACTTTATTTTCAGTCGAACTCCGAAGGAGCTATCATCGATAAAATTCATGAAACGGGTTTTACACTGGATGGAATTATTTTGAATGCAGGCGCCTACACGCATACTTCGGTGGCAATTGCCGATGCTATTCGCTCGGTTGCCGCTCCGGTGGTCGAAGTGCATATTTCCAATGTTTTCAAACGCGAAACTTTCAGGCATCATTCTTATTTGAGCGAAGCCTGTAAAGGTTGTATTGTGGGTTTTGGAATGGATTCGTACCGTTTGGCAGTTGAAGCATTAAAATAGTTAACAGGTAGCAAAGTTTTAGTTCTCAAAAAAAAGATTGTTTAGTTAAAAACCTTCTGCGCTCTCAGGTGTTGTGTGTAGGAGATCATAATTCATTTATTATATGTCAAAATCAACCAAAATTGTAGCTACCATCAGCGATAAACGCTGTGATGTGGATTTTCTCCGCGAGTTGTATATCGAAGGAATGAACGTGGTTCGGATGAACTCGGCACATTTACAAAAAGAAGGTTTTCTGAAAATCATCAACAATGTTCGTGAAGTAAGTAATCACATTGCCTTATTGATGGACACAAAGGGACCGGAAGTGCGCACGACGGTGGCCCAGGACGATGCTATTGAAATTACAGCCGGCGATATACTCAAAGTAGTCGGTAATCCCGATCAAATATCGACACACGAATGTATTGCGGTGAACTATCCGTTTTTTGTGCGCGATTTGCATGTGGGAGATGATATTCTTTTCGACGACGGGGAAATCGACCTGAAAGTTGAATCGAAAACAGACGATTACCTGCTTTGTAAAGCGCTAAACGATGGAACTTTGGGCAGCCGCAAAAGTGTGAATATCCCCGGGGTTCGTATCAATCTGCCTTCGCTTACCGAACGCGACAAGCAAAACATACTATTCGCCATCGAAAACAAGGTAGATTTTATCGCTCACTCTTTTGTACGTAACAAACATGACCTTTTGGACATCCAAAAGATATTGGATGAGCACAACAGTTCTATAAAAATCATTTCGAAAATTGAAAATCAGGAAGGTGTCGACAATATCGACGAAATTCTGGAATATACTTACGGCGTAATGATTGCCCGTGGCGACCTGGGCATTGAAGTGGCACAGGAAAAAATTCCCGGCATCCAACGCCGGTTGATTCGTAAATGCGTGAAAGCCAAAAAACCAGTGATTGTAGCGACACAAATGCTTCACACGATGATTAAAAATCCGCGTCCAACGCGTGCCGAAGTAACTGATATTGCCAATGCTATTTATTACCGTACCGATGCTTTGATGTTGAGCGGCGAAACCGCTTATGGTAAATATCCCGTCGAAGCCGTGCGTACCATGGCATCCATTGCCAAAGAAGCCGAGAAAACCAAGATGTCGGAAAATGATATTCCTATCGAAATAAGCACCAATGACTTGACCTCTTTTTTATGCAATGCTGCGGTTGAAACCAGCACAAAACTCGGCACAAAAGCAATCATCACAGATACTTATAGCGGACGTACAGCCCGTTATCTGGCGGCTTATCGTGGCGAAAGTCCGGTGCTGGCAATTTGTTACCACGAACAATCGACACGGGAATTGGCTTTGTCCTACGGCGTTTTTCCCATTTACCAGAAAGGCAAAGGCAATACACAACAATATTTTATCGAAGCATTACAGGAATTGTTGCAAAAAGGATGGATCGAACGCGAAGACTCAGTTTGTTATCTGAGTGGTAGTTTTGGAGAAGGATTCGGTACAACTTTTCTTGAAGTAAACCGGGTAGATAAAATTTTAGAATCACGGGCACAATATTTATTACCGAACTTTTAAGCTGATCCTTACAGGTTATTTCAGGAGGTGTTTAATCAACTAAACGCCTCTTCTTTTTTATTAACACATATTTACATTATGTAATTAAACTTATTCGCACTTTTGCGGTCGAATAATCACGTTTTTTTAATTGACAAATTTTCAAAGATTATTAATATTGTTTTTTAGGTATGAAAAAGGTTTTAATCTTATTGCTACTCCTGACTACTGTTATTCCTGTTTTTGCATTGTATACCATAAAAGGTAAAATAGTTGATGCATCCACTCAAGCCCCCCTTGACTTTGTCAATATTGCTCTTTTTAAGCAGGATGCTGCAGCTCCTACTGCGGGGGTATCTTCCGACGAAAAAGGAGAGTTCCTTTTACCTCAGGTTCCGAAAGGGAAATACACATTACGTGTCAGTTTTGTTGGGTACAACACCATTAACCTGCCATTAAATGTAACTGATAAAGAGCTTAACATGGGCATGATAAAACTTATTGAAAACAGCAAAACACTTTCGGAAGTTGAAGTAATCGGTCAGGGAACACAAATGCGGTTTGATATTGACAAGAAAGTATTCACGGTCGATCAGAATATTGCTTCGGCAGGAGGTTCGGCAACCGAAGTTTTACAGAATATTCCTTCGGTGGATGTTGACAACGAGGGAAATGTCTCGCTTCGTAACAGTTCGAGCGTGGAAGTCTGGATTAACGGCAAGCCCTCGGGATTGACTGCCGACAACCGGGCGCAGATTCTGCAGCAAATGCCTGCCGAGAGCATTGAAAGTATTGAAATTATGACAAATCCTTCGGCTAAATTTAATCCTGAGGGAACAGCCGGAATTATCAATCTGGTCTTGAAGAAAAACCGGAAAGCCGGCTATTATGGAAGTATTTCGGCAGGAATCATGTATTCGGATGGAGGAAAGCCGGGAGGGACACTTGGCGCAAACCTGAATTACAGCAGCAGCAAAGTGGATGCCTACCTGAATCTCGGTTATCGTGCCATGAACTTTACCGGTGGTAGTAATACCGACCGGTATAATCTTTCAGGAACCGACACCATAAGCCTCTTAAACCAAACTAATACCATGAATCGTTCCTTCGGAGGTCTGTTTATGCGCGGTGGAGTCGACTATCATTTGGATGATAAAAACACATTAAGTTTGGGTGGATTCGGCATGTTGGGTAGCGGAAATTCAACGTCCGGCATAGTCAACAAGATAAGTGATTATGCCAACGGGATGTTGTTGAAAGATTATATCCGCGATAATACTGAAAGTGAAGGACATCCGGGAATGAATGTAAGCCTTGATTATAAGCATGATATTGATAAAAAAGGTTCCAATTTCATGGCAAGTCTTTCATATTCGCAACATAAACGTAATAGCGAAAATCGTTATATTCAAACTGATTTGTTGGGAAATAACACTTCCGATATTACCCAAGCCAATGATGGACAAAATAAGGAATTACAATTAAAAGCAGATTATACCAAAAAACTGACCGAAAGCAGCCGGCTGGAAGCGGGTTGGCAAAGTACTATTCAGAAACGGTTAAGCCCTGCAAGCGGCATCGACAATGTAACAAACACTGAATTAAAACAGTATTTCAATATTTTTGATTACAAGGAACAAAATCATGCAGCCTACTTGACTTACGGCGATCGTTTTTTCAAGAAACTGAGTGTTCAGGCCGGTTTGCGCGCCGAATACCTGACTAGGGGATCGAGCTACACATACAAAGATGAAAATGATAACTGGGACGAAAGAACCATTACCATCGAGCCTAAATCGAGTCTGCAATTATTCCCGAGCGCCTATTTGTCGTACTCACTGCCTAAAAACAATGAATTGCAATTAAATTACACGCGCCGTGTTAATCGTCCGCGTGGAAGACAAATCAATCCTTTCCGCGATTTTTCCGATTCAACAAATATATCCTACGGTAATTCCGACCTCGATCCCGAATATTCAACGGCTCTTGAGTTTAATTATATCAAGAGTTGGGACAATCATTCTTTGTCGGCTTCAACCTATTACCGCTTCACCGACAACGTGATCCAAAGGGTCAGTTTTATCAATGATGGAACGATGGAAAGTACATACATGAATGTTTCAAAATCAAGCTATTGGGGAGCCGAGCTGGTAGCTAAAAACCGTTTGTTCAAAATAGTAAACCTGACTTCGTCGCTCAATTTTTATTATAACAAAATGGATTCATCTACTTATGAAAACCCTTATGATCCGACAATAAGAACAACAATTCCTGCCCAGAATAACTTTTCGTGGAGTGGTAGAGTCATGGCCAATGTTATGCTTGGAAGAACCACATCGGGGCAGATTTCGGGCGAGTATTCAGCTCCGCGCGTCATTGCACAGGGGAAACAAACGGCAAGTTATTCAATTGATTTGGGCTTGCGTAAAACTTTTTTCGATCGCAACCTGAGCCTGAACTTTATGGTGCGCGACTTACTGAACTCCCGTAAACGAAATACAATTACCTGGGGTGATGGATTTTATCAAACAAACGAATCCTATTTCCACGGACGAATGATCGGACTTACAGCCACTTATAACTTTGGGAACATGAAACCAAAACAAAGTGATCGTAAAAAAACAGAATCGCAGTCGGATATGAATCTTGACAGCGAAATGGAATAAAATGAAATGATTGATGTGATGATGAAGAAATGAAAGAATGGAATTTCATTGTAACCAATCAAGCTGTAATGTAACACGAAACGCCAGACCCGACTACCGTCAGCCAAGCACGGAACGAATCATCCCCTCCTGCGGAACTCGGCACAAACAAGAGCTGTGGCAACGCTCACGTTTAGCGATTCGGAAGTAGGTTCACCTTTAGGAAAGTTAGGAATCAACAATCGTTTGGTTACTAACTTTTCAATTTTTTCAGAAATGCCGTTCCCTTCATTACCCATAAGAACAATACCCTGTTGAGACAATGTTTCAGAATAAATATCATTTCCATTCATAAATGTTCCGTAAACAGGGATTTTTTTCGAAATACTTTGAAGAAAATTTTCTAAATTCACATAATGAACCCGTACCCTCGCCAATGCGCCCATGGTAGCCTGTACGGTTTTTGTACCGAAAGCATCGGCACAATGCTCCGAACAGATTACATCGCGAATACCAAACCAATCGGCGACACGAATGATGGTTCCCAGATTTCCCGGATCCTGCACATCGTCCAAAGCCAAGCTTAACTGCGTTAAAATATCCGACTCAGCAAGGATATAATCCGGTTTTTCAAATACCGCTAATACACCCTGAGGCGTTTTCTGATTCGAGATTTTATTCAAATCTTCTTTTGAAACAACCCTGATTTCAGCTTTCAAGGTTTTACCCGATTCTTCGACCCAATCGGCAGTTGCAACCAGATAATGAACGCGAAAACTTCTTGCTAAATCCAATACCAGTTTAGTACCTTCGGCAATAAACAATCCTGATTCGTCGCGGTATTTTTTTTGCGACAAAGCCGTTATTTGTTTTATCTGGTTTTTTGAAATCACTTTGGCTCGATATATGTTAAGCGAAATAAGAGAATTTATTTTATAAAAAAATAAAATTCAGGAAACAAAACTAACAAAGATTCCCGAGAAACACAAAAAATAAGACGATATATTAAAAATATATATCCTAAAATTGGAATAAAATTGAGAAACCTCAATAGTAAATTATCAATTTAAAGTATATTTGCAAAAAAAACCTTGTATGCTTAATATGAAGCAATTCAATTATTATATCATTCTGTTTTCTGTAATTTTGCTGTCGGCCTGCAATATAACCAAGCATGTGCCCGATGGTCAATACCTGCTCGATAAAAGCCGCATACACACCGACGTTAAGGACATCCAAAAAAGCGATTTGGAGGATTATCTTCGTCAGACTCCTAACACAAAAGTACTTGGCATATTTCGTATGCAATTGGGAATTTATAATATCGCCGGTAAGGATACGTCGAAAAGGTGGAATAGGAATTGGATGCGAATAGGAGATGCACCAGTTATTTACGACGAATATCTTACCCAAATGTCGGCTCAACAGCTTCAGAAAGTATTTGTAAACAAAGGTTATATCAATGCTAAAGTGGATACGGTTGTAAACAAAAAAAAGAAAAAAGCCACGGTTGATTATTATATCAAATCGAATAAACCCTACACGTTGCGAAAATATGAAGTGAAGTTGAAGAATATGTTGTTATCCGAAATTGCTTCGGACACCTCACGTTCGCTAATCCGTCCGGGAATGTTGTTTGATTCTGATGTGCTTGATGCTGAACGGCAAAGGGTTTCAACCAGTTTCAGAGAAAAGGGTTTCTACAATTTCAACAAGGATTTTTTGGTTTACACGGCTGACAGTTCTTTAAACGACCATAAAGTAGATGTAAATCTTGACTTGAGAAGCTATTTAAAATCAGGGAACGATTCAATAAACGATCTTGTTTTCAGACAATATAAAATTAACAGAGTTGTTTTTTACACCAACTCTAATTCAGGGTTGATTTCGGATGAGGATACGATAATCCAATCAGATACAACAAAGTTCAGAGATTTCTACCTGATTTCAGGCAGGCAAAAGTTCATTAGTCTGGATGCATTGATTTATAGTACTTATATCAGTCCCCAATCGCTTTACAGCGATATGGACGTAGAAAAAACATATTCCGCTCTGAATACTTTAGGCCCGGTTAAATATGTAAATATAAGTTTCAGAGAGCAAGCCGAAAACATGCTCGATTGTTTTATAACCATCATCCCCGCAAAAACCATTTCGTTGTCTGCGGAAGTGGAAGGCACTTATACTGAAGGATATTGGGGTGCCGCAGCAAAACTTGGGGTGGTTAATAAAAACGCTTTTAACGGTGCCGAAACGCTTACTGCACAGGGTCGTTTTGCCTACGAATGGCAACAGGGAATTTGGGCAAGAGAACTTGGCGGTCAGGTTGGTTTGAAATTCCCGCGTTTCTTGTTTCCGGCAGGTAATTACGAATTTAAACGGAATATGCATGCCAATACCGAATTTACAACCAATTTAAGCTATCAGGACAGGCCATCAGAATTTAAGGCGGCTAATGTGGGCGGAGGCATGAATTACTCCTGGAACAGAGGAAAATACCGTCATAATTTTGAGTTGTTTAATCTGAGTTTCATGGCTTTCGATGTTGATCCGGCGTTTAGAGCCGAATATCTGACAACAGGGGAATACAATAAGCATAACTACGACAACAGGTTTATCCTGCGAATGGGGTATAGCGGTTCTTTCAGTAATTATAATGCGAATCGTCCGTTACGTGCTTATTCCACTTACAGGTATAATGTTGAATCGGCAGGTAATCTGCTATACGGATTAAATCATCTTTTGAATTCCAAAGTGTGGCCCGATGGAACTTTTAAACTTTTTGATGTCCGGTATTCACAATATGTCCGTGCTGAATTTAATTCTACTCATCATCAAATTATAGACAAAAATAACCGGTTTGTTTATCATCTGGGAGCAGGAATAGGCGTGCCTTATGGAAATGCCGATATTATACCTTATGAACGAAGATTTTACAGTGGCGGAGCAAACAGTGTAAGAGGTTGGAGAGAAAGTACGTTAGGTCCCGGAGTTTATAATCGCGACACTTTGCGTTTAAGAGACTATAACCAGGTAGGTGACATAAAACTCGATTTGAATATGGAATATCGGGCAAAAATGTTTTGGGTCCTCGAAGGAGCGCTATTTCTCGATGCCGGAAATATCTGGACAATAAAATCGTATGATGAACAACCTGGCGGAGCATTTAAATATGATTCGTTCTTAAAGCAGATTGCCATTGCTTACGGAGCCGGGTTACGATTCGACTTTTCTTTTTTTATCGCACGTGTTGATGTTGGGGTTAAACTTTTTGATCCGGTTCGCACCCGCCTGGCTCAATGGCGCTTAAAGCCGAATTTAAAAGATGACTTTGCGATACACATAGCCATTGGCTATCCTTTCTAAATATGCTATTACTTATTTTTTTACAACGAACCGTTATCATTTCCCTTTCTTGCAGGCTTTTTAATCGGTTTCTTCTTCTCACCACCCAATAAATTAAAAGTCATGCGGTGGTATGGGGTAGTTCCGTGTTCTCGAATAGCATCCCTGTGTTTCACGGTTGGATAAGCTTTGTTTTTATCCCAATCGTAAACAGGAAACTCGGCGTGAAGGCATTGCATAATTTCATCACGATGGGTTTTGGCAAGCACCGAAGCAGCTGCTATCGAAAGGTATTTACTGTCCCCTTTGACAATGGTTTGGTGAGGAATGTGTTGGTAAGGTTTAAATTTATTACCATCCACGATGATAAATTCAGGGCAAATCGTGAGCTTATCAATAGCCCTGTGCATAGCCCTGATCGAAGCATTCAAAATATTAATTTCATCAATTTCTTTATTGTCGACCAAAGCCACAGCCCAGCTTAAAGCCTGATTTTCGATGATGGGACGCAATGCATCTCTTTCTTTTTCGGATAATTGTTTGGAGTCGTTCAGAGCCTGACAATCGAAATCGGGAGGCAAAATAACTGCAGCAGCTACAACGGGTCCCGCCAGGCAACCCCGACCCGCTTCGTCACAACCGCATTCGTATAGATTGGCAGAAAGATTTCCGAGTAATTTATTCTTTTTCAAGCAATACTGACTTTATTCGTTTTTTTCAGGTTCGTTTTTTTGGGGAACTATCTGTTGGTTTTTGGCTTCATCCCAAAGTTTCGGACCCAAATTCATAATGGGTTTAAATGCAAAAGAATCTGTTTTCGTTTCGGGATTCATTATGCTGAATTTACTGTCGATTGCATTAAAAATATTGAGTAATACGCTTATAATGAGAGCATATTTAAGTCCGCCAAAAACGCCGCCAAGAAACTTATTCAATCCACCCAGCGCAATAGAGTCGAATAATTTATCCAACGTTTTTGCTGCGATTAGTAATGCCACTGCAATGGCGATGAAAAGCAATAAATAAGCAACAGGCAAGGCGGTTTTTTCTGAAACGTCAAAACTATTAATCAATATATCAGCTACCCGAGGCGAAAACAGTTTAGCTCCGTAAATACCTAAAAAAATAGCAGCAAGCGATGTAAGTTCTTTGATCAGTCCTTTGAAAAGTCCAAAAATAAAACCAGCGGCTATCGGAATGATTATAATCAAATCCAATGAATTCATATATTCTGTTCTTTGTTGCAAACTTACATAAAAATCTATGATTTATAAGCATATCCAATAAAAATCTATCGTTCTTGAATAATTTATCGAGGGACGATAATGAAGAAAACAATGTGATTATCCACTTCATTACCTAAAGAATCAATACGCGGATTTTAATACCGAAAATTTTTCCACGTTTATTCTTATCTTGCCAACTTTTACAAAACACACAAATAATCAGAATTTTAACGTTTACTTCACACACAAATTATCCTTTTAAAAACACACGTAATTTTTTTGGCACAGCTTTTGAATGTTGTCTGATACGAAAAGAGAATCTCGATATCGCATTATCAAAACGCACTATTTACCATTTAAGAAAATGATTATGAAAGCAAAATTTGCAAGCCTGTTAGTGGTATTTTTAACAGCATTAACCGCTCAACTACCGGCACAAAGATCAATCACCGTTGAAGCAACTAACGACGATATAAGTTACTATCTCGACTTAAAAGCCGTTGCATCTATCTTTGGAGAGTCAAGAAATTTGGAAGATTTTGAACGACGTTTAAATGATTATGATAGCCAGATTTCAAATCTTGATTTGAATGGAGATGGTAAAATTGACTATCTACGAGTAATAGAAACTTCCGAGAACAATGTACATTTAATTGTTATTCAGGCAATTCTTGACAGAGATGTTTTTCAGGACGTAGCTACAATTGTAGTTGAACGCGACAGATATAAAAGATCTTACATTCAGATAATCGGCGACCCCTATATGTATGGTTACAACTATATTATCGAACCGGTTTATATCCGGGTTCCCCGTATCATCTCATGGTTTTGGACACCACGTTATCATCGTTGGCATTCACCTTATTACTGGGGTTATTATCCTGATTATTACCGCTATCGTCGTCCGATAGAAATCAATCTTTATTTGTCGAATATTCACAAACATATCAATTACAATCATCATTATCGCTATACCGAAAACCGTAGAAATCAGAACGTAATAAGATTACAAAGCTCAATATCGCGCAACGATTATGGAAATAAATATCCCGACCGCAACTTTAATAATCGCCACAGCGATGTAAAAAACAGGCATGAATTTGAAACCCGGAGCAGCAGTAACAGCAGAAATTATCAGAATAACGGAAATAACGGTAACAGAGGAGTGTACAACGAAAATACGAGACGTCAGTCTTCGGGAAACAGGACTGAGTATGGAACAAAAAACGACAATAAAAGTCGTGCCGAACGCGAAGCCCGCAGCCCGAAACCACAAGTAACAACCCGTCCGTCAACCGAAAACAGAAGTGATGCAACCCGTAATGCTAATTCAAAAACTTACGACCGTAGTTCCAACTCAAATTCGAACAACAGTTCGGTAAACAGAGGCAGTAACTCCGGACAACGCGAAAGCAGGTCTGACCGGCAGGCTACCGTTAACCGTGCGGAAAACAAAGATACAAAGGTTACCCGCGAATCGAGTAACAGGACACAACAAACGGTTCAGCCATCGAAACCCTCGAAGGAAAACCGAAATGCTGAACGAAAACAAGAATCAAAACCGAAAAACAACGATTCAAAAAATGATAATAGCAGAAACCGCGACTCACGAAGCGATTCGAGAAGATAAGAACCTGATGAAAATGAATGTTTGTACGAGAATGATTGTTTATAAACCGCTGAAAGAAAATTTCGGCGGTTTTTTTGTGGATACTATTGACAAGAACTTTTATCAACACAAATAACAACAAGCTGGGAAAGTGTTAATGGATTGATTTTAAATATTCTTGTTCTGTTTGTCCCGGAATAGGAATGAGTTCGGTTTTACCGAGGCAATTCAGGGCTTCTAAATCCATAATGGAAGAATACCCTGAACGTGAAATGATTTTTTTGGCCCCTTTGAGTATAGGCGCTAATTCTTCGTCGTGCAAATGCGATACGAGCGTAACATCACCAACGTGATAGCTTCGCTTTTTAGCAGTGGGCTGACCACAAACGATCAGCATTTTTTGACCGGAATGCTGAAACCGACGCATCAGTTCATGTTCGAAAATCGAACGTTGCGGCTCCACGCCAGATAAAACAGCTACCGCTTCGTAAGTGTCGTCGATATTTTTACTTTCAAAATCACGAAAGCGCGAAAGTGGTCCGATAAATTCAGCATTGCGTGGCAGCGGATATTTATGCGACAAATCGCCCGAAAGATTTTCTTTCCCTTCAGTATCGGGAATCCAGCATTCGTTGTACCTGAGAATAACAACCCGATGTATCAGCCATATTAAAGGTTCCAGTATTTTCAACATCAAAGGCATCTTAACCATCAATTGGTGTGTGATATATATACAATGCGTTTTTTTGTTCCAAAGCCCGAAACGATTGTCAGAAATCACCTGATCGAAATGTTCATTTTTCAACAGTTTTTTCAACCAGCTATGTTCTTTGCGTATCCCGGCAAAGATATTAGGCAGATTCCACAACATAGCTAAAACCTGCGTTTTCCCCGACGAATAACGAACAGCATAGGAAGAGACCTCTATGAGCCGTAAGTTGGGAAATTGTTGGTGTAAAAACTCAAGCGGAAAACCATCTGCTGCAATCACCACCTCATGACCATCGGCCACAAGTTCCCGGATAATTGGCACGCAACGGGTAGCATGTCCTAATCCCCAATTCAACGGACATAAGAGAATTTTCATAATTCCTACTTTTTCTTTCTCTTTGACAAATTATTTTTATTTATAAGTTTCATTATCTGTTTAAACCCGTCAGATTTCAAAAATCTGACAGGTTTGGAAGCATTGCAACGGAAGAAAAATGTGCAATTTTACCGATTCTAATCTGTCAAAGTAAATTTAGAAATTTTATAAAGTGCTCTGTCACCCAAAATGAGCTACTCTGTTTTATGTCTTTATCCCGCCACTAAAACATCAAATCCTTTTTCAATCGCTTTTGCTGCAATCATGTCCAGTTCTTCTACAGTTACCTTTTGCAGATTCTGAACAGGCGTATCTCTGTCGATCGAATAAATCATAACCTGTTGCGGACGGATTTCTGACAAGGCTTTAAGCCATGCATCTACTTCTTCTTCAGTCGTGTTATCGAACTTTTCGCCCTGGTATTCGCCGCGCAGGAACATGGTTTGGATAATTAGTTTGCCTTTAAAGCGTTTCAGCTGTCCAACGAGCCATGCCACATCGATACGTTTGCCAACCGGTTGGTCAATCAGTTTCATGGTGCGGTCGATAGCCGAATCAAATTTTAGAATATTATTATCCGCTTTTTTCAGAGCGCTAAAAATAGGTGGTTTATGAATACGCGTAGAATTAGATAAAACACTGACCTTAGCCGAAGGGCAAAAGCGGTTTCTCAAATCTATCGTGTCGTCGATGATACCTTCAAACTCAGGATGCAAAGTAGGTTCCCCATTTCCGGCAAAAGTAATGACATTGGGAACTTCGCCGGCTGCGGCCATTTGTTGTAGTTTTGTTTTCAGTATTTCATACACTTGTTTGCGCGTAGGGAATGGGAATTTCCGCATGGTGGTGTTGAAGCCGCACTCGCAATAAATGCAATTGAACGAACAGATTTTAGCATCAATCGGCAGAAGATTGACACCCAACGAAAGTCCCAGCCTGCGGCTGTGAATGGGTCCGAATATTATTTGGTCAAAAAGCATCATAAGTTCCCTAACACCCCTCTCGCCTCTCTCCTAAAGTCGAGATACAGCGAAAAGGGGTAAAATATCCCTTTCCGTAAAGGATTACAAACGAAAATAAAACACGTTAATTAATTCTTTCTTCCAACGCTTATAAATCCCCTTTTGAGCTATTTAGTGTACCGGAATAAAAATATGTTTTCCCTTCCGCTTTTATATCAAAAGTAACAATTTTCTTGTCGGAGTGATTTTGAAAAAAACAAAGTAACCCGAAATCGCCACCGCAAAATATACCGTGAAACGCAAAAACGGGCACAAGAAAATAAAATGCCGGTTGATTGTAAAAGAAAACCATCCCCAATAATGAAACA
This sequence comes from Bacteroidales bacterium, assembly GCA_021371875.1. Classification (GTDB taxonomy): domain Bacteria; phylum Bacteroidota; class Bacteroidia; order Bacteroidales; family Paludibacteraceae; genus Paludibacter. The sequence continues at coordinate 13,740 of JAJFVH010000023.1, forward strand.
ATTCCTATTGTAATTGCCGGAGCGAGGGCAACTATTTGAAATTGCCCGTAATCCAATACTTGTTTGTCGGCTTGTACGTAAAACATAAATTTTCGCAGGTTCATCCCGAACGACAAATAACGCGCACCCACTATTTTGTAAGCTATGGCGTGTATAAACTCGTGTATAACTATCAGAAAAGTAAATGTGAATATCAAACCGTACAACATCCACCGCAAGTAAGCCGTTTCATGACTCTCGAAAAAAAGAACGAATACTTTAAAAACACCGAAAACGAAAACCAATAAACCCATTATCTGAACTATGTTGGCTATATGTGCCCAAAGTGGTCGTTTTGCCGCTTCGCCAAGCACAAAACTCTTCATGTCGCTATGTTTAATCACAGCGATTTGTTCAAATCCGGGGTTGGAAACGAGTTCGTTGTAAGTCATAGAGGTTTGTTCCAGAATTATAAATACTTCTCTATCACTCTTTCTCCTAAATTCTTCGAGAGTTGTTTTCTTAGATAATCAAGGTTTTTCATTTCATCCATTAATTCATTTATAAGTTGTATGTTGTTTTGCTCTTGAGCTGATTTCATTCGTATTTGCAAATCTTTTCTTAAATCAAGTATTATGCTGTTTTTATATTCGAAAATTAACCGCTGACCTAATTCATTCAAACGTTCAACATCGCTGATAGTTTTTCTCACTCTTGAATGTACTTTACTTTCCATGTATTTTTCAGTGACCAAATCCGCTGTCAGTTGACTGATCTGTGCATCCGGGTGATAAAGGAAAAAACGCTCGGACGAGAAAGTTTCGTCGGCTGAATGTGCTTTGTATTCTTCGAGTATTTGTTGATGCAGCGGATTGAAAAATCTCAAACCATCATGCTCCAATTCTTCAAAAATAAATGTAGCTAAGGTAACAGCCTGGGTTTTGTCCTCGTCGGCATAAAACATGATGTTTTGTCCGTAACGAATCAGCAATTGCAGGATATTTTGTTCTTCATTATCAAACTTGGAGACAATTGTCCCTCCGTTTTCCATTTCCCCGAAATGTTGTGGAGGAGGAAAATCTTGCAGTTCGTTTTGCGTGCGTACGACAGTTTTTCCCTGTTCGCTGCTTTTCAGCTTGTTTATTTCGTGGTAAAGCATAGCTTCATCCACGCTGAGCAGGGTACTGCATTCCTTCACGTATTCGGCACGGATGACCGAATTGGGAATAATGGAAATACTGCGCACGATGTCAATTACCAATCCGGCACGTTTTACAGGATCGTTACCGGCATCTTTCAATAGCAAATTGGTCTTGAAGCGGATAAAGTCTAACGAGTTTTGCTCCACAAACTCGATAAAATCCGATGCATTGTGTTTGCGGGCAAAAGAATCGGGGTCGTCGCCATCGGGCAACAGCAAAACCTTGATGTTGAGTCCTTCTTCCAACAGCATGTCAATTCCCCGGATGGAAGCTTTGATACCGGCGGGATCGCCATCGTAGATGACCGTTACGTTTTCGGTGAAACGGTGAATGAGCCTTATTTGACCGGGCGTAAGCGAAGTGCCCGACGATGCCACCACGTTTTCGATACCACTCTGGTGCATCGAAATTACGTCGGTGTAACCTTCAACAAGAAAACATCTGTCCTGCCGGACTATAGCCTGTTTGGCAAAATAAATGCCGTAAAGTTCAGCGCTTTTGTGGTAAATTTCCGACTCGGGCGAATTGACGTATTTCGCCATTTTGTCATCCTTTTTGAGGATACGGCCACCAAATGCCACCACTTTTCCCGACAGTGTGTGGACGGGAAACATCACGCGTCCACGGAAACGGTCGGCTAAGTAATTGTTATCACCTTCTAGCGCGAGCCCGGTCTTTACCAGATATGTTTTATTGTATCCGGCTTTAAGGGCGGCTTGCGTAAAAGCATCGCGCTGGTCGAGGCTGTAACCAAGCTGGAATTTCTGAATAATATCGTCGCGGAAACCACGTTCACGGAAATAACCGAGCCCAATGGATTTGCCGTCGATATGATTATGCAGCGTGGAGGTGAAATGTTTCTGGGCAAATTCGTTTATGAGGAACATACTCTCGCGGTCGTTACGGATGGCTTGTTCTTCAGCAGAAAGTTCGCGTTCCTGAAATTCGATATGGTATTTTCTGGCAAGAAATTTCAGCGCTTCGTAATACGAAATCTGCTCGTGTTCCATGATAAAATGAACCGAGTTACCGCCCTTGCCACACCCGAAACACTTAAAAATGCCCTTGGCAGGCGATACGGTAAACGAAGGCGTTTTTTCATTGTGAAACGGACACAACCCAAGCAGATTTACGCCGCGCTTCTTGAGCGTAACATAGTCCGACACCACATCCTGAATTTGCGCAGCATCGGTAATTTTATCTATGGTAGCCTGGTCGAGCATAATATAACCTCACTCATAATCCCTCTACTTGGAGGAGAGATGAAATACGGAGTGTAATTGTGTGATAAAATTTCTCCAAAATCGGAATACAAAGCTACGGATTTTATTCTGAAAATCGGTTATGAGTGGAATTAAAAAACAATGGAGTAAGCGCTTCTTTTGAAGTTGAGGCGCTAAAATTACACGTCAAAAGAGAAATCCATCCGGGTTTATTTTGACGGTTTATTCTATTTTTAAGACTCTAATATGTCAACCAATTGATCTACTGCCAGCAAGCATGCCTGCTCGGCTTTTTCCACACTGTTGTACATCATGATGGCATCAAAGATGGAACCATCAATCAGCATTCCGATCTGATAACTCAACGTGTTGATGTTTACCGAACGTTTGATAGATCCATCTTCAATTGCCTTGTGAATAATTTTACCAATTGCGTCCATAAATTGATTGAAGTGCAGATGGTTTTTATTCCGTAAATTTTCATGATTTGGATATTCTGCAATGATCCTTAAATAGTTCAGTCCATTCTTTTCGGAAATTAATTCTTTAATCTCCTGGAATGGTTTGTACGAATTATTAACCAGTTTGAGAATTTTTTGCCTGAAAGAAAGATTGGTATCCTCAATAAAATCTATTTCATTCAGATTGCTTAAAAAGAAAGTTTCTATCGTGTTGATAAACAATTGTCCTTTGCTGGCAAAGTGGTGATAGAATGCTCCTTTTGAAGTGCCTGATTTCTCTATTATTTCATTTATCCCAACAGCATATCCTTTGGTTAAAAATAACTGTAATGCTATTTTAGTTATTCTTTCTTTTGTATTAATCATTTTTTAAATAAATAGAACGCTCGTTAAATCTCTAAATTATCGATACAAAGATAATAATTCAATTGATTCTGAGAATAATATTGCGTCAACGAAACTCATACTTTTATTTTTTCTTTTACAAGATATTCCTCTTCCCAAACAGGCTCAGTAATCTTACTTAATTCTTCATCATATTTGACCAAATTTTCGTAATATTCTGCGTCATGAAGGATTTCGTCAGCAATAGAGTCAGAACCTTTCGTGTCTGAAGTCAAGATGTTTTCTTTGAAATTTTTATAATGATCGCGGATAGAGCAAGGCATAAGTAAATTATTGGGATTGTTTCTGTTTTCCAGCTGTGTTTTATTTTGCCATTCCCGTCCGTTTTTCATTAAATTGGAATTCAAAGCATGCCAAAGTGTTTTTCCTTCAGCATAAATCCTGTTAATATTATCCACAGTGTAAGGCACAAAAACACAAGGCATTATGTCGCCATTCCAGTCAATATAACAGTAGCCTCCCTTGCGTCCGTATGCAATGCATCCATCCGTGAGAACCCCGCTGTTCCAGAAATCGGCGACAGGATATTTTCTTTCTTTGGTTAGTTTTTCCCATTTACGGTAAAGTTTAAGTCTCGCTTCGGGGGTAGGCATTGCTTCAAATGCAGCTTTACCGCGCCCGATTGGCATAACATGGAATAGCCACATAAAAGATGCTCCTTGTTCGTCAAAATAGTACTTGTAAAATTCGTCTGATAATAAAACATCTGTATTTTCGTTGCTTGCAGTAACCGAAATTATAAATGGCATACCTATACCCCTCAGATTTTCAAATGCCTGAAGAATTTTTTTATGAACCCCTTGTCCCCTTCTGTTATCGGTCTCCTTTTCAAACCCTTCTACTGAAATAGCAGGAATTGCATTTCCCAATTGATGTAATTTTCCTGCCATTTCTTTATTGATTAAAGTCCCATTGGTATAAAACATGAAGAAAATATCATTATATTTTTGGAACAAATCGAATAAAGTTTTATCTCCATCCCGGTACAATAAGGGTTCTCCCCCACTCAAGACAATAAAACGGCCTCCGGTTTCATCCCGAAAGTCCTTTACAATTCGATCGAGCACTTCATACGATAAGTGTGGTACCGTCTTACTGTCGCTATTGGCATAACAATTCGTACATTGAAGATTACAACGTTGTGTAGGAGAAATGACCAAGAAACTAGGTGGTTGGATGCCGTATTTTAACGAGAATTTATCTCTCTCCCTGTGATAAGCCTCTATATCGGCATGAAATGCACCTGCAACCAACACATCGAGCAAGCGGTCAACACTCTGTTTAGAAATATATTTTTTGTCAATGTTTACCATCACTCGGTTAATCAACGTTGTTGTCCACTCATATTTCTTCATTCTTATAGTTCTCATACTCGGACTATCACCTTCTACCATTCTTTTGTAAAGTTGTGAATTCGCTTGACTGGAGATCAATTTTCGACCTAACTTAAAACCATACAATGATTTTATTGCTTTTAAATTAATGTTTTTGTTGTCCATGATTTTTTTCTTTAAGTTGAATATTATAAATTTTGAATATCCCGTTGATTGGCAATAAAGTTCCGTCCTAATTTAAGACCATGCATCGACTTTAATAATTTAAGACTATTATTTTCCATGAAAATTTATGTTTCAAGATTAAAAGAAGACAATTCAAGCGATTGTTTTACAGTATAATGATGTCGAATTTCAATTTTACTTGCAGAGATAAAAACTTATCTTTTTAATTGAAAATTTTTTACAATCACCATATCAAATAATTCTTTTTTTCCAATAAATTTCCGGTTATAATCAATTCATCAAAAAAACAGACAGACTGGTCTGTAAAATTACAAATATATATTTTCAGAAACAAAAAAAATACTGTTAAATTACGATCGCTTTAACAAAATATAACATCTTGGCAGTGGGATACATTAGAGTTTATATAGATTAATTTTTTATATGCCTGTCTTTAAACCACATAGAATTCACATAGTAATTATTCTTATATCATTGTGATGTTTCCGACCACATAGCAACTGCTTGTCGGCAGTTAAGCAGAACACGGTAGGCTGCCGACAGAAATTCTATGGAATGACGGAACCAACGGTCACGACCAAAGGGAGTAATTCCGATTCCGTCGAAGTTGCTGGAGTCGGAACTCCGGCATCCCGAATAAGAGCCTATGTGTTTTAATTTTAGCCATATATAATTTTAGTTTGAATAAAATCTATCATGACTTCTAAAATTATATTGACTTTTAAGAGTACACCCATAACATTTAATTTTGAGATGTCAAATAACTTTTATTAATTTGCATTGAAAATCACGAGAAAACACCTGTCAATCAAAGTATATGAACCGTAAAACACGTTTTATTTTTTCGGTAATTCTTTTTTTCAATAGCTTGTTAGCTTTTAATCAGGATTTTACGCCGATTGTCAGCCAGTTTGAAAAAAAAGACTATGATGCATCGAATCAAAACTGGGCAGTAGGTCAGACTCGTGATGGCATAATGTATTTTGGGAACAACAAAGGCTTGCTTAAGTTTGATGGAACAATATGGGATATAAACAACCTGCCTGAAAACAAATTGGTACGTTCACTCATGGTTGATAAAAACGACCGGATTTATGTAGGTTCGTTCGAGGAGTTCGGATATTTTGAAAAAGATATTTACGGTTGTCTGAAATATACTTCATTATCCGACCAACTTCAGCAATATAAAATGCAAAATGATGAAATCTGGAACATTTTCGATTTCAATGGAATTATCATTTTCCAATCGTTTACTTCCTATTTTACTTACGACAAAAAAAACGTGCAAGGCTTCCGATGTCCCTACACCTTCTTGTTTTTTAACTTGTACAACAACAAAATTTACACCCACACAAGCCAGTCGGGATTTAGTTTACTCAAATTCCAAACAACCGGAATTGAACCGCTAAGCAACCGAGAATTGAAGAGCCCTGTGATAAGCGTGCTTACTTACGACTCAAAACAGGCTTTGCTCGTAACCAAATCGGATGGATTGTTTTTGTTCGATGGTAAAAACATCGTCCGTTTCGAAACCGATGCCGATGAAGAGTTAAGGAAAGCCGACGTAAACCGGGCTATCATCTCGAAAGATGGTTTAATTTTGATAGGTACAATTCTGAACGGAGTTACAGCTATTTCAAAAGACGGGAAAAAGCGCTGGACACTTAACAGCTCGAATGTATTGCAGAACAACACCGTTCTGGGAATGTATTGCGACAAAGATAATAATTTGTGGTTGTGCCTCGACAAAGGCATCTCGCTGATAAAACTGAATTCATCCATTCATTATATCCATTCTTTCAGTCCTTCAGTCGGCGCCATTTACTCATTGAGTTACCAGGCTCCGAATTTATATATCGGCACTAACCAGGGTTTGTATTCCGCATTGTATGACGACCAAAAAAGGGTCATTACCGATGTTCGGCTTGAGCCCGGCATCAAAGGGCAGGTTTGGAATATGGCAGCTATTGATGGTCAGCTTTTTTGCGGGAACAATGAAGAAACCTTCGAAATCTCGAACAGAAACGCCAACATTATTTACCCTTCCGTTAAAGGAGGAATGTGTATCCGAAAAGGCATTATTCACGGGCAGGAAGTACTTGTACAGGGCACTTATACCGATATTTGCATTTATCTGAAAAAAAACGGGAAATGGCAGTTTAGTCATTCGGTCGAAAATTTTGTGAACCCCATACGTTACCTCGAAATTGATTACACAGGTACAATTTGGGCAAGTCATTTGCATCAGGGTTTATACGCAATCCGACTGACCCCTGATTTACGAAAAATTGAAAATATCAACACATATAACTCGCTGGATCATAAAAATAAATATAATATCAATGTTTTTTCGGTGAATAACCGGGTAGTATTTACCGACCATACAAGTTTTTATACTTTCGACGATATTGAAAAGGAAATAATCCCACACGATGAACTGAACAAAAACCTCGGAAATTTTTCGCAGGCTTATCGCGTATGCCATTTTAAATCGGACATGTACTGGTTTATTTGTGATGGCGAAGCTGCATTGGTACAGGTAAAAAATCACGGTATCAAATTAGTGGATATAGTTCAATATTCATTGTTCAAGAACCAGACGGTCGACGATTATCAAAATATTATTCCAATTTCGGATAATGAATGTCTTTTCACACTCGAAAACGGGCTGGCGCTTTACCATTCCGATGATTTGAGAAGGGAGAAAGAAGATACACGTTTACAAATGAAATCAGTGCAAACAAGCGATGCCGAATTGAAAGATATAATTTACCTGACTTTATCCGATTCATTGGTTCCCACCACTCCTTATAAGCGGAATAACCTCGTATTCACGGTTTTCTACCCGAATTATTCACAGCTCAATAACCTGAATTACCGTTACAAACTGGAAGGGTTGGATAAAGTCTGGAGTGAACCTGTCGGATCTTCGCAGGTAAGCTACAATTATATGCCTTACGGAAAATACAATTTACAGGTTGAGGTTTTATCAAAAAGCGGATTTAAACTGGATGAAATAAGTTATCGTTTCGAAGTACGCCCGCCTTTTTATCTGAGCAATACGGCAAAAATAGTTTACGTGATTTTGTTCTTGTTGTTTATTTACGGCATTTATTTATACCTGAAACATATATTCCGGATTAAAAAAGAAAAAATACACAGCGAACAGGAGGAAATTCGCAAAAAAGAAATTGAAAAGCGTGAACAACAAATCATGGTGCTCGAAAAAGAAAAACTTGAATCGGAGTTAACGCTCAAAAGCAAGGAACTTGCCGAATCGACCATGACTATTATCAAAAAGAATGAAATGCTGTTCAATATTAAAGAAGAAGTCATGGCTCAAAAAAATATGCTGGGTTCACAATACCCCAACAAATATTATGAAAGACTCATCCGCTTGCTCGACGAAAACCTGTCGTCGGAAGACGATTGGGTTATTTTCCGTGCCAACTTCGACCGTATTCACGAGAACTTTTTCCGCAACCTGCATGTCAAATATCCCGACCTGACATCAAACGATTTACGGTTTTGTGCTTATCTCCGCCTCAATCTTTCAAGCAAAGATATTGCACACCTGATGAACATCTCACTTAAGGGAGTGGAAGTGGGACGCTATCGCATTCGTAAAAAAATCGGGTTGCCTTCGTCGAAAAGCCTGACAGAGTTTATGATTGAGTTTAAGTAAGAAGTTACTATTGCTAAAAGGAAACAGGATAAACATCAATATAAATCGTCGGCATTATATTTTTCGACGATGGTTTCGATGATTGAATCTTCTTGTTCTTTGTGAAATTCGGTTTTTAAATCAGTGCCGAATATCTTGCCTACTCCATACCAAAAGGTTGCCGAGAAGGCTCCTTTGTATTCTTTTATAATCTGATAGCCCGTTTTATTTGTTTCGCGGGCAATTAATTTAAGTAAAAGTTTGCCTTGTGAAGTCGACATGGTGCGCACTGCTGTTTCATATTCTTGAAAAAGTTTTTTCTCGGTCGCTTTTATCAGTTTTTTTCGTTCCGAATCATCCGATATGCTACTGAGTTGGTTGTTTAAGTCAGACATAATCTCCCTTGTTTTCAACGCGTAAGGATACACTTTTTTAAAATTGCGGATATTCCTGTAGTTTTTCTGATAGAATCTGTATTTCTCTATTTCTTTCCGGCGCCGGTCATTATTTTCATTGTCGGAGGATATAATTTGCGACTTTTCACGTATTTCTGCAACGATAGCCTGTTCTTCGGGAATTAATTTTACCGTATCCACTTTTAACACCTTCATTACTTCAATTCTTTTCATCACCGTATCTACAACAGGTATTTCCTGTATCTGCTCTTCGGCTGCATTGAGCAATTGTTGTTCCGACTGAGCGATTTTAAACTGGCCTTTATCGTTCGATACGCCTTTTGTGGCATTATCAATCTGATCTGTTACAGGTATTTTTTCATAATCTGTTGCAGGAATTTCCCCTGTCATCATGTCATCGGACATAAAATCTTCCAAATGAAGTTCAAGATTATCTAATTCGGCATCGGACAATTGCGAAGATTGATCTCCTCCTGCACGATTTCCCGCAAGGTCGAAATGAAACAAGCCAAAAATGAGGCAACAGATAAAGATAGTACCTGTTGCTGCAAAAAAATGACTGTTTATATTTTTAAAGGAAATCATTATCGAGCGGTTAAAAACCGAAAATATTAAAGTTAGAAAGGACTAAAAACACAAGAAGACAGCGTTATGTTCTGATACGAACAATTATTCCTTTTTGGTAGCTAAAATCATTTTTACATTCAGATTGTTGCCAATTTCAAGCACATCAACCAGTTGCTGAACAGTCAGGGTTTTATCGCAGCGTAAAACAATATATGAATCCTGATCTTTGCTGATCTCAGCCGCTAAAGCCGACTGAAGCCTTTCGAAAGGCACCTGCTTATTGTTCACGAAGTATTGCACATCTTTATTTACCGACAGCAAAATTTCCTTTTTGTGAATCGACTGCGTGTTTTTTGCACTTGGCAAATTCAGTTTAATTACATTCGGACTCAAAAGTGTAGACACAATAATAAAGAATAACATCAAGAAAAACATAATGTCATTCATAGAAGAAGTGAAAATTTCTGCTTTCACTTTATTTTGAGGTCGAAGATTCATTTTTTGGTTTCTTTCAAAAAGTCGATAAAATCTACTGCATTGCGTTCCATTCTGTTGACAATTTTGCCCACTTTAATATTTAACCAACTATGGAAGACATAAGCTAAAACGCCAACAACAAGCCCTGCTGCACTCGATACCATTTTCACATAAAGTCCTGCCGAAACCGACCCGATACTGACATCGGCGGTTTGCGAAATATCGAAGAAAATTTTAATGACTCCCAATATGGTTCCTAAAAATCCAAACATAGGAGCAATGCTGGCAATCATTGCCAGGATAGGAAGCCCTTTTTCAAGTTCATAAACTTCAAATTTACCCACTATCTCGATAGATTCCTCGATTTCTTTGATGGGATTCCCTATTCTGTTGATGCCTTTTTCAACCATGCGGGCAATCGGCAAATCATTTTTTGAACATAATTGCAAAGCGTCATCTGTTTTTTCGGTTTCCATCAGGGTCTTAATATCTTTAATAAAATTTCCTTCGCTTGCCGATGCCCGCTGAATGGAAATAAATCTTTCGATAAAAATATAAATAGTCAACACAAAAAGAATTCCGATAGGAATCATAATCAGACCACCTTTCTGGATTATATCCCAAATGGTGAATATTGTCGGTTTTGACACCACCGGAATAGAGTTTACCGTTGAATTAAGCGTGTCGATAGCCGGTGTGGCTTGTAAAATAAGAGAAAGTATCATTTTTTTACTGATTTGATTTTTATATAACTAACCCAGACCCGATTTTATTATAAGTTAATGACCGATTCTTATAACAAACACAAAAGTAAGTATTTTAATCAATAATTTTTTATTGTAATAAAAACTATCCGCAATTATTTTCAACCCAAGTTCGGTTGCTCTTAAGCAGGGTTGACACTTCATTCATTCCTGAAAAACACAGACAACAATTATTTTGTAAAAACACAGACAAAACAATAAGATAAAAGCGAAACAAATTAAAAATATGAATATCAATAAGATGTTTATATTCAGAAATCTGAATTCTTTCTTACAATAATTGTAGGGTTATTGTAGGGTGTTAATTTGAACCTGTTTTTTATGTAGTATTCTTATTGGGGTACAAAATTCAACAAAGCAGATAACTTGCTGTTATATTTGCAACAATAAATCTAAGGTAAAAATCACAATCATGAAAAAAAGTATTGTTATCTTGTTAATGTCGGCTATCATCATCCTGCCGGCCTGCTCTTCAAAGAAATCGACAGAAGAAGAAAAAATCGATCAGAAAGTCGATTCGGTATTGAGTTTAATGACTCTCGAAGAAAAAGTCGGTCAAATGGTTCTTTATACCAGCGATTGGGATGTAACCGGCCCTACCCTTAAAAGCGGTTACATGGACGATATCCGGAACGGACATTGTGGCAATATCTTCAATGCACATACGACGGCTTATGTACGTAAGCTGCAAAAAATAGCCGTCGAAGAATCAAGATTAGGTATTCCGTTGTTGTTTGGTTATGATGTAATCCACGGGCACAAAACGATTTTCCCGATTTCGTTGGGAGAATCGGCCTCGTGGGATTTACAAGCTATCGAGAAAGGAGCGCGCGTGGCGGCTATCGAAGCCGCAGCTTCGGGCATTAACTGGACTTTTGCTCCAATGTGCGATATTTCGGTAGAACCACGTTGGGGTCGGGTTTCGGAAGGAGCAGGTGAAGACCCGTTTCTGGGCTCACGCATTGCCGAAGCACGCGTTCGCGGATTCCAGGGCAAGGACAATAATTTATCCGATTCACTCACCATACTCGCCTGCGTGAAACATTTTGCCGCCTATGGCGCACCTCAGGCAGGCCGCGATTACAACACGGTCGATATGTCGCAACGTGTTTTCCTCGACACCTATCTTCCACCCTACAAAGCTGCTATCAATGCGGGCGCTATGAGCGTTATGACTTCGTTCAACGAACTGGATGGCGTTCCGTCCACCGGAAATAAATATTTACTGACCGATTTACTCCGCGGCGAACTTGGGTTTAAAGGTTTGGTGGTTACCGATTATACGTCTATCAACGAAATGGTAAATCACGGTGTGGCAGCCGACGATGCAGAAGCAGGATTGCTGGCTGTGAAAGCTGGTGTGGATATGGACATGCAGGGCGAAATTTATTTCAAATACCTGAAGAAACAGGTGGAAAATGGTCTCGTGGATGAAAAACTTATTGACAACGCGGTTCGCAGGGTATTGCGCGTGAAGTTTATGCTTGGATTATTCGACGATCCGTATCGTTATTGCAACGAGGAACGCGAAAAACGCTTGGTATATGCGCCCGAACATTTGGAAGCGGCATTAGATATAGCTAAAAAATCAATGGTATTGCTGAAAAACGAGAATCAGGTTTTGCCATTGAAAAAAGGAGAAAAAATTGCCGTTGTTGGCGAATTGGCAGCTTCGACACGCGATTTGCTCGGTTCGTGGAAAGCCGCCGGCGACTGGAATTTTATAAAATCGACCCTTGATGAACTGAAAACATACAATGGTGAAGCCAATGTAATTTATGCCGAAGGTGCCAAAAAAATGGGGGAAGACCGCAGCGGTTTTCCTGCTGCATTGGCTGCTGCCCGCCGCGCCGATAAGATTGTGATGATTATCGGTGAAGACTGTGATTGGAGCGGCGAAGCTGCAAGTCGTACAAGCATTGAAGTTCCGGGTGTGCAAACCGAATTGCTTGCACAGCTGAAAACATTGAATAAACCGGTTGTTGTTGTGTTGATGAACGGTCGCCCACTTGATCTGACCCGCGAAAACGAACTGGCCGATGCCCTGCTCGAAGCCTGGTATCCCGGAACCATGGGCGGAAAAGCCATCACACAGGTACTTTTCGGCGAATATAATCCTTCGGGGAAACTCACCATGACTTTCCCGAGAAATGTGGGACAAGTGCCGGTTTATTATTATGCCAAAAATACCGGACGTCCTATTTACCTGTCCAACGATAAATATAAATCGAAATATATCGATTGTCCTAATGATCCGCTTTTCCCGTTTGGGTTTGGTTTAAACTACAGTACTTTTTCTTACTCCGACATTAAACTTTCGACTAAGGAATTGACCGCAAACGGTGAATTGAAGGCTACAGTCAATGTAACCAATACAGGAGGCATCGATGGTGAAGAAGTAGTACAATGTTATGTCCGCGATCTGGTAGGAAGCATAACACGTCCGGTCAAAGAACTGAAAGGTTTTGAGAAAATTGCTTTGAAAGCCGGCGAAAGCAAAACCGTAACTTTTACGATTAAACCAGATATGCTGGCTTTCCATCGTTTGGACATGACCTACGGCATCGAACCGGGTGATTATAAATTATTTATAGGTGGAAATTCAAGGGACGTGAAAGAGACAAATTTCAAACTCACAGCCCCCTAATCCCCTCTCGCCTCTCGCCTAAAGTCGTGACACAGCAAGGGGATTTAAAAACTTTTTTCTCTGAAATTAAAAACAAAAACAAATGATATTTTCAGGAACACATATATTAACATCATCGATCTTAAAGCCCCTTTTGGGGGTTTGGGGGCTTTTATTTTGCGGTAATTGTTTTGCCGGAAACGCAAACTATGTTGTGCCCAATGGATTGAAAGCAAAAGCTTATCCGGCGCATGTAGAGCTTAGCTGGGAAAACAGGAACAGTTTTGTGTATGAACTGTACCGTTCGACAGACGGTGGTAAAAAATTCATAAAACAAGGAGAAACCGTTTCAAATGATTATCTGGATTTTTTCGGAACAACAGTTCAAAAAGAACAAACATTTATTTACCGTATATTACCAAAAGGATTATCCATAGAAAGTGCCGATGCAAGCAAATTTGACCTGAAAGTACTGGTTGGTACTTCAACCGACAATGCTTTGCTCGATATGACCCAACGTTACACCACCCGTTATTTCTTCGATTTTGCCGAACCTGTAACCGGTATGGCACGCGAACGGAGTAATGATGTGAATGGTGAAATAGTAACTACGGGCGGAACCGGATTTGGAATTATGGCGCTGATAGCCGGAGCAGAACGGAATTATTTAAGCAGAAGCAATGCGTATCAAACCATAAACAAGATTGTTACTTTTCTCGAAAAAGCAGAACGATTTCATGGTGCATGGTCACACTGGTACGATGCAGAAACAGGAAAACCTTTTAGTTTTTCGAAATATGACAATGGAGGCGATTTGGTTGAAACGGCTTTCCTTATACAGGGATTATTAACTGCCCGCGAATATTTCAAAAACGGGAACGTAGAGGAACATCTGTTAGCGAACAGAATAACTCTACTCTGGGAAACGGTGGAATGGAATTGGTACACGCAAGGCGTTGATTCACTTTATTGGCACTGGTCGAAAAACTACGGTTGGAAAATGAATCATCGGATCAAAGGATTTGACGAAACCTTGATTACATACATTTTAGCGGCGTCTTCACCCACCTACCCGATTGAACGTTCTGTGTACGAGAATTGTTATATTAACTCAAGCTATTTTCTGAATGGCAAGAACTATTACGGAATAAAGCTCGATTTGGGCATGGAATATGGCGGACCGCTTTTTTTCACCCATTATTCGTTTTTAGGGTTGAATCCGAATGGATTAACCGATAAATATACGAACTATTTTGAACGAAACCGCGCACACGCTCTTATCCATAGGGCTTATGCTATTGCCAATCCGAAAGGACATGCCGGATATGGTCGCAATTTGTGGGGATTCACCTCATCCGATGACCCATTAGTGGGTTATACTTCACATCATCCTGGAACAGAAGCCGAAAACGGAACTGTTTCACCAACAGCCGCCTTGTCGTCCATAGTTTACACACCCGAAGAATCGATGCAGGTTTTACGCCACTTATATTTCGTGTATGGAAATAAAACCTTCGGCAAATACGGATTTTACGATGCTTTCAACCCCGGCTTAGTCGAAGGGCAGCAGGTTGTAAAAAGTTATTTAGCTATCGATCAGGGACCCATTGCCGTGATGATAGAAAACTACCGGAGCGGGCTGATCTGGAAACTATTTATGCAGAACCAAGAAATTCATAAAGGATTAGAAAAATTAGGATTTAAAACAACGAAATAACAAAAAAAATACACAATGAAAAAACTACGATTTTTATTACTGCTTTTTTCAATTTGGAGCACAACAGCTCTGATGGCGCAAGAAATTAAAATTCAGGGTATTATTGTTGACAAAAAAAATGGCGAACCTTTAATTGGAGCCACTGTGCTTCAGAAAGGAACAACGAACGGAACAATCACCAACTTCGATGGTGTTTTTACAATCTCAGCGCCTATAAATTCAACAATCACAATTTCGTATGTAGGATATACATCGGAAGAAATTGTAGCAAAGAAAAATGAAACTCAGTTAAGAATTGAGTTAAACCCTGACACAGAATTACTCGAAGAGGTGGTAGTCGTCGGCTATGGTTCGCAAAAAGCCAAAGATATGACGGCGCCTATCTCCACTGTAAAAGGAACTGACTTGAACAAACAAACCACCTCTAACGCCATGTCGGCTTTGCAGGGAAAAATGTCGGGTGTTCAGATTGTAAACAATGGGGCGCCGGGCACGGGACCGAGCGTCAAAATTCGTGGTGTCGGTTCTATCGGCGATTATGCCAATCCGCTTTACGTAGTTGATGGCGTTTTTGTGGACAATATCGACTTCTTGAGCAGTGGCGATATTGAAGACCTCACTGTTTTAAAAGATGCCTCTGCCGCGGCCATTTATGGAGTTCGTGCGGCCAACGGGGTTGTCTTGGTAACTACAAAAAAAGGAAAAATCGACCAGACAAATGTCAGTTACGAAGGTTATGCTGGCATTCAGATTCCGGTTAATGTAATGAAGCTGGCGACAAGGGATCAGTATGTTGAAATTATAAACGAAGCCAATGCCAACACCACCGGTTATATTCCGAAAGTAGCTTCAAATTATCCCGCCAGTACCGATTGGTACAGCAAACTATTACGCAATGCCATGATGCACAGTCATGCCATTGACATTTCAGGGGCAACTGAAAAGACAAGCTATTCCGTAGGTGTGAATTATTTCTTTCAGGAAGGAATTATGAAAGCCAAGAACGATTACGAACGTTTCAACTTCAGAGCACGCATCGATCAGAAAGTAAACGATTGGTTCAACATAGGATTCAATACGGTTATTTCCGATTACAACAAAAACAACGCGAAAAACGACGCTTTTTTCTCTGCTTTTGTAAATCCGCCTGTTTACAGTGTTTACGACGACACAAATACTGCCGCTTATCCTGTCCTGTTCGGGTCTCCACAAACTTATGGGTTTGGTAATCAATACGGAAATCCAGTTGCTGCTGCATATTATAATAACGACAAAGAAGATGGACTGAAATTGGTTTTTTCAACTTTTGCCGAATTCACCATTATTCCGCAGAAACTTAAATTCAAAACATCCTATAATATGGATTTTGGATATTGGAAATCACAAAACTACACCTCCGAATTCAACGTAGGCGGTTCGCAGGGAGTACGTAAATCGAGTTTGAGCAAAACTTTCGGAATAAAATCGAAACAAATTATTGATAATTTATTAACCTATACGGATAAAATTGATGCCCACAGTTTCAATGTGATGTTGGGTCAGTCCACCCGTATGGAACACGAATCTTGGATGACAGGCAGCGCGCAGGATGTTCCGGGTTTCGATGATCAATCTATTTATTTAACCACAGGTTCTTTCCGCGACAGGTCAGCCAATGATGGTGCATCGACTTACAACGGAATTTCTTTCTTTACCCGCGGCTCGTACAATTATGCCGACAAATACCTTGCAACAGTCACTTTCCGTGCCGATGCCAGCTCTAAATATCAGGAAAAATGGGGCTATTTCCCATCGGTAGGTTTAGGTTGGATATTGACAGGCGAAGATTTTATGGAAAATCAAAACACTTTCCAGTTTTTGAAAATCCGCGCTAGTTGGGGCTTACTCGGAAATGACAATATCCCTGCTAATTCAGCGGTAATTCTTGGCTCGTCGGGGGCGGGCAGCTCAGGCATTTTTGGGGATGTATTGGTCGATGGCGTTGGTGCGCAAACTGTGGTACAGCGCTACCTGAAATGGGAAGTGGTAAACGAAATAAACTTCGGCGTCGATTTTACTTTGATGAATCAAAAATTGAAAGGGGACTTGGATTTCTATAACCGGGTAACCAACAATGTTGTTTTTTACGCTCCAATAGCCACAGGCGGTGGTACGGCCGAGTTATTGAGTAACAATGGTAAAGTACAAAATCGCGGTATTGAACTGAACCTGAACTGGAGCGATAAAATAAGTAAAGATTTATCGTATAATATTGGCTTCAATGCTACAACCGTTGAGAATAAAGTTTTGAAACTCGAAGGTAGAGATTATATCCCAGGCGCATCGATACGTGGAAATTACACAACGCGTACAGCAGTGGGGCACGCTATCGGATCGTTTTACGGATACGAGATCGATAAGGTTTATGAAAGCGAATCGGAAGCCTTGCGCGATCCGATAAATCAGGATATAAAACTTGGCGGGTATTTCAAATATAAAAATCAAAACAACGACCAGGTGATTGATGATAAAGATAAGGTATATCTGGGTAGCCCAATTCCGTGGTTAATGAGTGGAATTGATTTTGGTTTGAATTACAAAAAAATGGATATGAGCGTATCTTTTCAGGGACAATTTGGAAACAAGGTGCTGAATGCCAAACGAATGAATCGCGATGTGTTTGCCGATGGCAATTATGATCTCGATTTCTACAACAACCGCTGGACAATTACGAACAAATCAAGCAATTATCCATCGGCCGAAGCTTATAACACATCCTTTATACAGCAAGCCAATGACTTTTTCGTAGAAGATGCATCCTATATCCGCATACAAAACATGCAGGTAGGTTACACTTTCGACAATATTAAACGCGTTAAAAGTTTACGGATTTATGTTTCGGCCCAACGGCCGTTTACCTATTTCACCTACAAAGGCTTCACGCCTGAAGTGGGCGGATCGCCTATCAGCAACGGAATCGACACTTCGGTATATCCCATGCAGGCAATTTACAGTGTAGGATTAAAAATGAACTTATAAAACAACAGCTATATGAAAACCAAAATATTAATTCCCGCTTTGAGCATTTTATTGTTCGCCGGTTGTCAGGATTTTCTCGACATCCGTCCCGAAGGTACTGTGCCTTCGGCTGGAATGGATTATTCTAAATCCGAAAACGTTTTCCTTCCCGTAAGTGCGGCTTATGCCAAAATGCGCACAGCCAACACACACGCTTTTCCGTATATCGGCGCATTCGAAATTACTTCCGATAATGCCGATAAAGGCAGTTCCCCCGAAGATAATCCGACCATGAAGCAGCTTGATGATTTGAATTACGATTCAGGCAATGGACTCATCAATGAATTGTGGGTAGGCTATTTCGACGTTGTAAGCGGAGCCAACCATGCTATTGATCAAATGCCGTTATTCGAGGAAGCACTTTTGAATGCCGATGCTAAAAAATACACCCGCCAATGTGCCGGTGAAGCAAAATTCATTCGGGCTTACGCATATTTTAACCTGACACGGCTTTTCGGACGCGTTCCCCTGATAGAAACTACTCTAACAGCTGAAGAATTAGCGTCGAAACAACAGGAAAGTACAGCTAACCTGTACAATTTTATTGAAAAAGACCTGCAGGAAGCCATTGCCGTTTTACCCGAATCGTACACCAAAGAATGGGCCGGACGTGTCAATAAATATTCAGCTATGGCGTTGAAAGCCAAAGTCCATCTATATCAAAATGAATGGGATTCGGTTGCATCGCTTACCGATAAAATTATGGCTTCGAATCGCTACGATTTATTACCTGATTTTCGCTCCGTATTTTCTATTGATGGAGAAAACAGCAAAGAATCCTTGTTCGAAATTCAAAGTTCGACGCTGGGGAAATCAACTGGCGAAACGACCTTTCTCGAATATGGTTATGTGCAGGGACCACGTGGAAACTCACCCGGGAATATGCAGGGCTGGGGCTTCTGTACACCAAGTAACAACCTGATAAACTTCTTTGCAACAAGAGGAGAAACGGTGCGTGCAACTACCACGCTTTTATATCGCGGCACTAAAACACCTGAAGGCGACAGCATAAAAGCGGCTTGTACAAATCCGGTTTACAACGGAAAAGTGTACACCCCTTCGCAATCTAATTTGTGGAATTACAACGGCTACGGTTTCGACCATAATGTCCGAATCCTCCGCTATTCGGATGTGTTACTTATGTTTGCCGAAGCCAAAGCACATGGAGCTACAACCGGTAACACAAGCGGATTCAATGCCACAACTGCAGTGAACAAAGTACGCGAACGCGCCAGATTATTACCATTGGGCTCACCTACTCTACAGGATATCTGGAATGAACGACGTGCAGAACTGGCCATGGAAGAAGACCGTTTCTTCGACTTGGTACGTACAGGACAGGCAACCACGGCGCTCTCCGGTAAGGGATTTAATCCTGCCAAACACAATTTGTTCCCTATTCCGGCTCAACAAATGCAACTTAATACAAACTTAACACAAAATCCGAATTACAACTAATTTCCAATTATTTAATTACAAAAACAATTTTTAAATTTTATTTATCATGAAAAGACTAAATTTATTCAGCGTATTCGCTGTAATCGCCTTATCTATAGGCATGTTATTTACTTCGTGTAAAACTGAAGAACCGGATCCTTATGAAGGCAAAACAGATCCAAGTACCATTGCGACAGCAAATTTAGTAGCTCATTTTCCATTGGAATCAGCAACAGGTGCCATTGAAATAGGAACTGGTATAACTTATGGTAAACTTTCCGGGGCAGGTACATTTGCAGTAGGACGTCGTGGAAATGCTTACAAAGGTTCTACTGCTCCAGGTTATCTTGAATTTAATGTTGCAACATCTGCAAATCTGTTTAAAAGCATGACAGAATACACTTATGCTGCATGGATAAAGTGTCCGAAACCTACCGATGGAGCTGCAACTGCGTTTGCTTTGAATGGAGGCGATGCTAACATGGGCAATTTAAACTTCATAGTTGAAAGTGGATCAAACGCAGATTCATTGGCTTTGAAGTCGTATTTGTATAATTCAACTACTAACTGGAAAGGGCAAGATTTTTATTTGCATAACAAAGCATTCTTAAGCGACAAATGGGTTCATATTGTCAGTTCTTATAATAAAGCAACATCAACTATGACTTATTATGCTAATGGGGTTCTTGTTAAGACCCAAATAAAATATGCCGATGGAGAAGTTGGTGGAGTTCAACCTAAATTGGGAGCATTAACATTTGGGTCTGATATGACTAAATTAGACATTGGTGCGTGGCCAAAGCTGGCTGCGGGTACGGCAACAGATTCATGGATGGTTTATTATCCTGGATTAATCGATGAAATTCGTATCTACAACAAAGCGTTAACCGATGCTGAAGTAAAAGCGTTGTATGATGCTGAAATAACTGTAATAAACTAAAATTCAATTAAATTTCACAGGGAGAATGTAAAAACACTCTCCCTGTATTTTTTCAAACTACCAATGATGAAATTACGACTTTTTTCGCTGTTACTTTTGCCGTTATTTATAGCCTCCTGCAAACAAGAACCCGAACCATTATCACTTACCAACACATACATAGAAACGGTAAGTATCAATGGAAACGCAGTTTATACTGGAGGAAATATTTATAATGTGCCGGTAGATTCCGTCGTGTTTCAAATAAATTTTTCTTCCGCTATCGACAAAACAAAAATTGATCCTTCCAAAATCTTTATCAGCAATGGAATTGATACTGCATTTATGATTTCAAATGATATAGTTTCCAAACAATTAACTTTAAAAATCAGAAACACTTTAAATTATTACACCACCTACACGCTTTACTTGGCGGAGGGTGAAAATCTGGGTGTAAAACTTATCGATTCGTACAATTTTTCGTTTGTCACACAATTAGATACAACTCCTAAATTTCCGATTATTTCCAATGAGAGCTTACTTACTTTAGTCCAACGGAAAACTTTCGCTTATTTTTGGGATTATGCGCATCCTGTTTCAGGTTTGGCCCGCGAGCGACTTGGTTCAGGCGAAACGGTTACCTCCGGCGGTTCCGGTTTTGGTATCATGACTATTCCCGTAGCCATCGAACGTGGATTTATTTCCCGTCAGCAAGGTTACGAACGAATGAACGTTATTGTAAATTTCCTCAACACCCAAGCCGACAGATTTCACGGTGCATTCCCGCATTGGCTAAATGGAACGACTGGAAAAGTACAGCCTTTCAGCGCCAAAGACAATGGAGCCGATTTGGTAGAAACAGCCTTTTTAATTCAAGGCTTACTTTCCGTTCAACAATATTTTAAAAACGGAAACTCCGCCGAAAAAGCCTTATGCGACACCATACAAAAAATATGGAAAGAAGTGGAATGGAACTGGTTTCAGCAAAACGGACAGCAGAAACTTTACTGGCATTGGTCGCCAACCTACAACTGGGACATGAATATGCCTGTAACCGGCTGGAACGAAGGGTTGATTGTTTACGTACTCGCAGCTTCTTCGCCAACTTATCCTATCACGAAATCCGTTTACGATAATGGTTTTGCACGAAACGGAGCCATTAAAAATAGCAAAACATTCTATGGCATTTCGCTTCCTCTGGGCGAAGATTATGGCGGACCAATGTTCTTTGCTCATTATTCATTTTTAGGTTTAAACCCGACGCATTTATCGGACACTTATGCCAACTACTGGACACAAAATACCGCTCATGCCCAAATAAACTACAATTATTGCGTAGCCAATCCGAAGAAAAATTTCGGTTATAGCGCCGATTGCTGGGGACTCACGGCAAGTGATATTCCGAATGGTTACACGGCTTCGTCGCCAAACAACGATGGCGGGACAATTGCTCCAACGGCTGTCCTTGCATCATTTCCTTATACCCCGGAAGAAAGTATGCGCGCCCTGCATTTCTTTTATTATACGCTTGGCGATAAAATGTTTGGCGAATATGGTTTCAAAGATGCTTTCAATTTGAATAAACACTGGTTTGCCGATTCGTATTTAGCCATCGATCAGGGACCGATTGTGGTTATGATTGAAAATTATCGCACAGGATTGCTTTGGAATTTGTTTATGCAGAACCCAAACGTTCAGGCCGGATTGGCAAAACTCGGTTTTAACTACTGAGTTTACTCCAAATACTTATTATTAAACAGCAAAAATCCGATATTCAGTCCAAAATTCCAGCGATTTGCTCCGGCGCTGTAATGATTTACAAAAAGACCTGCGGATGCAAATTTAAAATCGAAAACCAAAGCAGATTCGGCCATAAATTCAGTTGAATGAAACGGTTTGGTGAAGCCGGCCGAGTTATCCGCTTTTTTGTAAATATTCCTGTAAGGCACAAACAAGTAAGCTTCGGTACGGAAATGGAGTTGATCATTAATCACATAAACAGGCTTCAATCCTACCGCCCCAAACTCGTTGGCGCTAAATGCCGGGCTAAATACGGTCTTGCTGTGTGGTGTCGGTCGGAACGCCGGAGCCTGGATAATAGTTGCCGTATAATTATTCAGGAACTTTCTTGTCGAAACAGCTATCTCGGCAGAAGCGCCCAACGTAAACTTACGCGAAAACGGGAAATACTTGTCGTATTTTCCTCTGAACTGCACCCACAAATCATTGCTCTTTGCTTTGTACAAATCCGGATCGGTATATGATTTAAACTGTTCCTCCCCTCCTACAAGCTGAAATATAGCCACGTGATTATATCCTTTGGTAGGATACATAATATTATTAAAAGTAGTTGTTTCAAACTTACCGAAAACATTTCCGAGATTATAAATACTTTTATCCATATCCGTGTTTCCTGTAAGCAGATTTTGCCTGTAACCGTCTATTAACCCGCCATATCCGACCCCAAATTCCATCCGTCCCCTCATGGTGAGCGGAAAGCCCACGCTAAATTTTGTGTAAAACTCAAATTGATTAAAATACGAAGTCCTGTCATCAGCATAAAACATTCTGTTGCCCTCAAAATAATCGAAACGATGCAGAATAAAGGACAATTTCAGGTACCAATCCTTGTTAGCCGGCACATCAATGCGAGTTCCCAGCCCCAAGCCATTGTACAAACGTCCGAATTGGGCATCGATATAAGCCGTCTGCGCATAATCTTTCAGGTTTTGGTAAGTGAGTCCGAAATAGGCTTCGTTGGAGGTAGACGATGAAATATTTCCGCCAATCAATACTTTTAACTGATCCTCAGTACGTACTCTTAACCTCAAATCAAAATACCCTGTCGAATCATTATAAATGGCACGTGGCATTACTTCCGATATTTTATCATCCGAAATAAGTTTAAAATATCCTACCTTAAAGTCGTTGGCATCGAAAACTTTATTCCCCCTGTGAAATATATTTTCCACATAATGTTTTTGTAAACTATCAACCCCGACAACTTCTACATTTTTAAATCTCAGCTCGGGAAAGCGGTTGCGGAAAACAGCACGGCGGAGTCTGATTTCTTCGGGCGAAACTTCGCGCTTCACCCGCGCTTTTATTTCAGGCATATATTTAATTGCCGAATCGTAACCTATTTTGACAAGCTCATCCACTTTGGAGAAATCAAAAGTCCTGACATTACCGAGTTTAAATTTCAACATGACACCTTCATCTTCGGTTATGTTATAATCCGATTTATTGACTATCATATTTTCAATCTGCTTTATTATATCATGTTCATCCGGTTTAGTCGGATTATTCGAAACGGCGCTTCCGAGAATAAAATCAGGTTTAAAATCTTCACGCATCACATCAACCGGAAAATTATTATAAATACCGCCATCGAAGAGTAGTTGATCATTGATCATTATGGGCTTATACATAAACGGGAAACTCATGGATGCGCGAACCGCATTTCCCAGGTTTCCCTTCCTGAAAACCACAGCTTCTTTTTTGTAAATATCGGAAGCCACACAGCGGTAAGGCACGAAAAGTTTATCAAAATCCCCTCCGGCAACTGCATTTGCCTTGCTGAACAGTTCAACAAAAGCATAATTCATTTGCCGTGGCGACACTATATTGGTGGGTAAGAATGACGGCTTAAAATGAAGAGAATCAAGCTGTTTCAAATTGAAACGCAACTCGGCAAAACTCGGTTTCGGGTCGGCATTGCGGTAATAATAAACATATTGAGGATCAAGTTCACCGGTAGACCAGCGTCTGAAATCGTCGGATTTGAGAACTTCAACCATTTCGTCGACCGAATAGCCCATGGCATACATTGACCCAACAATGGCTCCCATCGAAGTACCTGCGATATAATCAATCGGGATATTGTTTTCCTCAAGCGCCTTGATAACGCCAATATGAGTTATTCCCCGCGCACCTCCGCCACTAAGCACAAGCCCGACTTTTTGAGCGGGTAAAGCTACTGTCAAAAACAATATTCCTATTAAAAATGCACAGTCTTTTTTCATTGGGTTATCGGTTCTTAAATAGGCGGTAAAAATAGTAAAAATATAAATATCAATTCATTTAATTGAATGAAATTTAACATATTTGTATTGTCCTGTTATTGAAAATTTTGATTATTTTCTGAGTTGATCATAAAAGGCATTTTGATAAACCTCCGGTTAAATAATAAGACTTCCATCTGATATTATAATGCAAATTGACAGCAATTTGTTTAAAACTTCTCAAACAATAAATACTTTCCCGAATTCAGTCTTAACAACATTGGCTCAGTCTTTTTATATAAAAAAACAACCAATATAATCATTTGATTATATTGGTTGTTTTTACAATTAAACTACCTTAAAAACGCTTGAATTTTATTTTATAAATTTAGTAGATTGACCGTTGATGCGAATAATATAAACGCCATTGTTCAAATCACGGGTATAAGTTCCGCTCGTGGTCACTTTGTCAATCATCATACCGTTCATATTATAGACTTCAATGGTTGACTCATTTTCAAGAATAACTTCAATACCCGACACTGTACGGATGATACGGGTTGTTGCAGACGGGGTTTCCGTTCCTGTCCAATAAAAAGGCTGGGCAGCTTCGTGTGCACCGGCATAAGTATATGCGGCACGGGATGTTCCAAACATATCGGTCAAGACCTCATCCAATCGAGGAACAGCCAAATGATCATCATGTTCGGAATCCCCTGTAATTCTCAAATCACCGGTTGCAGCATCAACGAAGCTTACATCAACTGATTTTGAGTTTGCATCCTTTTCCGATGCCGTCTGCCAATTAGCAAGTGTCTCCTGTGCTACTGTAGCGTAATATCCTATCTTAGCATTTGTACTACCAGTTTTATAGAAAACATTATAATCGCTTACTATTGAAGTTGTTGCATTGCTTGCTGCATCGTAAATACAATACGAAGCAAAATTATCTTCTTTATTTATAATGATGTTGTTTTTAAAAATACATGAAGCTGAATAAGTGACAATACCGGCAAAAGGCGTAGTGCCTGCCCCTGTCGTTGTAACATCATTCATAACTATAGTGTTATTATATACATTTGAGCCAACACCTACTCTTATGCCAACAACTTCGGTAGTTCCTATAGCTGGAGTTTCAAAGCCAGTAATAAAGTTATTATAAATCAAATAAGTTCCACCACCACTAGCTTGTATGCCCCGAATTCCATAACCTCCACCTGCAGTATTGGCCGTTTTAAACTTCAATAATTTATTGTTATATATTTTCATTGTCCCAGTATTACCTGCATTACCTGCAATACCTGAACTCGCTAATCCAGAAACTGTTTGATTTAATTCAATTGTATTACCGTATACCTCGAAACTTGTAACATAACTGTAAAATATCCCTCTATGGCGAGCTGAAATCGTATTATTTCTAACAATACAACCTGTTGATGTAGTCGTAGGTGTTCCTGAATTTATAAATCCTATTGCATTTGATGCGGTTGAATTATTTGAATATATTTCACAATTCTCAATAATAATAGCGTCGGGAGTGTAATTTACAGAAGAACTATTTCTATTTCGTATTCCAATACAATATGAATTATTAGCTGCTGCTGAAGCAGCAGCTTCATGCTTAGCAACAATATTTTTTATTGTAATAGTATTTGAGTTTCCTGCTACACATATCGGACCTGTATAATAATGTGCTGCAGCTGCACTTTTAAAAGTTAGTCTTCTCGCAGTTCCGCCAACACTAGAGCCGTCAATTGTGACATTATCTGTTGTCAAAAGAGTTGTCCAATCAGCTACATTTGTTATTCCAATTACAAAACCACCTGAAGGGCCATTATTATCTGTAGCCTGCGTAAAAGTAATTGTTCTGTCAACATCCTGATCCGGACGAATAGTAATGCTGAATCCGTTTGTATTAACACCTAATCCAATGTTGGCTGCTTCAGTTATATCAGAAGTAATTTCGAACACAACATGTCCTGCAACACCATTTGTATTCAACGCTGTTGCTGCAGCACTTAATGAAGAAAAATTAGGCGATACTTCAGTAACTCCTACTTTGTATGTACCTGACATGCCTTCGGCCATTGCAAAAAAACTAACCGTCAAGACGGCTAATAATAAAGTAATTTTTTTCATAACTCAATAATTTAAAAGTAAATAAAAATTAATTAATGTATTTGATGGAATAAAAATAGAAATTTTAATTATTAATTGCAAACGTTTGCAGAAATGTTTTTAATGTTTAAAAACAAAATTAATAATGAAAAATATTATCGTTTTTCCGAAACCCTTTGCGTCGTCCTAATGACACAAAAGCGTTTGTTGAATTACATTTTGAATCTTAAGTGCTCAAAGATTCGTCAATTGACGAACGCTTTGAGCACTTCAACTTGCTGTAAAATGATTATTTTTTGATAATCCGTTTAACTACAACACCTGCTGATGTTTTTAATTTAAGCATATAAATACCTGATTGTAAATCACCAACAGAAAATTGTGTGCGATTATCAGTCATAATATCACTTACAATTAACTGACCTTTCAAATCGAACACACTGTAGGATTCTACGTCAACACCTTTGCTTTCGATCACAAGCATATCAACTGCCGGATTAGGATATACCCTGATAAGTTTACCGGGTTCAGTAACTTCGTCTGTTGCATTGATAAGAATCGTAATTTTCTGATTTGAGGGAGCAGGAGTTGTAAAACTATTGTCTGCTTTTGGCAATGACCACACTCCCAATCGTTCGGAAGTATTCGAAATTACATACAAGTTACCGGCGCGATCCAATGCAAGTCCTGCCGTATTTGTTCCCATAGCAGGCTTAATGGAATGAAGAAGAATAAGCGAAGCAACTCCCTGTTCCGAGAAGCTGATTGCAAATATCTTCACTTCGTCCTTACAACCCATAGCAATTTTAGTTCCTTCGTAGTTTACAGCCATACCACCCATATACGAATTTCCTATCAAAGTCGGTGTTTTACCCGAGTTAAATGAAACCGAACCATCAGGTTTTACGTGGATTAACGAAGGAATTGTAGCAGCATCTTCGGCTCTGTATTGAGAAATCCACCAGCCACCTCGACCATCAGGAGCTATACACGAATTATAATTCTGCTGAAGGTTACCATTTATAATATCGTTGTAAACAATTGCACTTGGTGCTGATTGCCAGCTCGTTTTCAGATTACCAATATTATATTGCAGTAAATTTCCCGGATTGGTTGCTACTGCATCAACATAATATTTATCAAACGTGTAAAGCTTCCTGTTTTCACCAACTCCGGTAACCCAGCAATGCGAAATCGATCCGTGAACATTCACACCGTCTTTACTTGACAGTCCGGTTGTACCTTTGGTCAGTCCACTAAACACAGGAGTAAATGCTGCAGTGGGTTGGACAGGATCCATAATCCAGACGCCAGGATTACTGTCACTGAAATCGGTCAAATAAACTTTACCATCTTCGCCCACATTTACACGCATTGGTGAATTAGCGGCACCCCACGTAATTTGTCCAGCATAACTCTCAGCACTTTGATTTGTAACATCTTGAAGTGCAGCATTTAAAATATAAATTCCATCTTTAGTAGTTCTATTTGTTACAGCCCCCGGAACTGTTTCCGAAGCATAAACACGTCCAAAGAACGGACTTTCGAAACTGTTATCGACTGCAACACCACGTGGTGAGTAAAATTGCATTTCAGGTTTTGTATTATCTGATATTTTCAGCGGACGATCAATACCTTCTGCCATAGCAGTAACTTTCCAGGTAAATGTACCATTGTATAAATCGGAAGCTAACACAGAAACTGTTTGTTGACCTTTAGCCATTGCACCGGCATTAATTGATTTTACTATATCGTTACCGTTATAAATATCAATCATCACGGAATTTGCCGCTTCATTGAGCGTAAATATCAGGTCATAACCATTAGTAGTTGGTTGAGCCTTTAATTCAGAAGCATAAATATTTGCTTTTGTGGCAGCAACTGTTTTGTAACGTGCCATTCCTTGATTTTGAGCCATAATAATTAGGTCGATATCGTATCTGCTCACTTTTGCGGCTGCAACCATAAACGATGCTTTTTGAGTTCCAAGACCGGCTTCGGGCAATTTAGTTGAGACTTTAACGGCATTACCAAGTCCATTTGTTACGTCGAAAAGGGCAACACCTACTGAAGTAGAATCGTTTGCACAAACAGGCGACACCATAAACACATGTTTTGCATGACGGAAGAAATGAATACCTGAAGCAACCGGCTGAAGTGTATATCCTGATTTTTCTGCAAAGGCACCTTTACTTACAAGTGGAGAACGATCGGCCAATCCCCAGTTAAACTGATATTCAGCAGGAACTATTTTTTCACTGTCGAGATAAAAATGATCCGATCCTGTGGTTGAAGTACTGAATTTAAATTTCTTTCCCCAGATACCTTCTGTATAATTAGCAACATCCATCATGTACTTATATCCGATTGTAGTTATTCCTTCCTCGTATTGTAAACCCATGATTCTGATTTGTTTTGAAGAACCGATAGTTACAGATGGTGTGTAAATAGTACATTTAGAACGAAGACCGCTTACTGCAAAAGTCTCTCCTACAACTCCATTCGACCAAGATGCCTGATATTGAGTTTGGAAAAGCATTTTTGGTGCAACAGAATCATTGTCCCATGTATACACTTTAAAATAACGATCTTTTGTTTCCGGCAAAGAAATAGTGTCCTTATTGCATGCCAACAAATAACCATCAGATGTAAAGGCAATATCATTGATAATATTGACACCACCCGAAATATCGGTTAAATCCATTTCCCGGATTTTTGCTGTAGTTTGTGCATCGATAACCATTATTTTTGGCTCATCAGTCAGCACATAGAGTTTTTCATTGCGATAAACGGCCTTTTTGATTTGACTCTGATTCAGCCATTCGGGCACAACTGGTTCCGAAGTTCCGAATTTATATTCGTTCATGGCAACTACACCGGCTTCCTGAACAGGATCCGGATAATCGGGAGTTGTATCTTTAGCTACAACGATAGATGGATTCACCAGCAACATTTTAGCATAAGTGGTTGCTGCAGCGGTTACTGTTACCGTAGTATCTTTAACTGTATGATCTTTAGCCTCGAAACGAAGCTTATAATTACCCGGAGCTATATTATGAAACGCAAAAATTCCGTTATAAAGTGTATCAATCTGATAGCCGTTTAAAGAATCGCCTGCAACATTCATCAATTTCACTCTGGCGCCGTTAAGCGGCAACCAACGGTCGTGCGTACCTGCTTTGTAAGTGAATTTGGGATTGACAATAGTTTCATCTTTCCCTTTTACATATCCTGCAATCACACCGGTCGAAGGAAGATCTCTCTGAAAATAATCGCAAAAATATCTGTAAAAATTAGTTGCTTCGAGTTTACGATAATCCTGATTCAGCAAACGGTGTGTTTCAGGTTGATAATCGTGGAATGAACCTTCGGATAAAAATCCGGGAACAGTGAGTGGACGTAAAACCCCTAAGCCAGAAGTGTTTCCATAAAATGAATAATCGCCTCTTATATTAGTTGATGTAGTATAATACGTCCATACGGTAAGTTGATTTGAGATTAAACGCGGCCAGGCTGTTTGTGCCATAGGCAAACTGGCAGCCACAGTCGGGGCATTGTCATATCCATGATGAAGCAATAATAAATAATTTGTTCCCGTGTTAGTTCCAAGTGCATTACTATGGATAGACAAAAACGCATCCACGTTATTTGCATTGGTCTCTTCGGCTATTTCAGAAAGCAAACGGTCATCTTCATCACGGTTCTGCGTACGCGACATATAAACTGTGGCATTAGCAGCCTGCAGCATATCACGAAGAGCCAATCCTTTTTGCAAATTACTCCACGATTCCCAGAATCCGAGTGTATCGCCTAAAGCATAATTAATTGTAATAAGATTCCGGTCGTTGGCTCCGTCATAGCCCCCGTGTCCTGGGTTGATATAGATTTTTACACCTGTAAAATCACCGGCCTGCAACGCAATGCAAATAAATAATGTAAGGAAGATTCCTAAAAGTTTTTTCATAATCGTCTTCTCCTATTTTATAT
Organism: Bacteroidales bacterium; assembly: GCA_021371875.1. Lineage (GTDB taxonomy): Bacteria > Bacteroidota > Bacteroidia > Bacteroidales > Paludibacteraceae > Paludibacter. The sequence continues at coordinate 44,283 of JAJFVH010000023.1, forward strand.
CGATGTTGATTAAATATAATTGACCATTGTCGGTGCAGAAAGCTATTTGTTTTGCATCGGGAGAGGCGGATGGATACATGGCTTTTACTTCCTCCTGAACAGTCAGCACCTGACGATTCTTGCCATCTGCCGTCACTGCAACTATAACCGATGAGATCACTTCTTGTCCGTTGTCTTTATCATCCATCCCAATCAACCAATTGTTATTCAGCCACTTGGGAGCACTCAGTTTTCCTAACGACTTTACATTTGTTCCGTTTATATTGCACACAAATGTTCCTTTGCCGGCAACGGTATAAGCAATCTTCTCAAAATCGGGCGAAATTGAAGACCAGAAATAACTCTCATTTGCACCGTTTGGCGTTAAAACCTTTCTGTTTTCTCCATTATAAAGCACCAACTTGCGGTCTTCTGTCTGAATAACAGGGATTAATTCAGATGTTGAAATGGATTTTCGATTCAGTTTCGACCCTTTTACATAAAATGGTTTACCAGCCGAAAATGCAGGCGTCAACTGATCGCGGGTGCGCGAAACAAGCTGCTTTTCTGATCCGGTTTTTAATGTATGCACAATCAGAGAACTGTATTTCAAGTTCTTTATCAGTTCATTTTTTCTGTACACAATCTCATTTCCGTCATTACTGACACGTACTCCATAGCCGGCACCCGGCTCTTGTGTGATGGTTTTAATTTCATTGTCGGAAAATGAAATCATTTTCAAACCTTTGTAGCCGGCATCAGTAGCCAGCAAAAACTGGTTTGAAGGACTGAACACAGGATGGTAATAACCACCGTTACTCGTTTTTTCAATTATTCTAACTGAAAGAACATCAACTTGTTGAGCATATACAATTTGCCACAGCAACGCAAAAAAGAGTAAAATTCTTTTCATAATAAGAACTATTAAATGAATAAAAATAATTTTTTCAGGGAGTAAAAGTAGTGATAATTTTAGATTATGCAAACGTTTGCATAAGATTTTTATACGTTTAATATTAGCTTTTCACATTCTAATTTATGTTAGCTTTTTAAAAGTCGGCCTTTTCATGCAAAAATTTCGGGACAGGAATGACTTCCCGGAACAAAAAAGAGGATAATATGTTTTTTAAAGAGTTTTTTTAATTACCTTTGCATATAAGCTACAAAAAGATTACAACTATGAATTTTTCCCTTTATAAATTTTTCCGCTATATCATTTTGATTGTGTGCATGTCATCCGGCCTGACAGGGAAGGCACAAACGAATGAAAACAGCAACCAAATCAACGAATTCACAATTTATGTAATGCCAACTTTGTTGCCTCTCGACTGGAGCAGTCCATCGACGCTATACAAAAGCATGAAACATTGTTACTTAAGAACCATCACACAGCAGGATAATTATTTGCTGGGTCATTTAGCCGTGGGGTTGAAGACGCCCCTGCTACCACGACCTTTACTGATAGCGCAAACATCCGCAAGCATACATGAAAAAGTGGATTTGGTGCTGAAACAAAAAGTTGGATTTGCCATAATGGGTGCGGCTATGCAGGGAAGACTCGAAACACATCAGGAACTGGAACACAAATTAAATGTGTACGCTAAAAGGAACAAGCTGGCTTTTATCAGATATCGCATCAACGAAAAAGCGGCAAAACGCATTATCAATTTCATCGATAATTACTCCCGTAAAATGGATGAAAAAAAATCGCCCAGCGACTATTACGGTGGAGCTTTCTGGCCACGCTACCATGAGGAAGGCTCAGGTTGTTCGGCATTCGGAATGGCGATGCTTGACTTGATTAATCTGCTTCCTGTCGAATCTAAAGACTGGAAGATAGATGTGAATATCCCGATAAATCTGATTGGCGGCGAATATAATCTAAGGAAAAAAATTAAAAACAAAACTATTAAACGCACCAAGGAATGGCATAACGGAAACGGTATCGCCAATGTTGATTTTGTAAAATACTTCGTTTATGAGCCCAGTATAATGTTCGACTGGATATTGAAAAAACGTAATTTGCCGGATTCGGTTTACATGCCGGTTGAAGAAAATGGCATCCCCGGTTTGTTAGTAGATGGAAGCGGAATTGAATTTGATGAGAATGAACCTTTGTTCGAGGAACGCCCCGAGCCGAATCTCTTTATCGATGTTTATAAGAAAAAAATAAACATTGCTCCCGATTTAATTAATTAATTCTTTCAAACTCAAAGATAACACAAAAGCCATTGCGTTTTTCAGGCAATGGCTTTTGTGTATGTTTCAAAAAGAATAGTTTAACTTTGTATTCTGAATTAAAAATAACGAATATGAAAAAAAACCTGTTAATTTTATTTATTACGATAATGGGAATAACCAACATCAAGGCTCAGGAAAACCTGACTTATCAACTTCCGCCAGAAAGCATTTTACAACTCGCCGACTATCAGCGGGCTCCAACAGTAACTATCGACTCGCACAAAAAATATATGTTGCTCAGTTACCACGACACATACAAATCGCTCGACGACCTGAATCAACAGGAAATCAGCCTTGCCGGACTGCGTGTAAACCCTGTAACCAATATCAGCTCGTCAATGAGCTATATCAGCAACCTGAAAATACGCAAAGTATCGGGCGATGAACCCATTCAGATAAAAGGACTTCCGGCTAAACCACGCATTGCTTATCTCACCTGGTCGCCCGACGAAACGAAAGTGGCTTTTACACACACTACCGCCGAAGGATTGGAACTTTGGGTGATGGACTTTGCTACGGCCCAGGCTACGCGGCTGACTGAAGCCGTTGCGAATGCAAACCTGGGCAATCCGCTGAACTGGTATCGCGACAGCCGGACATTGTTAGTTCGCCTTATACCAGGCAATCGACCGGCTCTGATTGACCCGAAAAAGGCTTTGCCTGCAGGCCCTACAATCTCCGTAAGCGATGGTTCGAAAGCACAAAACCGTACTTACCAGGACCTGCTGAAAAATCCTTCGGACGAGGCAAACTTTATAGCGCTGACTACCGCCGAACTTTATAAAGTAGATTTAAACGGGAATAAAACCCTGTTCAAATCTGCTGACATCTACGCAGGGGAAAATTTCTCGCCTAATGGACAATATTTACTTATAAATACTATCCAAAAACCGTTTTCGTATATTGTTCCGCTCAGCCGCTTCCCCCAACGGTATGTGATATACGACCTGAACGGGAAGGAAGTAAAAACAGTAACCGAAGTGCCGCTCACCGAAGTCCTTCCCAAAGGTTTTATGGCTGTACGCAAAGGAAAACGCAATCTGAACTGGCGTTCGGACGTTCCATCCACCTTGTTCTTCGTAGAAGCGCTCGACGAAGGCGACCCTAAAAAAGAAACGGAATTCCGCGACGCGGTTTACACCTGGAAAGCTCCTTTCGATAAAAAACCGGAATTGCTTATCAAATCGAACCTGCGTTTTTCGCACATTATTTGGGGATATGCTACAACAGCTGTTTTGCAGGACGAATGGTACGATACGCGGCAAGTGAAAAGCTATTTGTTCGATCCATCAAAACCCGGAGCAGCTCCGCGTGTGGTTTCCGACCGCAATTACCAGGATGTTTATTCCGATCCGGGAGATTTTGAAACACGAAAAAATGAATACGGAAAATATATATTGACCATAGACAACAACCGTATTTTCAGAATCGGCGATGGTTTTACCCCCAAAGGTCAGTTCCCTTTTATCGACGAACTGAATTTGAGGACACTGAAGACGAAACGCCTCTATCAGTCGGTCTACACCGACAAAATGGAAGAAATATTCGACATTATGGACGTAACAAAGGGCGAAGTGCTGGTTCGCATCCAATCGAAAAACGAATATCCCAATTATTATATCCGCAACCTGAAAAAACGAATAGCGCCTTTGCAACTGACATATTTCCCCAACCCTTTCGAAAGCATCAAAAACGTTTACAAGGAACTGATTAAATACAAACGTGCAGATGGCGTGGAACTTTCAGGAACGCTTTACTTACCAGCAGGTTACGACAGAAAAGCGAAAAACGAAAAACTACCTTTGCTCATTTGGGCATATCCTGCCGAGTACAAAGATAAAAACAGTGCAGGACAAAGCACCGCCAATCCCAACGAATTTACATTCCCGTATTACGGTTCGTTCGTTTACTGGGTAACACGCGGTTACGCCATCCTCGACGATGCGGCTTTCCCTGTCGTGGGCGAAGGAAAAACAGAACCGAATGATTCGTTTATCGAACAACTGGTTTCCAATGCCAAAGCTGCTATCGATGCGATGGATTCACTCGGTTATATCGACCGGACAAAAGTGGCCGTGGGCGGACATTCCTACGGGGCATTTATGACCGCCAACCTGCTTACACATTCCGATTTGTTTGCGTGCGGCATTGCCCGTAGCGGCGCTTACAACCGGACGTTAACTCCTTTTGGCTTCCAAAGTGAACAACGCAATTACTGGGAGGCTCCGGAAGTGTACGACGCCATGTCGCCTTTTATGCATGCCGATAAAATGAAAACGCCTATGTTGCTTGTGCATGGTGAAGCCGACAACAATCCCGGAACATTTACGCTGCAAACCGAACGTTATTTCCAGGCGCTGAAAGGACTTGGCGGGCCTGCCCGCATGGTAATTTTGCCCAAGGAACAACATAGCTACGTAGCCCGCGAGAATATCCTGCATTTGTTATGGGAACAGGATCAATTTCTTGAAAAATATTTGAAATAACGAACATACACGATATTTATGTTGAGAACTGAAAAATCATCAGGAAAGTTTGAAATCTCTTCAGAAAGAAAATCTCAAGAGTTAACTGCAGGATAAAGAAGCATGAATTAATCTAAAAAGGACTGTTTTTAACGACAACAATTAAATCATTAAATAAAAATCAAAAAAAAGGTTTTGCAATTTCAAAATGATTCTCTATCTTTGCAGTCCGAATTTGAAATTAAAAACAAAACATATTAAAATAACTATTAATTATGATCGTAGTACCCGTAAAAGAAGGCGAAAACATTGAAAGAGCATTGAAAAAATTCAAACGTAAATTTGAAAAAACAGGCGTGGTAAAAGAACTTCGTCGCCGTCAATGTTTCGACAAGCCTTCCATTGTAAAACGCGAAGAAAAAATCCACGCGGTTTACGTACAAAAAATGCAATTAGACGAAGAATAAAAAAGTAAAAAAATCGGCAGAAAGTTTGCCCGGCTGATTTATTTATTTTATTTTCGTTGCAGAATTGAACCTACGGTTATGATTAACGAATTTCTGCAATATTTACAGTATGAGAAGAATTATTCATCTCATACTGTTTTGTCGTATCATACCGACCTGATTCAGTTTTGCAACTTTCTTCAGGTTGGAGAAGATCAATTCACTCCTGCGTCGGTTGAAGCGAAACAAATACAACAATGGGTGCTTTCATTAATGTCATCCGACATTTCTGCGCGCACACTTTCACGAAAGATATCCACACTCAGGTCGTTTTGGCGGTTTTTACTCACACGTGGTTACACCCAGAAAAATCCTACGTTAAAAATCATTTTACCCAAAACAAATAAGCCTCTCCCTGCGTTTTTTAAACAGACAGAAATGGAAACGGCCTTGGACGAAACATTTTTACCCGAAAATTTTGAAGCCCTGCGCAATCATTTAATTTTAGAAATGTTCTATTTGACAGGCATACGGCTTTCCGAGCTAATTTCCATCAAAGATAATGATTTGGACCTTGCAGAAGGAAACCTGCGGGTTGTGGGAAAACGCAACAAACAACGCATCATACCAGTCAGTAAAGATTTCTGTTTAAAAATTGAACAATACATCCGGATTCGGAACGAACAGATAAAAATTCAGGCTCCATTTTTATTCGTTCGCGAAAACGGCAAAAAACTATACCCGAATATGGTTTACAACCTTGTACACAATGCCATGTCGCAAGTTAGCAGTCTCTCCAAAACAAGCCCCCACGTGCTACGCCATACCTTTGCCACGGGATTACTCAATCAGGGCGCCGATATAAATGCCGTAAAAGAACTACTCGGTCATAGCAGCCTTGCAGCAACGCAGGTTTATACACACACGAGTTTTGACGAACTATACAATATATATAAACAGGCTCATCCACGAGCTAAATAAAAAAGGAGGTATTTATGAAACTAAGGATTCAATCCATCAATTTTGATGCAACAACCGCTTTGGAATCGTACATTAACAAAAAAACATCAAAATTGGATAAGTTTTTTGATGAAATTATCAATGTAGAAGTATATTTAAAAGTAGTAAAGCCCGAATCAGCAACAAACAAAGAAGCAGAAATAAAAATTGCCATTCCGAATGTAGATTTTTTTGCCTCGAAAACCTGTGATACATTTGAAGAAGCTATTGACCTTACCGTAGATGCATTAGAAAAGCAAATCCGCAAACACAAGGAAAAAACAACTAAAAAATAAAATATTCATACAAATGTTTTGTAGTCCGAAATAATTTTGTACATTTGCAAGCCGTTTGAATAGCAGTATTTAAACGGCTTTTTAGGCTGTAAAAGGCTGATAAAACAGCACTTTGCCTCTTTAGCTCAGTTGGCCAGAGCACGTGATTTGTAATCTCGGGGTCGTTGGTTCGAATCCGACAAGAGGCTCAAACCGCATGAGAATTAACAAATAAATTAAGAAGAGTGGACGAATTCTTCTCATTTTTTTCGTGTTTAAAAAAATCCGGGCAGTTACCAGAGTGGCCAAATGGGGCTGACTGTAACTCAGCTGTCTTTCGACTTCGGTGGTTCGAATCCATCACTGCCCACAGCCTCTCCAAACCTCCCCAAAAGAGAGGAGACTTTTCCCCTTCGGGGGGATAAGGAGGAGGCTTAAATTGCGGAAGTAGCTCAGTCGATAGAGCATTAGCCTTCCAAGCTGAGGGTCGCGGGTTTGAGTCCCGTCTTCCGCTCTTTTTAAAAAGAAACCCACCTATCCTTCTCAATGGGAGGGAGATTTTCCCTTTCGGGAGAATTTGAAGGGGGTTTAATTTGCTGTTGTAGCTCAGTGGTAGAGCACTTCCTTGGTAAGGAAGAGGTCGCGAGTTCAATTCTCATCAACAGCTCAACTTTGTAAGCTTTTATAAAACATATAATTAATTATTAAATAATCTTTGAATTATGGCAAAAGAAAAATTTGACAGGTCAAAACCTCACGTTAACGTAGGTACCATTGGTCACGTCGACCACGGTAAAACTACTTTGACCGCTGCAATTACTACCGTACTTGCAAAAAAAGGACTTTCTGAATTGCGTTCGTTCGATTCTATCGATAATGCACCTGAAGAAAAAGAACGTGGTATTACCATTAATACTGCACACGTTGAATATCAAACAGCTTCACGTCACTATGCACACGTTGACTGTCCGGGTCACGCCGACTACGTTAAAAACATGGTTACTGGTGCTGCTCAAATGGACGGCGCTATCATTGTAGTTGCTGCAACTGATGGCCCTATGCCACAAACACGCGAACACATCCTTCTGGCACGTCAGGTAAACGTTCCCCGCATCGTTGTTTTCATGAACAAATGTGATATGGTTGACGACGAAGAA